>NZ_JBFRFF010000011.1:0-136033 GCF_052114685.1 Rhizobium sp. 2YAF20 | reverse complement strand
GCCACGTGTAGAGCAGCCCCGTCGAAACATCAAAGCGACGCGCTACCTCCGAGACATTTGCCCCCGGTGCAAATGCCGCATCCAGAATTTCCTGTCGATCATCCGGTGACCAACGACGCCGCCGTTCTTGACCCGTCAGCAAAATTGCCTGTGCCATAGTTCCTCATTGCGCTCTTAAATCCACTCTCAAGAGCGCAAAATCACCTTCTCGGCAAATTCCCGCAAGGCCGTCCACGCCGGAGGGATACTCCGCTCGCATGGCTGACACAAACTCTCGAACGCATCGCGGCCGGATGGCCAGCCAGCGATATCGAGGCTCTCATGCCGTGGAACTTCCAAAAATAACGGCCTGGGTTCACCGCTTACGCAATAAGGCAACCGGAACTCGATCGCATCCGTTGTCCGCGACTTTATGAAACCGCTGTCCCAATTTAGTGAAATCCGCATTCTATCTCGCCAAGCCCGCTCGATTGGGTTGTTACCTTGCAAGAGCATCAGATCCACCACCCGGAGATACGGTTGTCTGGCGGGGCCTCCGGCGACTGACCGATATTCGCCTCGGAACAGAAATCGCCGCCACGCTTAGATGTGGGTAATCGCAAGCATTACCGGACGCTTACGACCTTTCGCCTATATCGCTAACTAATCGAGCGGACAGGCCGACCTTCTGTGTCAGGGCCAGGATTTTTCCTAATCATAGCCTTCTTAGCCGCAGCGTTGGCGTCACCATTCGTGTGGACGATCCAAAAGCCAAGTGGCAAAATGGTGGACTCCTCGATCGAAAGAGACTTTCGGGGTCCACCCGAGAACGCGCCGTGCCCTTTCGATATCGAGCACGCTACGGGGAACATCGAATGACCGGCTGGACTGGTACTGGCGCGCTGCCTGCATCCCGGTGGCCGCCTCTATAGAACTGATGACCTCGTTCAAGCTGTGACCGACGCCAGATCCGATATTGAAAATGCGTTCGGAGCTGGTGCTACGGGCGGCGGCGAGCAGTGCCTCGACAACGTCCTGTATGTAAACATAGTCCCGCACCACTGAGCCATCGCCCCAGATTTCGAGCGCCTCGCCGCGCAGTATCTTGCCGATAAAGACGGCGATCGCTCCCTGGGTGGCCGATACCCGCTGCCCCTGACCGAAGGGATTGGCAAGTCTCAGCACGACATAGTCGAGGCCGTGGAGCTGCTGGAACAGTTGCAAGTACTTCTCAATGGCTAGCTTGGTAATGCCATAGGATGCGATCGGGTTGGTCGGATGATCCTCGCTGATCAGCGGTTGCTGCGGCACGCCATAGACTGTGCCCCCAGATGACACGAACACTACTTTTTTTAGCCCGCTCCTGACGCCGTGCTGCAGCAGGCGAATGGTGCTCAGCAAATTGCTTTCGACGTCGAAGGCCGGATCCTCGTTAGAGGATTTGGGCAGCGTGGTCGAGATGAGATGATAACAGATGTCACAATCTTTGAGAGCACGGGCCACATCCCTTTCATTAGTGAAGTCGCCCTCATAAATTTCAAGGTTCGGATGTTGACGTAGCGCCGAGCCCTGCTCGCCTCGAATAGGACGATAGAGGCAACGGACGTACTGACCATCCGTTAACAAGGCATCGACTAGATGCCCGCCAATAAACCCGCGCCCGCCAAGTACCAAGTGCCGCTGTGACGCTCCACCCGCCTCACTCACGTGCGCGCCCCCTGAACTTCGACCTGGACAGAACCGGCATCTGAGCGCCGCATTGCATCACGATAAGTGTCTTCATATTTATCAACCATCACCGATGTTTCAAACCTCTGTGAGGCCGCCGGTACGCGCGCCAGCAGCATTTCGTAGAATGTGGCATCATTCGCCAACCGGTGAATTAAGTCGCCCAAAACCGGGACATCTATCTGCCAGTTTTTTAATGTGAACAAGCTCCCAGCAGGTCCGTTTTCTGTATCCAACATGTGGCGGATTTCTCCGATGTCGCTGGCCAACAATGGCTTGCCTGCAAGCAAGCAGTCGATAAGCACTAGGGGAGCACTCTCGCCCTTAAAACGCGAGGGCAGCAAGCCAATGTCCGCCGCTGCAAAATAGTCCCGGATATTAGACTTGAAACCCAGGAAATGCACAAATGCGTTGGCATGCGACAGCCTTAGCTCATCGGCTTCGGGCCCATCACCGATGAGTAGCAAGTGCACTTTCCGGGGGGAGCGGAGATTGACCCGTTTGACTGCCTCAATGGACTCCCGCCAGCCTTTCTCTGGTATTGCTCTGGCAACACAGCAAAGGACGAAATCGTTATCCGGTATGCCCAGCTCCGCCCGGGTTATTGGTTGGATGGGTTTAGCAGGAAGCGCATTGCTGATCTTGCGAAAGCCCTTCTCAAACTGAAAATCGGCCGAAAATACCGTGCGATTTTTTTCCGCAGTATAGACAAACTGATTGATCCGCCGGCGCAATACGGGCATGAGCCCGTCTAATTGAGCCTCTGTCATCATTTCGTACATGCCATGCATGCTTACCACCTGCCTTATGTCGGGGTAGGCGAGCAGTAAAGTGGCGAGGGACACATCTACCCAGGCATGGTGGGAATGAACGATTTCGATGCCCATATTCGGCAGCGCGGCCGCCGCGAGTTGCAGCCGATCCAGCTGCAGCAGCGGAATGGTGGGTAACAGCATACTACGAACGCCCGGTTCTGTGGGCTGCTCACTGCAATTGAGTAGAGTTACAGCATAGCCCCGCTCCTTGAGCAGATTTGCTAACATGATCGGAAGTGTCTCGCCACCACCAGCCGAAAGCGCATAGACAGCCATGACAACATTCGGCAGTCGCTTGTTATCATTCAGCGCACGGTCGGGATTGTATAAGTTCGCGAACTCCGCCTTGCGGTCATCGCCTCTCTGGCTGCACCAATGCCGATAGAGGTGGCGCTCCTGATTGTCCAGAGCTGCGCGATTAACACGATAGAGACTGGTCAGCCGCGATAAGACCGCCTCGTGCTCCTGATAGTACAGGTCCGTCAGCTGTGCATTGGTGGACGTATTGGTCTCGTGTTGGCGGTAGTAATTAATCGTTTCAGGGCTGTAGGCGACCAGGCCGCCACGCATGATAGTCAGGTAGAAGATCCAGTCGCCGCACAGGCGCAAGCCAAGCCACTCGGGGTCCTTGAAGAGCCCCAGTTGCCCCGGGTGGCGGAACAGCGCAGAACTGACATTAGGAATAAGGTTTTTGACCGCCCAACCTGAATTAACCAGCTCGTGCGCCGACCGTACAAAGGAGGTGTCCCATATGTCGAGTCCTAGATCGGACATATAATGCTTAGTCGACCAGACGGCCTCGGAGATCTTACCCCGGACGAACTCACTTCGGGAGAAAGCCAGCATCACGGCGGGATTCTGAAACGCCCTGACCAACTCTTCGACAAAATTCGCCGCGCAATAATCGTCGCTCTCCGCTATCCATATCAGTTCCCCGGTAGCCAATTCCAGCCCCTTGCGCCACTGGTTGAATACGCCCCCGGAATTAGCACAATTAAAGCTGCGTATGGTGGTCTCGGGATAGCGCGTGGCATAGTCGCTGAGAATCGAGGTGCTCTCGTCCGTTGAGCAATCATCCAGTAAGATGATCTGGACATTGCCGTAGGTCTGGCCGTAGATGCAGTCGAGTCGTTCGGACAGATAGGGCGCATGATTGTAGTTTGGCACGATTACGGATACGAGCGGCAGAAAATCTGGGTTATGCGGCGGTAGCGGGCCGTAGATGGCAGCGTGGGAAAGAGTGGAGTTATGGCCAATCCGGCCAGTCAGGATTTGCGCCCGGCGAACGATCCCACCCAGTCCCTCGCGTTTGAACACACCAAAGATTCGGATTGTGGCGAGCCGCCATGATCCCTCATAGAATTTTCGAGCCGGTCCTATAGCCTTCAATAGGCTCGACAACAGTGCCATGGCGCCTAACGGTACTCTGACCAATCGCCTGATGCTCGCTAGACTTGGCTGCTGCACCGTGTGGTCCCCTCATTGAACATGGCCATCAATTGGTGCCGATCCTGTCACCAAGGCGGCCGCCATCGCGTCCGGCTGCGAAAAGCTCGACATATTGCGCAGCTACGACATCGATGCGATACCGCTGCACAATCTCGCTGACCCGATCCTTTGCATCAAGATAATCCTCAGCACGCGAGGCAAACTTGACAATGATATTGGCGGTTTCCTGGACTGGTACTTCCCAGTCGTTCAGTTCCAGCACAGCCCCTGCGACCTCGTCCCCGTTCGACAGCATGTTCCTGATCTCACCGACATCGGTCGCAATGTACGGTTTTCCGGCAAACAGGCAATCGACGATCGTCAAGGGAAAGCTTTCTGATTTAAATTTAGTCAACATGATTCCCATGTCCGCCGCGGCGTAATAGCCCACCGAATTTTCGCTGAAACCGGCCAGGCGTACAAAATCCGGTACACCAACGCGGCAATACTCGTCGTAAACCTGCCCGTTGCCGACCAATATCAACTGGATGTCTAGGCCCGAGATCTGCCTCGCCATCGAGACGGCATCAATCGCTTCCGCCCATCCCTTGTCCGGAATAGCTCGACTTACGCAACACAACACAAAAGCATCCTCGGGTATGTTGATTTCCGCGCGCCGTATGGGGACAATTTTTGGAGGCTGCATGCCATTCGGCATCTTTATGAATCTCGGCGAACCCTCATGGTATAGCCCTAGTTCGATGAACGGCGCCAAATTCTTGTCTGCGGTGTAGACCCAAGTGGTTACCTTTTGGTCGGCCGCTGCTAACTGAGCCTCGGTCACGGCAAAGGCTTCGCCATGCTCGATCATCCCGTGCAGCGATGCGACGTGCGCATTCAGGCGATCAAACACCTCCGGCTTTTCCAACGGGTATTTCTGGATGTGCCACTGATGCGTGTTAAGCGCCTCGATGCCAAACGAGGAGATAATCTCTTCCGTCTCCGCGACATCGGCCGTTTCAACTACGGGCACATCGTTTCTCAGCATGCGGCGGACACCGTCCTGGCGCGGGTTAAGATTGGAGCTCAAAAGCAAAACAGAGTGCCCCTGCCTCTTGAACTCGTTGGCCATGCGAATTGGTAGTATCTCCGCACCACCGGGGAAAAACCCCATTGTTGAAACCATAATATTGGGCAGGCGACTTTGCCGTGCTTCGACAACGGCGCGATAGTTGTACCAGCTGTCAAACTCGTCCGCACTGCGGCCGATTAGCCTTTGGTAGACTGCGGCATACCCGTCACGGCAACGCTCTAGAACCTTCCAAGGAACGTCGTAGAGAGCTGCAACTGTGCGACTCGCAAAACCGACCTCCTTGTAAAAACTGTCCTTCTTGTAGGTGACTTCGGCCGTACTGCCTTCGTAGCGGCGGAAGAAATTGATTGCCTTGGGATCGAATGCAATTTTGCCGCCGCGTAGCACATGCAGATAGAACACCCAGTCTCCTGCGACCCGCATGGAGAGCCACGTTTCATCATTTAGCAACGGCATGTCCAACGGCCTTCTGAAGATGGCACCGCTGGCATTCGGGATGGTATTCTTTATTCCCAGGGCGGTCCTGACTTCATCATGCGCGGTTGCCACGTATGGCTTGCGCCACTTATCATCGAGAACGAGGTCTTCCAGATATGACCAGAAATCGTTGTCCATCGGGACCTCCTCCCGATCGACGAACACCGACGCGCCGTAGGCGAGCATGACCGATTCATCGGCAAGGCAGTCGACTAGCGTCCGTAGGAAGTGCTCGTCACAGAAGTCATCGCTTTCGGCGATCCACACGACTTCGCCGCTGGCTGCCTCTATGCCTCGCGCCCATTGCCGGAACGCACTGCCCGAGTTTTTTTCATTGACGATCACTCGCGTCAGGTCTGCATACTCTTTCTGGTATTCCTCGATAACCGTCCTGCTATCATCGGAAGAACAGTCATCGAGAATGATGACCTCCATGTTCTTGTAGGTTTGTCCGTATATGCTATCCAAACGTCGGCGAAGGTAGGCACCGTGGTTGTAGTTGGGAACGACGACCGAGACCTTCGGCATATAGATGTCGCTACCCAGGCCAAGCAGCGACCGGGAGGTCTCGTTCAGTCGGTTGAACCCGCCCTTCTTTTCTGGTTCGAGGCACAGCCCCTCGTTCCAGTCGTTCCACGCGTTAAGGAATACAAAGCGGCGGTCTGGCGTATGCAGCGTGGCTGCACTTTGCATGGCTGCGTCGAGCCAGCGGCGGTAGTCATTTTTCTGAAAGCGCGTATAGACGACACGCGGCTCGCCTGTTTGGCTCGTAGTATCCCGTGCCAGCGCGACTGAGTGGTAGATGGCAACTTTTGCGTTTGCGCAGCCCTGCGCACGCATCACACCATTTGCCGCGACGACGCTATAGGGAACAGTTTCAACGCCGTTTCTCTTGACTGGCACGAAGGGTGCGGTTTCAGCCGCTGTCCACCGCTGCGGCAGGTCAGTGACCGCATCCAGCCATTTTGGCAGTTTCTTCAACTCCACTGCGTTATCGACACGACCGATGATGAAAGGCGCGGATAGCTGGGCCTTTTTCAGGTTCTGAAGCAGGATGTCCAGTGCGATTGGTATCTTTGCATCGAGCCCTGCGGCAATGTCCACAAGCAGAACGGGCCTGCTCTCGACATGAATCTGTCGCGGGTCCCTAAATGCTTTTGCGAGGTGATCGGTCACCGCCGGATTTAGATGCCCGGATGGTAGATCGATTTGAATACAGAAGGCAATATCGATTTCATTGTGAGCCAGCAATGTCTCTACGGCGCTGTTGTTGCCTGTATCTCCATCATCAATCTTAAAATAGAAGCCCGCCAGACCGTGACTTCTCGCCATCGCCGCATGTCGCGCCAAAACCTGCGGATCGGCAGACTCATAATAGCCAAGTTCTTCACCTGGCAGCAGCGGACAATCGTGTCCCTTGAACACCGGTCGAGCCCCACGAACCCGGCTCCAGTCTGGCACAGTGTAAAAAGCCAGAAGCTGAATGCTGGTATCGATTTTTCCGAACCGCGCATCATTTTCATATTGCGGCGAGTAGTCGGACAGCGCGTTGCGCTGCTCCACCTGGCCGGCCGTAACATAGTGCCAAAATGGGTTCAGGCCTGAATTGCGGATATCGGAGTAGGCTCCCAGATAGAACCGCGTATCGAATTCGTCGCTGGGGTTTCGCCCTTCCTGCCAACCATGCTCGCAGTAGTGTCTGATGGCAAGGTCTTGAGTAAGCCCAAGGTCACTATACATCGACACGTAGAACGACGTGTCAAACATGCCGGACGCGCGTATTGCCGTGATTTCTGTTTCCAGCTCCTCGTCCGAGAGGGTACGATAAACCGGATTCAACTCGACAACCGAACTGCCTGCCTCGCATTCGGCGGAGGCTATGGGTGAATGAGCAACGGCAACGGGTGTCGGTGCGGGAGTCAATTGCCGACCCTCTCGTCTACCGTGCTTTAGATAATGGATGAGCGGGTTGATACCTGCGGCCTCGACATCCTGATTGTCGGCCAAATATTGCGCGGTGTTGAACAGCGCGGATGGATTGCGATGCTCGCGCCAACCATGGATGAGGTAGTGAGTCGCCAGGTCCCGATCCGAATCACGTAAATCGGGATAGGCGCTCCTGTAGAACTCCGCGTCAAAGAGCGAACTTGCCTGGATCTTTCTCGTCGACGATCTAAAAATGCGCTCAAGACCACTTTGGATGGGGTCGTTTGGTAAGTTGTTGGTGTCCGTCTTCTTTCTCAACAGGCGTCTAAGCGCGGCAATGTTGATTGGCAGAGTCAACTGGCCCGAAATCGATTGCCGCATTTGCAGAAGTGAACGCTGCAACACGCGGATCTCACTATCTTTCGCAATTAGCCGTGTCGCTGCCTCGTTTGTCAGGTGGGCGATCGCGGCGTCGCGCTCGGCTATGGAATTAGCCAAATTCGCAAGGTCGTTGGTGCGGCGCTCGGCGGCGGCGCTCAATGCCACAACCTGCCCAACAAGTTGCGCGACCTGATGCTCGCGCTGCTCGCCAACGCAGACCATGCGGGCTATTTCGCTTGATTGTCGGTTAATTGCCAGGTTGAGACTGGCAATTTGTTCGCCAAGTGCTTCCCCTGAATGTTGCAAATTGGTAATTTCGACTTGGCCCACGGATAGGGCCTTACTCAGCGTCGCAATTCTGGCGTCACGTTCACCCAACTGATGATGCCGCGCACGAATTAACGCAATTGCTTGAAGAGCCAAGTGCATTTGTTCAGGCGAGAAGCTGTCGTGGCCGACGGGAGGCTTGCGATCGTAGCCAAAGCTGTCAAAATCGGCAGAATACAGGCGGGCGACCAGCTCGGCGCTGCGATCAGTCAGAAACTCTGGCAGATACGGGATCAGGCTCTCATTAGCCCGCCGCACGCCAAATGGGTCGGTGGCGTACTGACCAATCCACTTCATGATTGGTGCGCTCAATTCAGATGGTTGCTCGATCTTGGCGATCACCGAATAATCAATGAGGTCGGGGCGCAGGATGTTGAACTGGGGCGTCCAGTGATGATCCCAAAAACTCGGGGCCTCATTGGCAGCCAAATGCTCTAAAAATGCTTCGAATGCCTCAGTTATATCGCTCGCGTTGTTGACTGGATAATGGAAGAACGCGCTGTCGGCATACGGAGCGGCCTGCAGCGGCTCACGCAGCAAGAGTTTGGATTGCCAGGCCGAAAACACTCGCTTGTAGGGATTGCGGACTACTGCGAAGCGGAAGTATTGCTCCGATACCAGGGGCTCCTTCAGATCCTCCAGCCCCAACCCTGTGACGTGCGGCGCCATGCGAAGCGATAGATCGTGAATCGCCAGTTCCGGATCACTCTGATTGCTGTCGGTGGCCTCGTGAATGCTTTGAGCGTAGCCTTCTAGCGAGGCAAACCACCACTTGAGCGTTGTGCAGGCGGCCTTTGGTGTGCTGACATACAATAGGCGGTGCCGCCGCGACAGATAACTCTCCCCCCTCAGATGCTGCACCAAATCAGGGCTTTCGGCAGTCAGCCGATCCATGACATCGGGGAGCAAAACCTCATGTTCGTCAGTCTCGGGATTAATCATAGGCCACCAACCAAATGTAAGTTATGCTTCCGGTCCAATTCGACCGTTTTCGAATTTGGGTATTTTTGAACACTCGGATTATTCGAGATGTTCTTACCGAATAATTCCGCATGATAACATGCTTCGCGAGACGTCGAGGTTCTACGTCGCCACGGGCAGATGGCAAAACGTCACGGCGTCTACGGCTTCTGTTTTGATTTGTCATTGCGGGCCGATGAACTGAATGAAGGCCAACCGCTGACGTGTGTCCTGGAGCACACAGATCGGGATCGGATTCCGCGCTGTCGCTGCTGGACCTTAAAGCGCGAGAATACCCCTCCAGAGAAGCGAACCACCACTTCAATGTCGTGCAAGCAACTTTAGGGGTGCTTACATAGTATAGCTTATAGCGGTCAGAGCGATAGCTTTTCCATTGCAGATGAGCAGCCAAGATCTGCTTATCAATGGGAGACCAATCGTTAATAGTCAACGCTCAACCCTGCTGTTTGTGCTCAACGTCCGCCGAGGGAGGCAACTTGTTGAGAGATAGGTCACTGTAACCTCCCGTGGTGTCAACAAACGAAAAACCAGATCTCCGATCTTTCCGGATTAGAAACTGATCGTGAGCAAGTGCCACGATCGGAATGTTCATGGCTTCTGCAAAATATACGCTGTATGGACAGACTAGTGTGGGCTCGTACTTGACGTCATGCTGCCAAGGAGTAGCAGTAAAGTCGTCGCCTCCGATATATCCGCCATCCTTGATCTTCGGCAATACCCTGATGAGGTCAATTGTTATGCCACGTAGAGTATGGTCCCCGTCAATATATGCGAAGTCCAGACTTTCATCAGGTATTTCATCAATCATTTCTTTCGTGCGCCCTCTTAGGATTACACGTTTCTCGGACGCAAACGCCGTCCTTGAATCCATTTCTCTATATATATCTTCAAATAATTCTGGCGAAATATTATACGGCTTATTCCAATCCGGAAGATTAGCCCAAGGATCAACCATGTAATATAATTCCAACTGCCGATTGCTAGCCAGTATACTCTCTGCGAAATCACCTTTCCAGACGCCAATCTCTGCCATCGATTTGGTCTGCTGAATGTTCAGGAATTTGGTCCAGAGATCCAACCGCGTGGTCGTGCGTCCGAGCAATTCGGCTACATTGGTACCGTTTATCATCATTGGCTATTTCTCTACCAGCTTCACGGAGGGTTCATCGCACATAAGATTGACGTAGCCAAATGACATAGGCCGTTCAACGTGCGCGACCCGAAACATAATCGCATCAAGAATACGGTGGGCGCAGTTCGGTTCCTCAACGGACCATACACCGCTGCCGACAAAATATGCACCGGGCGACAGGTTCATTCTAAATGAAAACCTTATTGTAAAATCGGTGCCAGCTTGGATGCCTTCAAGATAAACGCCTTCTTCAGGATGACGTTGACCGGTAATTGCCGCTCCTGACACATTCCGAATATGAAGGCCAAAGAAGACGCCTGCAAATTGTTTGAGGAACCGCCCTTTAACTTCGAACTGATAGACATCGTTAGATTGCAGGATGTTTACCACCTCGTCTGCGCTGTCTCGGATTGATATCGATTGGATTTCCGCTCCCTGGATTGGATAGACGGTTGTCGTTTCCGGTACGAGCCCAGCATCAAATGTCGCGTTGGACGGAGCGAGCGCTGCAGTATCTGCTCTGCTCGCGTCTCTCACTCTTCCAGTTTCGCCGTCTTCATCAGTTGCACGATATTCTGCAATTAGCCTGCTATATTCATCTGCCGGCGCATATAGCATCTTTTGATAAGCACGTACCGCCGCTTCCGGTTCACGGTACATTAGCCGGCTGCCGTGATCGAGAAGCAGGGCTCTATCGCATAACTCTATGATACTTGCGGCCGAGTGCGATACGAAGAGGATCGAGGTGCCATTTGCTTTCAGCTCCTCTAAACGTGCAAAACATTTTCGTTGAAATTTTTCATCGCCAACTGCCAGTGCCTCGTCGACAACGAGAATGTCAGGGTCGATCATAGCTTGTACTGCGAACGCCAGCCTGACGACCATGCCGCTGGAGTAATTTTTCACCGGCTGATCAAGGAAGTGACCGATATCGGCAAATGCCCTGATTTCCTCAAAGCGGGCATTTATCTCGTCGTTACTTACACCGAGGACAGCCGCATTCATGTAAACATTCTCACGCCCCGTAAACTCAGGATTGAACCCTGAACCGAGTTCCAGCAACGCTGCGATCCTGCCGTTGGCCTGTATGTTGCCTCCTGTCGGATTAAGTGTACCGCAAATAATCTGCAGCAAAGTCGACTTGCCGCTGCCGTTGCGGCCGATGATGCCGACGGTCTCTCCTTTTCGAATCTCGAGCGACACATCCTTGAGCGCCCAGAATTCATTGAAATACTGTTTCGACTGGACCCCAAGCCCTCGCCGAAGGCGCGGCAATATGAATTGCTTGAGCCTGTCCCTAGGATGATCGTAGATCTGATAGCATTTGCTAACGTTCTCAACCTTGATGGCGATATCAGAGGACATCGGCAAACCCTTTGCGTGTCTTTTGAAACCATGCAAAGCCGAGCCAAGCAACTAGTATAGAGACCAGCGTATAAATCCCCAACAAGGCAAGGTCGGGCTGTCTACCCCAAAATAGAACGTCGCGAGAAATCTCGATCACAGGCGTTAGCGGGTTCAAGTAAAGCAGTGGACGATAGGCTTCCGGCAAGGAGCTTGCGGGGTAAAAGATTGGCGAGAGAAACATCAGCGCAGTTGTGGCGATACCAATAAACTGTGACACGTCACGCAGAAAGACGCCCAAGGAAGCCAGAATCCAGCTTAAACCGAGGATGAAAATGCAGAACGGCAGGAGTACAAGTGGAATGAACACGACGGTCGCATTTGGAATGCCATAAAACAGGACGTAGGCCATAAGCCAGACGGCCAAGCTTATAAACAGATGAAAGAGCGTAGATCCCAATATCACGGATGGCAATATTTCCAGAGGGAAGACGACTTTCTTGACGTAATTCGGATTGCCGACAATGAGGCTTGGCGAGCGGTTGATTGTTTCGGCAAACAGGTTGAATGGCATCAATCCAGCGAACAGAATAAGTGCGAATTCAGCCTTGGAACTGCTCCCCGCGCTCCAGCGTGCCTTCAGGATCTCGCTAAAGACGAACGTATAGATTCCGAGCATGAACAGTGGATTGAAAAACGACCAGAGTATACCGAGGAATGAACCTCGATAGCGTCCGAACACCTCTCGTCTAATCGAAGCGTTGATGAGATTTCGGTTGCGCCATTGGCTAGCAACCATCTCCGGCAGACTGGCGGAAAAATGCTGCATCAAGCAAACAGCTCCGAATCAGCCAAGGTGACGGCCGCTGCATCTTTTGCGGCAAGCTTTGGTTCACCTACAAGCGGCCATTCGATGCCGAGCATGGGGTCATTCCAGCGCAGGCTTCGTTCGTACTCTGGCGCATAAAAATCAGTTGTCTTGTAGAGGAACTGCGCAACTTCGCTTAAGACCAGGAAGCCGTGGGCGAATCCCTCAGGCACCCAAAGTAGCTTCTTGTTTTCAGCGCTCAGATAGACACCGACCCATTGTTTAAATGTCGGAGAAGACTTGCGCAAATCGACAGCGACATCAAATACTTCCCCCTCTACCACCCGAACCAGCTTCCCCTGAGGTTGCTGAATTTGGTAATGCAAGCCGCGTAGTACGTTCCTGGACGATTTGGAATGATTGTCCTGAACAAATTCCCGCCTCAGACCTGTGGCACGCGCAAAGGCGCGCGCGTTGAAGCTTTCCAAAAAGAAGCCACGGTCGTCACCAAACACCTGTGGTTCGAGGACGATCACCTCAGCAATAGCCGTAGGGGTTGCGATCATTAGAAGATTTCTTCCTTGAGCAAGTTCTGAAGGTAAATGCCGTAGCCGTTCTTAAGTAGCGGCTTGGCGAGTTCCTCCAGTTTCGCAGCGTCGATCCAGCCCGCCCTAAAGGCTACTTCCTCCGGGCAGGCGACTTTTAGCCCCTGTCGATGTTCAATTGTGGCGATGTAGCGACCGGCCTCTAGCAACGAGTCATGCGTGCCGGTATCCAGCCAGGCATACCCCCGACCCATTATCTCGACATTCAACTGCCCTTGAGCAAGATAGTGGCTATTGACGTCTGTGATTTCGAGTTCACCCCGGGCTGACGGCTTGATATCAGCAGCAATTTCGCAAACATGCTCATCATAGAAATAAAGGCCAGTGACCGCATAGTTGGACTTAGGCTCCGCAGGCTTCTCCTCGATAGAGAGCGCTCTTTGCCTCTTGTCAAATTCCACGACGCCATAGCGCTCAGGGTCTGTCACGTGATAGGCGAAGACCGTTGCGTCACTCGTCCGCTCGGCTGCACGTAGCAGCAATTTCTGAAAGTCGTGACCATAAAAAATATTATCGCCAAGTACAAGGGCACTTGGCCGATTTCCGACAAAGTCTCGGCCAAGGATGAATGCTTGCGCCAGCCCGTCCGGACTTGGCTGGACGCAGTAGCTGAGGTTAACACCCCACTGGTTACCGTCACCTAACAACGCCTCGAAACGAGGCGTATCTTGGGGTGTTGAGATGACCAAAATGTCTCGGATTCCCGCTAACATAAGTGTCGTTAGCGGATAGTAGATCATCGGCTTGTCATAGACGGGCAGCAATTGCTTGGAAACCGCGAGAGTTGCGGGGTGCAATCGAGTGCCGGATCCTCCAGCCAGTATAATACCCTTACGTTTTGTCATTGCCTCACATCATTTGCTGGAGAACGTGATCGACGCCATCCTGCCAATGCGGCAGATTTAGGCCGAAAGTTGCGCGGAGCTTTTTTGTGTCAAGTCGGGAATTGGCAGGTCGTTTGGCTCGTGCTGGATATTCGGCAGTCGAGATAGCGCAGATAGCGGTCGGGGCTACACGGATTTGTTTATTGAGCCGGCGTGCGGCCTCAATGATATGACAAGCATAGGTGTGCCAATTGGTCTCGCCTCCCGCTGCCAGGTGATAGAGACCATAACGAAACGCTTTTGGATCCCGAATTGCGTCACGGACAAGAAGGGCCGTGACATCAGCGATCAGGCTCGCCGAAGTGGGGGCACCAAATTGATCGGCAACGACCTTTAACTCATCGCGCTCTGCAGCAAGGCGTAGCATCGTCCTGGCGAAATTGCCGCCATGAGCCCCGACCACCCAGCTTGTCCGGAAAATAAGATGCCGTGCAGTACTTGCCTGTAATGCTATCTCCCCAGCCAGTTTGCTTCGCCCATAGGCACTTTGTGGATCGGGTTCGTCAGCCTCGGTATAATAACCCGCATCTTCACCGCCGAAGACGTAGTCGGTAGAATAGTGGACCACTAGAGCCCCGAGCTCAGCTGCTTCCTCACCCAATATTCCAGGCGCCACTGCGTTGACTGCAAATGCTCTATCCTGCTCGGATTCAGCCTCATCCACAGCAGTATATGCAGCCGGATTAACGATAACGTTCGGCTTCAAGCGCCTGATCGTTGCGCGCAGTGCACCGTGATCCTGAAGATCGCAAGCGGCATGATCTACCGCGATCACATCACCCAGCGGCCCCAGGGCCCGTTGCAATTCGAACCCAACCTGCCCGTTCTTACCCGTCAACAGCAATCGCATCGATTAATTACCGTACTGCTTTCCGACCCAACGCTGATATGTTCCGGTGGTTACGTTGTTTACCCAAGCCTGATTGTCCAAATACCATTGAACCGTCTTGCGGATTCCGGTGTCGAACGTTTCGACCGGCTTCCATCCGAGCTCTCTCTCGAGCTTCGTGGCGTCTATGGCGTAACGTCGATCATGGCCGGGGCGGTCCTCAACGAATGTGATCTGTGCCGCATACGATTGCCCGTCCGCCCTCGGCTTCAACTCGTCAAGAACGGTACATAGCGCATGAACGACCGATAGGTTGGCCTTTTCATTCCAACCACCGACATTGTAGGTCTCACCCAAAATGCCAGCCTCCAAAACGCGTCGGATGGCCGAACAGTGGTCCTTTACATACAGCCAATCGCGGACCTGCTGCCCGTCGCCGTAAATCGGTAACGTTCTCCCGGAAAGCGCGTTGTGAATGCACAGCGGGATCAACTTTTCCGGAAAGTGAAATGGACCGTAGTTGTTCGAACAATTTGTAGTCAACACCGGCAGGCCATATGTATGGTGGTAGGCTCGCACAAGGTGATCGGACGCGGCCTTGCTCGCGGAGTATGGACTGTTGGGTTCATAACGATTGTCTTCCCGAAAGGCCGGGTCGCCTGTTTCCAGCGATCCATAAACCTCGTCGGTCGACACATGAAGGAAACGGAAAGCAATTTTTTCCGGCTCGGCCAAGCCGGCCCAGTACGCTCTGGCCGCTTCTAATAGGCGAAAAGTACCAACGATATTGGTATGGATGAAGTCTGCAGGACCATGAATCGAGCGATCAACGTGGGACTCTGCCGCTAGGTGTATAATTGCTCTTGGCATATACCTAGAAAACAGGTCCGACAGAAGGTCGAAGTCGCCGATGTCGCCCTTCGCAAATACGTGCCGGGGGTCGGAGTCGACTTCTTTTAGGTTTTCGAGGTTGCCAGCGTAGGTGAGTCTATCGACATTGAGTACCGGCTCGTCGCTTCGGGCAAGCCAGTCGAGTACAAAATTGCTGCCGATAAACCCAGCCCCTCCTGTTACACATATCGTCATCTGATACTTCTTTTCGAAGAATTGCGGCAAGAACTGAACGAGTTGCCAGATCGGGTTGGTGGTAGACGTAGTCCATCGGCTTGGGCACTACACTAGCAGGGGGCGAAGGTCAAACTCAAGGTGACCGCCCGTCGTCTATCACTGGCGCATTGGTTTGACTCATATCGCCCTTTCCGGTCCATCGAACACAATGTACCAGCGGCATTCCTCCTACCTCGCCGATCTCCAGATTGACGACGACCGCTAGACACAGACGTCGACTTCGGAGCCTCTGCTTCTCTTCTTTGCAGTCTTACGGATCAGGACGGGACGAACACGGCCAAAGGACATCGATGATAAAGCTCTGATGCGTGAGTTGGATACCGCGCTACTGAATGTGCTTCGGAGCTGTTATGTCTTAGAGGCGACCTCAGAAAGAGGTGAGTGATTTCAGCCAGTTGTGATTCCCTCGGATTTGCGAAGATTCGATGGAGATCATAGTGGCCTGGACTGAAACCACCCGGAAGATTTATGCCCGCAAGTCGTCACGCTATTCAAGTGACCTTACGGATCGCGAATGGGAATTTATTGCACCATTGCTACCTGCGGCGCGGCGGCTCGGGCGTCCGCGTCGGGTGGATTTGAGGGAGGTGATGAACGCGATCCTCTATATTGCTTCGACCGGTTGCCAGTGGCGCATGCTGCCGAAGGACTTCCCGCCATGCTCGACGGTGCAGCGTTATTTCTACGAATGGCGTGCAATGCGGTTGTGGAGCCGGATCAATCATAGTCTCGTCATGACGACGCGAGAATTGGAAGGAAAGCAAGCGTCACCGACGGCAGGCGCAATTGACAGCCAGAGCGTCAAAACTACTGAAAGCGGGGGCATCAGAGGCTTTGATGCTGGCAAGAAGATCAAGGGCCGCAAGCGTCATATCGTTGTCGATACGCTCGGCTTGATGGTTGGCCTCATGGTTCACAGTGCCGATATTCAAGATCGCGACGGTGCACCCGATCTCCTGAAATCCATTCGCCACCGCTGGCCGTGGTTACTACACATCTTTGCCGACGGCGGCTACGCCGGGGCAAAGCTGAAGACGCGATTGGAGAAGATCGGCAAATGGACACTCGAAATCATCAAGCGCTCTGACAAGGCCAAAGGCTTTGAGCTATTGCCGCGCCGATGGGTTGTTGAGCGAACCTTTGCCTGGCTCGGAAGATGCAGAAGGCTGGCAAAGGACTTCGAAAAATCCATCGCCTCAGCCGAGGCCTGGATCATGATCGCTCACATCCGCATGCTCACCAGGAGGCTCGCAAGATATTATGTTTATTGACGTCTTTTCGAATCCGACTCTTACCACGAGCGTCAGTTGTTGCCCACAAAAGCGGCTGACGCACATTTCTCTGCGGTTTCTCCGCTTCCGCCGATGCGCAAGTTGGGCGACGTTGTGCAGGTGGGCGACCCCATCGCACATACTTTATTAGCTACGCCACGGGCGTTTCGCAACGTCTCAAACATGGGAGCCGAATGCGCTCTAGTCTGTCCCACTGTGCGGGGAAGCGCGCCGCCGACAGCTTCACAGCCAACTTCTGGCAAAACCTGCCTACGACGATGACCTTTCAATCCCACCTATGCTGAAAGTACCAGCGCTCAGTCTGCTACCCAGCCTCAGGCGTTGTCGCCTGATGTGACAAGGTTTCGCGATATTGTTGCGCTGAGCTCGACAAGCCGCAAGCCGGCCTTTCCACTCGTTTGGCCCAGTGCGGCATAGGTAGTACGTAAGACGAGTTAGTCTATCCGACAGCCATCTTTACCGACGCGAAAACGCTCAAAGGTAGTACAGCCATGAGAAGAAGAATTACGATCGCGGCCTGCGCGATCCTCGCGCTTGAAGTTCCGCCACCCATCAAACCGATCGCAACTGCTAGATAGCCTCCGCCGGCGAGACCATAGGAATTAATGCGGGTGAGCGCATAGGCTATGATTAGATATGACACCCCGCGAACGGTACGCCCGGACCAAGCTACGCCCCGCAAATACAGGCTGCGTATCTCTTCATTCGTCAGAAAATCATCTGTCTGCATAACCAATCCTCAGGTCCTTATAGATGCACTAGCGCATGAACACTTCGGTCGCAACGGAAAATGTTGCGATGCATGATTGTTTTTTTAGCACCTCAGCAACTCCGTCGGACGGAGGATTTCGCAGTGCATCTCCCCTCATCTGCCTCGCTTTGGTATTGCTTTGTCAACAGAGGATCATCGTCATGAATCGCACGGAATTCTTTGCAGGTTCGTTGACGTGTCGCCGTTTCCGAGCCGAATGCCTGACCAGCATTGGTTCCTCACCGTCATGAGTTTTCCGGCGGGTTTGGTCCAGTTGGGAGAGTCAATACCGGCAATCGGCACTTTCAACGCCTGTTGAATAGCCTTCGAGGTCAAGCTCTCACGGAGCCTTTTTGAAAATCGATTAACGCAAAACCTAATGCCAAAATTGCAAAATTGCCGCGACCGCCCTCCGAACAGGGGTTTTGAAAGCCTTGGAAGTCGACGCTTGTAGCGATCTAATAGATAAATGGTGGGCGATGAGAGACTCGAACTCCCGACATCCTCGGTGTAAACGAGGCGCTCTACCAACTGAGCTAATCGCCCGTCGCAAAATCGGATTGGCTCCGACGCGTTCGGTGGCGGTGATTTATGCGCAACCGCACAAAACCGCAATAGCATTTGTAAGGAATTTTGATTTTTTTGGCTGCCGGCGAGAACCGCAAGGATGCGGCCCTCGATCTGCCTTTTTGCTTCGATGGTCAGACCCCTTGGTCAATAGACGTGTAAAAAGGTGCAGGCTGGGCGGTTGGCCTCGTCCGAGTCAAGCGCAAAGTAGCTGATTTATTTCTGATAAAAATGGTGCTGCAAGAGAGATTTGAGGCCCCTCAAAAGCACCCCAAAAAGCCCAGAAAATAAGGCTTTTCGCGCCGCCCCCTCGGTGTCGGGTGTACCAATGTCGTGTGCCAGCTTCTCGACCGTATTTCGGGGTTTTGTCAACAATTATGGGATGCCTCGTCGGGGGCAGTCACGGTCCCCGCCGTTCCGGCGGCGCGATGCTGACCCTCCTGCGGCTACCCTTCCTCCGGTCTCGGCATGCGCGAATTCCGCTGTCCCGCTTGCAGCGGCGCCATGCCGACGGCTCCGATGCGCTTTCTACCTTGGATGCTAAGGAGGCTCTGCCTCCTCGCGTCGCTTTGCTCTGCTATCCTCCGATGGTCCGCCCGAGCTCGGGAAGCAGAGGGAAGCCTTCGGCCTATTTCCTCCTGCTTCCTGGCACGAGGATTGGGTCGCTCCGGACCGTCAACCAGAATCTGCCGAGCCGTGTCCTCGCCCGCCTTCCGCGGACTGCGGGCCGCACCACCCGGCAGATTCTGCTTGACTGCCGTCCCGCTCCTCCGCCTCTTACCCTCATTAGATCCCCATTAGATCTGTTTCGATGTCGCCCTGGGCTCGGAGCCAGAAATCTGCCATATCGTTTCACGGCCGCGCCGCGTCTTGCGAACGGCATTGCCCACGACCATCAGACCCGCAACCGCCTTCCCGTCATGCCGCTGCGATCATGATCCCTGTCCATCGCAGGGCGCCAATTCCACACCTTGTCGCGAGGCTACGAACCGGAGCGGGAAAAGTAGAATCCCAAATAGCCTTCGACGGTGCCATGCGGATGATACGGGACGATCAACTTCCTTGTATCCCGCCACCCGTCGACGAACCGATAGCCAAGTTCGCCCATTTCGGCAATGAAGCGATCCTCATTTTCGATCCGGTATGGCACGGCCGCGCTACCGATATTCTGCACGGTGTAGAACCTGTCCACACGGCTTTGCATGGGCACACGGCAGATGAACACATCGGAAGGCAAGCGATCGAGTGTTTGCAGAAGCTCCGGCAAGGTCGGCTCCAGATACTGCAGCGCTCCACAGCTGAGAAACAGGTCCGCCTCCCCACCGATTTCGCTGGTAAAGCTGAGACCAGGATAGTCACCCTGCTCAAGCATCTTCCGTCCTTCCGCAACGACCTCTGGAACCTCGCAAATGCGCCATTCGACGCCATCCGGTATTCGGATCAACTCCCTGTAACTGCAATATTCCTTCGCCAGGCTTCCGCCGAGATTGAGAATTTTGGTGCCGGGTCGCAATAGGGGATGCAAATGGACAAGAATGGGATAGTCACGTTCCCGAAGAGGGTGGATGCGCACCCCTTTGGGCGCGCGAAACGTCACAATATCCGTCGTTTTGCGCAGCGGATGCTTGCTCTGCGAAGCTGTCTTCGCCTCCCGCCAAGTGTCATATATGCCGCGGCAAGTCGCAAGCGATTTGGGAAATACATAATGATAGCGCCATGCATTCGCCACCGGCAGAGAGAAAAGAGAAAGATGATGTATAAAATGATGTATTAACCCGAGCATCGCATACCTGCATCTGTTCACGGAAGCGTGATCGGCAATATAGCAAGCCTGATTGCGGTCTGGCTAATAGTTCAATCGGGGGGTGACGGTTACCGATTTTGGATAGGATGCTTTTCTTATCGGAAGGCCATGCTGAAAAGGGCGGAAGCAAGCGTTAGGCTCTCAGGAGAATGGCGATTTTCTCCCAAGGAGCGAACTTATGGCCAAGGTGGGGGGTACGAGAATGGTTGGCGCTCGCGCCAGTGTCTTTGACGCTTTGAAGCCCATGCAGCGACCTAACGCGGAAATCCGGCCGTGCCGTGGGTTCGACCAGCGTTCATCGACCGGCGGTCTTAGACCATATCTCGGTAAGGTCAGTCTCAGGACTGTCATAACGCACTCCACGGAAGGTCGGCCACACGGCGCGGAATTCGCGCCAGCGGCTGATCAATCTATTCGGAATATTACGTGCGCGATGTTTACCGGGCGCAGAACAAATTGCAAACATCTGAAATTTGTCAAGCGCGTGTGCGAACTTCTGGACACAGCGCCGAGCGAGCGAGTGCGATCCGTTAGGGTCGCGCCGAGTTCGCTTTTTAAAGTGCCTGTCTACTGCACTTTATGAAATGCATAGTAGGTCAAGCTCACGTTGACCTAAAGGCGTCTTTCTAAAGAGCTGAAAGCGGGCTTGAAATTCAACTATAAAGTGTAAGTTTATAACGCTACCATGTGTGAGCGTATCACAATCGAATGGGCAGCAAACCAATCGATATATATAGTTACCTTTATGATTGTAAGGACATCTATCGAATCGTTTCTCTTCGGTCCTGCCGAGGATCGGACGAAGATCATCAGGAACCTTCTTCAGGAGCCATCAGGAACAACCGTTCAAATAGGGCTGGGCCATTCGCAAAACCATGGGTCAGTGTACCGCTCAGGTGTACCAGAAAGGCGGTTACAAAAGCCATAAAGCTCAATAATTTAACGATTTCCGGGGGATAGGCTGGTGCTGCTAGAGAGATTTGAACTCTCGGCCTCTCCCTTACCAAGGGAGTGCTCTACCCCTGAGCTATAGCAGCATCCGTGACGCGGGCTTGTCATCCGTGTCGAGCGAGGCGCCTATTGCCATAGGCGGGGGACAAGCGCAAGCCGCAAATGGCAAGTTCGCTCATACATTCGTCGAAAAAATGCTGGAGGCTTTTGAAAGCCGTGCATTTCGGCTATGGAGAGCCCATGGAAAAGGATGACATCAAGAGCGATAAGGCGGCGTCCAAGGACGGAATGCCGCCGGATGCAGCTTCCCCGGACACAGTTCGTTTGAATGCCGAGGCCGGCCAGACGATCAAATCGAGGGCAGATATCGAGGCCGAGCGTCGACGGGATCGGGCGGCAGCGAAGCTTCGGGAAAACCTTTCGCGGCGAAAGCAGCAGGTCCGGGCGCGTCGGGCCGGCCAAGCGGATGAAACTGACGGGCTTCCTGCCGCAAAAATGGACGAATCGTAATGAAACGTCGCCGCTCACGCCAAACGAATTGAAGCCCTCCCTCATTTCGTCTAGACACCCACTTCCTTTTTAAGGCTTCGAACTTTCAGGAAAGGCGGGCTTTGCCCGTAATCGCACATGGATCGTATCAGGATTGTCGGCGGCAATGAGCTTAATGGGGTCATTCCGATTTCCGGCGCCAAGAATGCGGCTTTGCCATTGATGATCGCCTCGCTTTTGACGAGCGACACGCTGACGCTCGAAAACGTGCCGCATCTGGCCGATGTCGAATTGCTGATGCGCATCCTTGGCAATCACGGCGTCGACGTCGCCGTCAACGGCCGCCGCGAGCGCCAGGACGACGGCTATTCCCGCACCATTCACTTTACCTGCCGCACGATTGCCGACACGACGGCGCATTACGAGCTTGTCTCGAAGATGCGCGCGAGCTTCTGGGTCATCGGGCCTCTGCTTGCCCGCGAGGGCCATGCCCGCGTGTCGCTGCCTGGCGGCTGCACGATCGGTACGCGTCCTGTCGACCTCTTCATCGAGGGACTGACGGCGCTCGGCGCCAATATGGAAATCGATGGCGGCTATATTAGTGCAACCGCCCCGAAGGGCGGCCTCATCGGCGCGCGCTATACATTTCCGAAGGTTTCGGTCGGCGCGACACATGTGCTGATGATGGCAGCGACCCTTGCCCGCGGCACGACGGTGATCGGCAATGCCGCCCGCGAGCCTGAAGTCGCTGATCTTTCCAATTGCCTGAACGCAATGGGCGCAAAGATCACCGGCGCCGGCACCCCGACCATCACCATCGAAGGCGTGACCTCGCTTTCAGGCGCCCGCCACCGGGTTCTGCCGGACCGGATCGAGACTGGAACCTATGCCATGGCCGTAGCAATGGCCGGCGGCGACGTGCGGCTTGAAAATACCGACATGACGCTGCTCGATACAGCACTTGAAACGCTGCGTCGCGCCGGAGCAGAGATTACCGAGACGAACAACGGTATCCGCGTGGTGCGCAACGGCGGCGGCATCAAGCCGGTCGATATCGTCACCGACCCGTTCCCGGGCTTCCCGACCGACCTTCAGGCGCAGTTCATGGCGCTGATGACGCGCTCGTCCGGCACCTCGCACATCACCGAGACGATCTTCGAAAACCGCTTCATGCATGTGCAGGAGCTGGCCCGCCTCGGCGCGAAGATCTCGCTCTCGGGCCAGACGGCCAAGATCGAGGGTGTGCCTCGTCTTCGCGGTGCGCAGGTGATGGCGACGGATCTTCGTGCGTCGGTCTCGCTTGTCATCGCCGGCCTTGCGGCCGAAGGCGAGACAGTGGTCTCCCGCGTCTATCATCTCGACCGCGGCTTTGAACGGCTGGAAGAGAAGCTGACGCGCTGCGGCGCAAACGTCGAGCGGATCAGCGAATAGGAAAGACGGCAACCGGATGCGCTCAGTTCTCCGGTTGCGTCTTTGGCTTCTTCGCCTTATCTCCATGGTGGAGTTGCCGGACTGGCATCTCGCTGGCATTGGGGAGACAAGCGAATGACCGATCTCAAGCTTTTAGCGCTTGATGGCGAAGACCTGGCGATCGTGTCGGCGCATATGCAGGACAGCGTCTTCAAGGTCGGCGACATCGAATTCTCGCCACGCCTCAAGCAATTTTCGCTGGCGGCCAATCGCTTCGTCTGGGAACTCTCCGAGCGCAAGGACAAGTCGTTCGAGCGGCATCGCACGGCGCTGGTCTTCAAGCGGGTCCTGGCTGTCCGCTCCAGTGGCATCGATCGGCAAAAGCAGGATGCGGTGCTGTCGCTGCTTGCCATCCGGTTCGACCAGACGGGCGAGGGCCCCGAGGGCACCATCGAACTGACGCTTGCCGGCCATGCAACGGTTGCCCTCGAAGTCGAATGCATCGAAGTTCAGCTTGCAGATATCGGTGGAGCGTGGGAAACCGCATCCATGCCCAGTCACCCTGAAGGGGCCTGAATTCTGGCGCCCGTTGCGGCGGCTTGATTTTGGGTGGTCCTATCTGGAAACCGCTCGGCATTTTTCGCTTCGCGCTCCCTCGGTTCGGGACCGTGCTCTAAAGAGGACTATCGCGTGGCTATCTGGCTGGATCATGGATCGGAAGAATTCGAGCAACGCTTCGCAGCCTTCCTGACGACGAAGCGAGAAGTGTCGGAGGACGTCAATACCGTCGTCCGCACGCTGATCGATGACGTTCGCGCAAGGGGCGATGCGGCGCTCGCTGAATATTCACTGCATTTCGACGGGCTCGATTTCGCTGTGACGCCGATGCGGGTCGGCGCAGAAGAAATCGACGCGGCGATCGAGCAGGTTCCCTCCGAAGCCCTCGGTGCGCTCAAGGTTGCCTCGGTGCGCATTGAATCCCATCATCGACGACAGTTGCCGCGCGACGACAACTACGAGGATGAGCTCGGGGTCGTGCTCGGCTCGCGCTGGACCGCGATCGAGGCGGTTGGGCTCTATGTCCCCGGCGGTACGGCGAGCTATCCAAGCTCGGTGCTGATGAACGCCATTCCGGCCAAGGTTGCGGGCGTCGATCGCATCGTCATGGTCGTTCCGGCCAATGGCGGCGCGGTCAATCCCGCCGTACTTGCGGCTGCCCGCATGGCCGGCGTCGAGGAAATCTACCGTATCGGCGGCGCGCAGGCGATCGCAGCCCTTGCCTTCGGGACCGAGACGATCGCGCCGGTTGCGAAGATCATCGGCCCCGGCAATGCCTATGTGGCGGCGGCCAAGCGACAGGTCTTCGGGACTGTCGGCATCGACATGATCGCCGGGCCGTCCGAGGTGCTGATCATCGCCGATGGGGATAATGATCCCGAGTGGATCGCCGCCGACCTTCTTGCTCAGGCCGAACATGACAGAGGCGCGCAGTCGATCCTGATCACCGACAATGCCCTCTTTGCCAAGGCGGTCGAACTTGCCGTCGAGCGTCAGCTGAAGCTTTTGAGCCGCTCTGAAACGGCGGCAGCCAGCTGGCGGGATTTCGGCGCGATCATCCTCGTGTCGGTGCTTTCGGATGCGGTGCCGCTTGCCAATCGCATTGCGGCCGAACATCTGGAGCTGGCAGTCGATGACCCGGAAGCGTTGCTTCTCGGCATTCGCAATGCCGGTGCGATCTTCATCGGCCGGCACACGCCTGAAGTCATAGGCGACTATGTCGCCGGTTCGAACCACGTGTTGCCGACCGCGCGTTCTGCACGGTTTTCTTCCGGGCTTTCGGTACTCGACTATATGAAGCGGACGTCGGTCCTGCGCCTCGGCCCGGACCAGTTGCGGGTGCTCGGACCCGCTGCGATCGCCCTTGCAAATTCGGAAGGCCTCGATGCACACGCGCGTTCGGTTGCGATCCGCCTCAATCTCGAGGGGTAGGCAATGGCTGCGGGCGGCTACCGGCTGAGCGACATTGTCCTTGATGATACGATCGGCCGCTCGACGCCCGATGTCGAGCACGAGCGCGCGGTGGCGATCTTCGATCTCATCGAGGAAAACAGCTTCGAGCCCGTCGGTCATCCTGGCGGGCCCTACAAGCTCAACCTTTCGCTTGTCGACAGTAAGCTCGTCCTGACCATCCGAACGGAAGCCGGGGAGGATGTGGCCACGCATATCCTGTCGCTGACGCCTTTCCGGCGGATCGTGAAGGATTATTTCATGATCTGCGAAAGCTATTATGAAGCGATCCGCACGGCCACCCCCAGCAGGATCGAGGCGATAGACATGGGCCGCCGCGGCGTTCACAACGACGGGTCTCACACTCTGCAAGAGAGGCTGAAGGGCAAGATCAAAGTCGATTTCGACACTGCGCGCCGCCTGTTCACGCTTGTCTGCGTCCTCTACTGGCGGGGATAGGTGAGATGGAACCTATGGCGCCATCAGAACAGAGCGGCAAAAATCCGGGCGCCATCCTGTTCATGTGCGGCATGAACGTCATTCGTTCGCCGATGGCCGAAGCGATTGCCCGTAGCATTCTACCGTCCGGCACCTATATCATGTCGGCAGGCGTCAGAGCCGGCGAGCGCGACCCGTTCGTCGACATCGTGCTTGAGGAAATCGGCCTGAAGCTCAAGCGCAAGCAGCCGCAGACGCTCGATGAGCTCGAGGATGATTTTTTCGATCTCATCATCACCCTTTCTCCAGAGGCTCACCACACGGCGCTTGAACTGACCCGAACACATGCCGTCGATGTGGTCTATTGGCCGACCTTCGACCCGACCGTCGTGACCGGCACACGCGAGCAGATACTGGAGGCCTATCGCGAGGTTCGCGATCGTCTTTCCGACCTCATTGAAACCCGACTGGCCAGGCGAAATGGCATCGCGGCGCAGTCGGCGTGAAACAAATGCAGAAAGCCTGATCAACGAGGTTCACAAAACCGCGTTGATTGTGTAGTTTCCGCGCAAATTTTCCGGCGGCCCCAGCCCCGGCTTCAAACCGACAGGAAGAAAAGCATTCAATGCCGAAAGAAGAAGTTCTAGAGTTTCCCGGTGTCGTCACCGAATTGCTGCCGAATGCGACTTTTCGCGTCAAGCTCGAAAATGAGCACGAAATCATCGCCCATACGGCCGGCCGCATGCGCAAGAACCGTATCCGCGTTCTTGCCGGCGACAAGGTGCTTGTCGAAATGACACCCTACGACCTGACCAAAGGCCGTATCACCTATCGTTTCAAATAGGATTGAACTCCAAGCCGGCGGTTTCCAACAATCAGGCTCCGTCTTTCCGACTGCGATGCTCGAGGGTCCATGGCGCTGAAACACAAGCTGATATTGGCCTCCGGCTCGCCGCGGCGTGTCGATCTCCTGCATCAGGCCGGCATCGATCCGGCGCGCCTGATGCCGATGGATATCGACGAAAGCCCCAACAAATCGGAGCATCCGCGCTCACTTGCGCGGCGGCTTTCGGCTGAAAAGGGAGAGGCGGCATTTGCAGCACTCAAGGGTGACCCGGCCTGGCTTGGAAGCTATGTCCTGGCTGCCGACACGGTCGTGGCCGTCGGCCGGCGCATTCTGCCCAAGGCAGAATTCGTCGATGAGGCCTCCTCGGCGCTGCATCTTCTGTCCGGCCGCAGCCATTGGGTCTACACCGGCATCTGCCTTATTACACCGGACCGCAAGCTGCGACAGAAAGTCGTTGAAACAAAAGTTCGCTTCAAACGGCTATCCAGCGCGGATATAGAAGGCTATCTCGCCTCGGGCCAATGGCGCGGCAAGGCGGGTGCCTATGCGATACAGGGTCTCGCCGGCGGTTTCGTCCAGAAGCTTGTCGGCTCCTATACCAATGTCGTTGGGCTTCCCTTGTACGAGACCATGCTTCTCCTGACAGGGGAGGGCTTCGACGTCCATGCCCACTGGCAGGAAGGATGATCGTCATGACACATGATGGGATAAAACTCGGTGCGAAAGTCGAGCCGCTGCGCAAGACGCGCGCCTGTGCAGAATGCGGCAGACCGTCCGCTCGCGAGCATTATCCGTTCTGTTCGGACCGCTGCCGTGAGGCGGATCTCTCCCGCTGGCTGAACGGTTCCTACGCCATTCCTGTTGTCGACGATGAGAAGAAGGCAGATTACGACGACGAGGAATAGGCTCTTTCGCGGGCCGTTTTAGCAGCGAAGCTCTTCAATTCATTGCGCAATCATCGATCACTCATTTCCTGTCAAAAAACTATCATTTGACGCTGGACATGCTCCGACAAGATGCTATAACCCGCCTCGCTTCCGGGGGAAACCAACATCCCCAGGCCTCTCAAGGGGGCTTTCTTCAGGGACGAAGCAGAGATGCCCGGATAGCTCAGTTGGTAGAGCAGCGGATTGAAAATCCGCGTGTCGGTGGTTCAAATCCGCCTCCGGGCACCATTTTTCACTGGTCCATACCGAAGACATAGGTAACAGATCGTACCTAAGACATGGGTGACAACCTCGTGCCGAACGGGTTGTCGATGGTTTGCAAAGGCCTCTGCTCCAGGTCGATATGGTGGCCACTTTCTTGAGCGTCGGATGCATGCGCTCATGCCGGCCGTTCTGTTGGGGACGGCCAGGCCCGATGTGCTCGAGCGTGATGCCAAGCCTGAGCCACCACACCGACAGTTTTGACAGATTGTAGAGGCCGTTCGGACTGGCAAACGGCAAGCCGTTGTCGCTCTGATGGCAGCTGGCAAGCCGCGCTCGACAAACAGCCGGCGGAAAGCATCAAAGACGGTTTTCGCGGGTCGACTCGAAGGCTTCACAGGCGAGAATATAACGTGACGCCTGGTCGGTGACCGTCAGCGGGTATGGCGGCCGAGGAGGTTCTGCAAGGCAGCCGCTCGATAGGTGCTGGCGGGATCAAAGGTAGCGATCTCGACCGAGCTGCTCACCTCGCGACGCGAATGGTCGCCAGTTTTGGATTAGGCAAGATTCCTCGGTTTGACGCCGATCGCTCCCGCATCGGCGAATCCTACAGATCTCCGCCTGAAATCAGGGCCGAGATCGATGCGATCCTAGCGCGAGAGTGGAAGGCTGTGAAGCAGTTATTGACCCGAGAGAAGCACCGGCTGATGCGCTTGACCGCCGAATTGGTCGTCGATCGAAATATCGAGCTGCATTCCATTTGAGGGAGTGGATTGCGCGGATGTAGGATTCGCTGCCCATCGATGCCTAGCCAGGCGCGATCGATCACAGCTAGTGTGTGAACAACGGCGAATCCTCCGCTTAAGGGAAACTAATCGGCCCTACCCAAACGAAAGTTAGCAAGCGAAGGCAGCGGGATTCGCCTTTCCCTAAAGGAATGAGTTCTAAAATACAACTTTGTGTGTTCCTATTGTTCGATATATTCAGCCTAGATTTGCTTTTAACTCTATTTTAACCATGTTTGGGTTGTATGGCGGCATCAGTCGGCTCATGATGAGCATCCCCCACATCACGGATTCATTGAGCCGCCACCATGAGCAGCATCCTCACCAATTTGTCGGCGCTCGCCGCCTTGCAAACGCTGAAAGGCGTGAATTCGAATCTGGCGAAGACGCAGCAGCAAGTCAGTTCTGGGCTCCGAATTTCTTCGGCGAAGGACAACGCCGCCTACTGGGCCATCGCCACGACCATGAGATCGGACAAGTCGTCGATATCAGCTATTAAGGACGCGATTGGCCTTGGGCAGGCAACGGTGGATACGGCCTATGAAGGCATGCAATCCGTCATCGGCGTCCTTGATAAGTTCAACACGAAGCTCGTCGCCGCCAAGGAGGATGGCGTCGACAAAGGCAAGATCCAGGACGAGCTGAACCAGCTTAAACAACAGATGGTGAGCATCGCCGCGTCTTCCGGCTTCAATGGCGTCGACTGGTTGAATACCAGTCTATCGGACATCTACGACAGCGCGCAGGCCACGACTTCCCTTGTCTCGTCCTTCGTCAGGAATTCACAAGGCGGCGTGTCGGTAGATAAGATGGATGTAGACCTGTCGAGGCTGTCACTGTTCAACAGCACCGGGGGCGGCTTGCTTCAGGCGGATGCGCGAGACGTCGGCACCATCGGCGGAATGCGGATACTTGATCTCACCCAGCCCATCGGAGGTGATTTTACCTCCTATGATGGCGTCAACGGGTCGTCTGGCTGGATGGCGCCCAACGGGAATGGCGGTAGCGCGGGCATCTTCGCGCTCGACTCCTTCCCGGTCGGATCGCCTCTGGATTTCAACACTCCGGGGGCACAGATCAGCTTTGACATTACCCTAGACAAGGAAGCCTCCAACCCGCAAAACTACGGCAGCGGCGACACGCGAGCGGACTTCGAAAATCTCCCCGGCCCATACTACGGCGGGTATACCCCTCCATCCATAGTGATCACGAAAGCTGATGTCGATGCATACGATCCGACCCTCGGCGGGATCGTATCGACGAACACCCAGTTCGCGGGGGTCCTCAATCTAAAGCTCCAAGCGCAAGGTGCATCGGTCAACGCGTCCTACAATATGTACGATCCTCCCGGCTCCAATAACTGGGTCCATAGTCCCGAACTGATGACTATCACGACGCTCCAGCAGGCCCACGGTTTCGGCTCCTATGTCGAGATATCCAACCTCAACAGCGTTGGCGTGGGCACCGGCGGCCTGAAGGAGGATTCCGCTTTCGGTTCGCGAGGGTCGGGAATGGCGTTGGATTTTAAGACCTTCATCGACGCTACCGACGGGGGAAACAAGGACGGGATCGACATAAGTTTCGACTTTTCTGTCAATGGACCGCCCACAAAGTCCTATTCCTTCAACCGCACCTATATCAATAGCGTACTGAACAGGAACGATGGGAAAGTCGAGACTTCAGATGACATGGCTACTCTGATGCATTCTTTGCTCGATGCCGACTGGCCCGGTCTGGTTATCGATGCGACATCACCGACGACTGTCATCATCAAGTCAGACCCGGCGATCGATCGGCAATTTGGAAGCGGTACCAGTATCGCGTTCAACAACGTACGCGTCAGCAACGAGCCCCGCTCGGTCTTCAATATTCTCGATATCGACGTCGAGCAGAACCCGGACCTGATAGACAAATATATCGACTACATGAACATCACCATGTCGAAGGTTCGCGCTGGCGCGACCAGGTTGGGTTCGCTCCAGCAACGTCTCGACATGCAGTCGAATTTCGCAGACGTACTTCAGAATTCACTGGCAAGCGGCATTGGCAAACTTGTCGACGCCGACATGGAGCAGGAGTCCAGCAGGTTGACGGCGCTAGAGACACAGCAGCAGCTCGCTCTGCAGTCGCTTCAGGTTGCCAACCAAAACCCGCAGGCGATATTATCTTTGTTCAGCGCATGAAGGCCGGGTACGCTCCGACAACTGGCAACGTTTTGCACGACGACCGGCCGCCTACCGAATCGCTGATGGGAAAGCGCGCGGTACCGGCGTCAAGAGCATACCCATTTCGTATAAGTTGCATCGCTGTTGCCTTTCGACTAGCTTCCGCATGGGGGAATGCCGAGACAACCGGCCCTTGGAATCGGGGACATTATGGCCGCCGACTGGAATCTGAGTTCCGTCTGCATGGCGTTCTCAGAAGCCGCACAAGGGAGTGCGGAGTGGCAGCATGCGCTCGAGGTCGCAAGCGATCATCTCGGTGCCGTCGGCGCTGTCATCGTACCTCTGAAAGGCTCCTTCACCAAGCTTCAGACCACTCCGTCCTTCAAGGAAGCCATCGACGCCTATATCGGCGACGGGTGGGTCGATCGCGACATCCGGTTCAAGGGTGTCGGCACAATGCGCAAGAAACGGGTCGCGACGGACCTCGATTTTATAAGTCCCGACCTCATACGTCACCATCCTTACTATCAGGATTGGCTTCGGCCCTTCGGCCTGAAGTGGTTTGCGGGGGTTCATGTGGCTGGAGTTCACGACGAATGGGCGCTGTCGATCCAGCGCTCCGAAGATCAAGGGCCGTTCAATGAAGAGGAGGTCGCGCGGCTTCGGCTACTGTCGCAGGGTATTTCCTCCGTGGTAGCTGTCGGAAGCGCGCTCGGGTTTGCAAAGGCGGAAGCCGCGCTCGAGGCGTTCGAGATCTCCGGCAGAGCCGTCGTCATGCTGGACCGACAGGGCGACGTCGTCCTCATCAACCAGGCGGCGGAACGTCTTGTCTGCGGCGACCTGCAAATCTCCAGAAAACGCCTGGTGTGCCGTGACGCCACGGCGACACGCGCTCTTGGAGCCGCGATCCATGCCGTCTGCTCGCGGGAACCTGGCAGCGACCTCCTTCACCCGATATCCATCGCTCGCCCGAACAGCGCTCCGATCATCGCCTTCGTCACTCCGGCGAGGGGCGGCGCGATCGACCTCCTTTCTCCATGTCAGACACTGGTGGTGCTCTTCGACCCTATCGAACGAAAGGCGCCTCCTCCGGAACTACTTCAGAAGCTCTTCCACCTCACTCCCGCCGAGTCCCGGCTGGCCCATGCGCTCGCCAACGGACACAAGCTGCACGATCTCTCCATCGGAGCAGGTCTTTCCTACGAGACCGTACGCAACCAGCTAAAGAGCATCTTCGTGAAACTGGGAGTCAACAGCCAGACCGATATGGTTGCCGCACTGGTCAGCATCGTGGTGCCCCTTGGATTCCTCTGAACCTTGAGAAATGGGATGGCCCAATTGGGTCATTCGGATCTTCTGACATCGGCGTAGTGTTTCAGAACATCCACCGTCCAGCGGAGTAAAGCGAATGACAACCCAGTTTGGCTACACCCAAGGGGTCATCACCTATACCGTTCAATTCACAGGCGTCTATGACATCATGACCCTTGGCGCCCAAGGCGGGGCAGGCGCAACCTCTCTTAGCGCGGGAGGAGCCGGAGGCGAGACTGGCGGAGAATTTTTCCTGCAGGCGGGCGACGTCCTGCAAGTTCTCGTGGGTGGCGAGGGTGGCGACGGGCACCTGGACGTCGGCGTGGGTGACGGTGTGCAGATTATTTCGCCTTACGGCGGTGGCGGCGGCGGCGGCACGCTCGTGGTGCTGACCGGCGGTCCAGATGATCCCACCAATGTTCCAACCCCCTTGGTGGTTGCTGGTGGTGGTGGCGGGGGAGGTTACGTCGATGGCGATGGCCATTCGGCAATTGGACTGCCTGGTGGAGTAGCGGGAAGCGGAGCAAGCACTGAATACTTTTCAGGGACGATTGACGGCGCCGCCGCCGGCGCTGTCGGCTACGGCGGTTTCGGCCTGTCCAATAGCAACAGCAGTATCGGTGGAGGCGGCGGGGGCTTCTACGGTGACGGCGGCTCCAGTGGAGATCCCTCCAACCCCGCCGTCGGGGGGTCCAGTTTCATCGACGGCGGCACCGGCGGCGCTGGCGCAGGCGCTGGCGGACCCGGATTGGAGTCTTTTGCGGGGAACGGTGGTTTCGGTGGAGGCGGAGGTGGGAACGCTAGCTTGTTCGGACCTCCAGTCGGCGGCGGCGGGGGGGGTGGAGGCTACACCGGCGGCGGTGGGGGAGCCGGCGAGGGCGGCGGCGGCGGTTCCTATCTGAACCCACTGGCACTTGATATCGGCTCAATCGAAGTTGCAGGCGTAAACGACGGGAACGGCCTCGTGACCCTTGAGTTGATACCCCTGACCGTCACCGAGAACCTGGCGCATGACGCTGGTCCTTCCCAAACGGACAACATCACCTCGAACCCAGCGCTGTTAGGATCAGGCTACCCAAACGAGGTGGTTAGCTTCACTATTGATGGTACGGCGGTTCTCGACACGGTAACGGCGGACAGAAATGGCGCCTGGAATTACACTCCGACCGGACTTGCCGATGGCCCACACACGATCGTGGCAAGCGAGGTCGATGGATCCGGCAATATTCAGCGCAGCTCCCCACTAACCATCATGCTCGACACGGTCGCGCCTATAGTCACCGCCGATCTCGCTCATGACACCGGCTCTTCCAATACGGACCGGATCACTTCGAATGATACGATCCAAGGCGTCGGCGATCCGAACGCCGTAGTGCACTTTACGATCGACGGCGTCGCAGTCGCGGACACGGCAACGGCGAACAGCGTCGGCGACTGGACCTACGCACCGCTCGTGCTTCTCGGCCAAGCGGACGGCGAGCATACGATCGTCGCGACCGAGACCGACGCTGCCGGAAACGTCGGGAGCAGCAATCCACTGACCTTCAATCTGGTTACCGATTTTCCCGATGAGACTCCGAGCCAGATCAAGACACTGGCGACCTTTCCTAGCGACAATGTATCGGATCCGTTGGAGAACCTGGCTATCGACGCGGCGGGCAATCTCTTCGGGACGACAACAAGCCTCAACGGCGCGGTTTACGAAATCGTCAATAGCGGGACAGCGCTCAATCCGATCTACAACACGCCGCCCCAAACGGTGGCGGTCTTTCCGACACTTCCGTCAACCGGGTTCCTCGATGCTCCAAGCTCCGGCTTGATCATCGATAAGGCCGGCAACCTCTTCGGAGTGACGGCAGGAAATTCACCGGAGTACGGCACGGTGTTCGAGATTGCCAAGACCAGCACCGGCTATAGCAGCACGCCCACCACTCTCGTGAGCTTTACCGATGAGAAAGACAGCCACTTTCCTTACGGGGGACTGGTCCAGGACGCTGCTGGCAATCTTATCGGCGTCTCCAGTCAGGGAGGACTGTTCGACGAGGGAACCGTGTTCGAGGTTTCCAACGCCGGCACATCGTCGAACCCAAGCTATACATATAAGATCATCGTCAATTTCGCCGCTTCAACCAATGGACCCAGTTTCGTTCAGCCATTTGCCGGCGTCACGATCGACAAGGGCGGGAACCTCTTCGGGACGTTACAAGGCAGCTACGGCGCGGTTTACGAGATCCACAACACCGGATCGCCAATAGCCCCAAACTACGCACCGTCTTACGACCTTCTCGTCAATTTCTTTAATCTGGATCACCAGGCGTATGGGGCTGACCCGAACTCGACAATGACCACCGACGCCTCCGGCAACATCTTCGGAACAACGAATTCAGGAGGCGCCTACGGCTTCGGGACGGTGTTTGAAGTCGTCAAATCCGGCGGAGGCTACGGCAGCACTCCGGTCACGCTGATGTCCTTCCGCGGCTTTCACGACGGGGTGACGATGGACAGCGCCGGCGATCTGTTCGGCACGATGGATAGCCTCGGATCGGGACCCGCCGGTGACGCGCACCCATTCGGATCGGCGTTCGAGATCGTCAACACCGGCACGATATCAGCGCCCGTCTATGCCAGTACGCCAGTTACGCTGGGATATTTCGACGTGAACAGCAGCCATATTGCTGGCACCGGCATTCCAGAGACCGGAAGTTTGGTGTTTGACGCATCTGGAAACCTGTTCGGTACGGGTGCGGAGGGTGGCCTGCAATCTCAACATACAGGCGTCTTGTTCGAGATCACCAATCCGCTAGCCGCCTCGCCGCAAATAACTTCGCAGCTCAGCCATGACACCGGCTCCTCGTCCACTGATCAACTGACCTCCGACCCTTCCATTGCCGGGACCGGCGTCGCTCATGCTGTCGTTCGGTTCACGATCGATGGAGTCGCGAGTTCTGCAACAACGACAGTGGCGGCCGACGGAACCTGGTTATTCAATCCATCCAATCTGTCGGATGGGGACCATACCATCACCGCGTCGGAGACGAACCTGTATGGGCTGTCGAGCGACAGCAGCATTTCATTTACTCTTGATAGGGCGCCTCCGACCGCCCCGACGCAGCTAGCCTTAGAGACTGCTTCGGACAGTGGCCAGAAAGGCGATAGCATTACGGACGTCGCACAGCTTCAGATCGGTGGCGTGACAGAGGCCGGCGCAACGGTAACGCTCTACGAGGGCGGCACCCTGCTTGGCACCGGCACGTCCGACCCTGGTGGCGCCTTCTCAATCACAACCTCGATCCTCGGGGACGGCCAACACTTCATCACCTCGACCGCGACGGACGCCGCCGGCAACACTAGCCAGGCCTCGCCCGCGCTTATGGTCATGATAGACACTGCACCGCCGGCCGCCCCTTCCACCCTGTCGCTCGACGCCACGACCGATAGTGGCACCGTTGGCGATGGCCTCACCAACTTCACCCAGGTGAGAATTGATGGCACGTCCGAGGCGGGCTCGACGGTAACGCTCTATGCGGGCAGCGCCGTTCTTGGTACAGGCACTGCAGATGTCAGTGGCGCCTTCTCCATCACCACCGCGACCCTCATCGACGGCCTCCACTCAATTACCGCCACCGCGACGGACGTTGCGAACAACACCAGCCAGGCCTCGATCCCGCTCGACGTGACGGTCGCGCAACCGGTCGACGCCGCGCCGACGATAGTCGGCGGCGGGGCGGTCGCGATCGATCTCGCTGAAAACATTAATGCCGTGACCACCGTCGTTTCGACTGATCCGGATGCCGGCGACGTTGTCACCTATTCGATTTCCGGGGGCTTCGACGGCAATCTCTTCAGCATCGACAGCCAGTCGGGCGCGCTCGCCTTCATCAAGGCGCCCGACTTCGAAAATCCCGATGTAAACGGCGGTGTCCCCGACCAGTTCTACAGCGTGCTGGTTCGTGCAACGGATAGCGTGGGTCTTTTTGCCGAACAGTTGCTGACGGTGACCGTTACGAACGTCAATGACAACTCCCCCATCTTCACCTCCGACACCACCGCGACCGTCGTGGAAAACGTTGCCGGAACGGCATATCAGGCGGTGGCCGGCGATGCTGACAACCTCAGTGCGTTGGCTTATTCGGTGGGCGGCGCGGACGCGGCGTTGTTCAACATCGACGCGGCGAGCGGCGCTGTCAGCTTCAAATCCGCGCCGGACTTCGAAGCGCCTGCCGACACCGGGAGCAACAATGTCTACAACATCGTCGTGAGCGCTTCCGACGGCCTGCATTCGACCGACGAGGCGGTGGCGATCACCGTGACCAACGTCAACGACAACGCACCCGCCTTTACTTCGGGCGCGACCGCGACCTTCGCCGAGAACGGCACCGGCACGGCCTATGACGCCAACGCTAACGACGCCGACAATCTCGGGGCGATCGCCTATACGCTGGGCGGGGTCGACGCGTCCCTGTTCAACATCGACCGCGCGACGGGGATCGTGACCTTCAAGGCCGCGCCGGACTTCGAAGCGCCGAGCGACGCCGGCGGGAACAACGTCTACGACGTCGTGGTCACCGCGTCCGACGGTACCTTCTCAACCGGCCAGGCGGTCGCGATCACCGTGACAGACGTCGCCGAAGGCGGCGCCGTCATCACTGGTACTTCGGGTGCCAACACCTTGAACGGTACGGCAGGGGACGACACGATCAGTGGCCTCGCGGGCGACGACACGCTGAATGGATTGGGCGGCAACGACCATCTGATAGGTGGAACTGGGGCCGACGTTCTTAACGGCGGCCTTGGGGCGGACGTCATGCAGGGGGGTGCCGGAGCGGACACCTACTTGGTCGACAACGTCGGCGACGTCGTCGATGAATCGGTCGCCGGTTCTGGCGGCGTCGACACCGTGCAGTCCTCGATCACCTTCAGCCTCGTCGCATCGGCGACGGTTCTCGGGGCTATCGAAAATCTCACGCTCTCCGGTTCGGGCAATATAGACGGCACAGGCAACGATCTCGCCAACGTCTTGACCGGCAACAGCGGCGACAACCATCTCGTCGGCGGCGCCGGCAACGACACGCTTTTTGGAAACGGCGGCAACGACTTGCTTGACGGCGGGACCGGCAACGACACCATGCACGGCGGTGCGGGCGACGACACCTATGTCGTCGATAGCACCGGCGACCGGGTGGACGAGGCCGGATCGGGAGGCGTCGACACGGTACAGTCGTCCATCTCCTTCAGCCTGGCCTCCTCGCATGTGACCGGCAACGTCGAGAACCTGGTCCTGACAGGTAGCGCGTCTATCGACGCGACTGGTAACGCGCTGGACAACCATCTCGTCGGCAACAGCGGCGACAATGTCCTCGACGGTGGCGGCGGCCAGGACGTCATGCAGGGTGGGGCAGGCAACGACACCTATGTCGTCGACAACCTCAACGACACGGTCGACGAAAGCACCGCAGGGGCAGGCGGAATCGACACCGTCAGGACCTCGCTGAGCTTCAGTTTGGCGACGTCGGCCCACGTTCTGGGTCAGATCGAAAACCTGGTGCTGACCGGGAACGGCAACGTCGACGGCACCGGCAACGAGCTTGACAACGCCATCACCGGGAACAACGGCGACAACGTTCTCACCGGCGGCGCAGGGAACGACGTTCTCGACGGGGGTCGGGGGAACGACCATCTCGATGGCGGAACAGGGGCCGACGTCATGATCGGCGGGAAAGGCAACGACGTCTTCTTCGTCGACAACGTGGGAGACAAGGTGATCGAAAACGCCGGCGAAGGCACGGACGAGATCCATACGACCCTTGCGACCTTCACGTTGTCCGACAACGTCGAGAATCTGGTCTACACCGGGGCCGCGAACTTCACCGGGACGGGCAATGCGTTGAACAATACCATCACCGGCGGGGTCGGTAGCGACCACCTGTCGGGAGGAGCCGGCAACGACGTTCTCGCGGGCGGGGCCGGAAGCGACTTCCTCACTGGCGGAACTGGCAACGACCAGTTCTTGTTCAATGTCGCCCTCACCCAGACGGGGGTCGACACGATCACCGATTTCCACAGCCGGGCCGCGCCCGGAACCGAACACGACCACGTCGTCCTCAGCAGCGCGGCGGGCATGTTCAGCCAGCTCGCGGTCGGCGCGCTGTCCAATGCGGCGTTCGTCTCCTCCGCAGGGGGGCAGGCTCAGGATGCTAGCGACCGGATCATCTACGATCCGACCAACGGCTGGCTCACCTACGACGCCAATGGGAGCGCAGCCGGCGGTAACCCGGTGCACTTCGCGACGCTGCAGCCGGGACTCAGCCTTCAGGCCGCGGATTTCCTGGTGATCTGAAAAGGGGAGGCGGACCAGGCGTCCCGCCATTCCAGTCGGTGCAAGCGCAGTCGGTGTAAACAGTGCGTACAGGTCCGTCGGGAGTAGCAGATGAGACAGCGAAAAGCCGCCAACGCCAACCATCACGTCGAACGGGGCGCTTCGAAGGATCAGCCGGCGCGCGTCGCCCTGCGCGCCCGCATGCGCGACTTCCGTCAGGTCGCCGTCTTCTCGGCGGCGATCAACATCCTGACGCTGACGGGCTCATTCTACATGCTGCAGATCTACGACCGCGTCCTCGTCAGCCGCAGCATAGAGACGCTGGTCGCCCTGTCGCTCGTGGCCCTCGTCGCCTTCGCCCTGCAGGGGGCGCTCGACTCGATCCGTCTGAGAATGCTGAGCCGCATCGGCGCGCAGTTTGACGAGGATCTCTCCAGCCTCAGCTTCCGGGCGGCAAATCTGATCCCGCTCCGCGGCGGTCCGGCGGAACAGGCGATGCAGCCGATCCGCGACCTCGACCTTGTGCGCGGCTTTCTGGCGGGGCCGGGTCCGGCGGCGATCTTCGATCTTCCATTCATGCCGCTCTTCGTGGTCGGCTGCTTCATCCTTCATCCATGGCTCGGATGGCTCGCGGTCGGCGGAGGTGCAGTCATCACCCTGCTGGCCATTGCGACGGACCACCATCTGCGGGATCCGGTACGCCGCGTGGGCGGAACGGCCTCCGCCCGGCAGGTCCTTGCCGACACCGCGCGGCGCAACTGCGAGACGCTGGAGGCGATGGGCATGCACGACGCCCTCGACCGTCGATGGCGCAGGCTCTGCCGGGAGCACATCGGCGTGAGCCTGCAGACCAGCGACGTTCATGCCACTCTCGGATCGTCGGCGAAAATATTCCGCACCATCCTGCAGTCGGCAATTCTTGCCACCGGCGCCTATCTCGTCATCAATCAGGAAGTCTCGGGCGGCGCGATGATCGCAGCGTCCATCATGACTTCTCGGGCGTTGGCGCCCATCGAGACGGCGCTCGCGAATTGGAAGGGCCTCGTCGCCGCCCGGTCCGCCTATGCGCGCCTCAAGGTTTCGCTGGCGGTCGCGGTCGAGCACGAGGTCGTCGAGCTAAGGCGGCCCAGGTCGAGCCTGATGGTGCAGGGGCTGACGATCATAAGGAGCGACGGCGATCCGATCCTGATCAATGTCAGTTTCGAGCTCAAGGCGGGAGACGCGTTGGGAATCGTCGGTCCGAGCGGCTGTGGAAAGTCATCGCTTGCGCGAGCCATCGTCGGCGCACTCGCTCCCATGAAAGGCGTCGTCCGTCTGGACCGAGCCGCCCTCGGGCAGTGGGACCGGGGCCGTCTCGGGCGGCACATCGGCTACCTGCCACAGGATCTCGGACTGATCGACGGCACGATCGCGGAGGCCATCTCCAGGTTTCAGGTCGACGACGACGCCGACAGGATCATCGATGCGGCGACCACGGCCGGCGCGCACGACATGATCCTCGCGCTGCCGCACGGATATGACACCCGGCTCGGAGAAGGCGGCATCCTTCTGTCAGGAGGACAGAGGCAGCGCATCGGCCTTGCCCGCGCCCTATACGGCGACCCCTTCCTTGTCGTCCTCGACGAGCCGAATTCGAATCTCGACGCGACAGGCGACATGGCCCTTACAGAGGCGATCGAGAGCGTTCGCGGCCGCGGTGGAATAGCGGTCGTCGTCACCCATCGTCCGTCCGGTCTTGCCGCGGTCAACAAGGTCGCATTCCTTCAGGACGCGGCAATCAAGCTCTTCGGCCCAAAGGACGAAGTCATGGCTTCGCTGTCGAGACCTGTGGAAGTGACGCCGTTGCGGGCGGTCGGAGGCACGTCGGAGAATGCGTAGCGACAGGTGGGGATATGTCGACCATCGCGCGTCGCTACGCCGCTACCGACTGGCTGGACTGACGCTCATCGCCATCTTCGCTTCGTCCTTTGGCGCATGGTCGGCCTTCGTGCCGCTGTCCGGTGCGGTCGTTGCATCGGGACACTTCGAAGTCGACGGCAGCGTCAAGAAGGTGCAGCACAAGACAGGGGGCGTGGTCTCCGACATTCTCGTCCACGACGGGGAGCGCGTGACGGAGGGGCAGGTGGTCTTGCGGCTCGACCCGACGACGGCCCGCTCCGACCTTCAGATCATCGCCCACCAGCTGGCCGACCTGAAGACGACGGCGGCGCGGCTCCGGGCGGAACGGGACGGGATGGATCACTTCATGCCGCCGCCGCACATCCTGAAGAGCGACGAGTCCGAGTTCGAGGACGCCCTACTTCAGCGCGAGGACCGGATGCTGAAGGCGCGCCGGGCGGCCCGTCTCGGACAGGAAGACGGACTTACGGAGCGCATCAACCAGCTTGAAAAGCAGATCGACGGACTGGGCGTCCAGGCCGCGGCAAAAACGCACCAGAAGGAGATCGCGGACCGCGAACTTAAGAGCCTTCACGATCTGCTCGACCAGAAGCTCGTGCTTGTCTCACAGGTCAACGTGCTGGAGCGAAGCGCCAGCGAACTCGACGGCGACATAGGCGAGATCCAGGCGAGCACCGCGGAGGTCAGGGCGAAGATCGCCGAGACGAAGCTGCAGATCCTCAATATCGATCAGGTGGCGGTCGCCGATGCGAGCAAGGAACTCGCCGAGGCGGAGGCGAAGATCAGCGAACTGGAGGGGAAACGGATACAGGCGGCCGACGCACTAGACCACGTCGACATTAGGGCGCCGAGGGACGGCTTCGTGCACGAGCTTTCGGCCCACACGGTCGGCGGCGTCGTTGGGGCGGGCGAAGTCTTGATGATGATCGTGCCCGAGCACGTGCCTCTCAAGGCCGAGGTTCGCATCAGTCCTCAGGAAATCGACTCTATCCACTTCGCCGACAAGGGCTTCGTGCGCGTCGTCGGGCTGAGCCATTCGACCACGCCGGACCTTCCCGCGGCCGTCTCGATGGTTGGGGCCGATCTCGCACAGGATCCCGCGACGCATGTGTCGTACTACCCGGTCGAGCTCCGTCTGGATCCTGGCGCGGTCGGTGCGCTTGGCAATGTCCAGCTCGTCCCTGGGATGCCCGTCGAAGTCTTCATCACGACGTCGAGCAGGACATTCGCGCAGTATCTCTGGAAGCCGATACGCGACCGAATTTCGCGCGCAGTACGAGAGAAATGAACAAGAGATTCGCACGAAGGGCAAGGTGACCGCCGTCACCTTAAGGGTTCAAACTCGAAACGCGCTTCGTAGAAGAAGCATGGTTCCATCCTTATTCACAAGCCGACTGGGGTTTGTGAGGTTCTCTTTCGGAGAAACTTGCAAACTGCGCCGCGGGAAAAAACGTGATTCTCTCTGTTGGACGGTGTTTTTGATGGAGCGTTGAAATGCTTCCGAAGGAGCGACGAGACAGCGGGCAGAATGATCTTTTCCGGGCACGGCTCGATCAGATCGTCGATTTGAATCATGCACTGGCGCGGCTTGGTCGGGCGATCGATTGGCGGTTTTTGGAAGAGCGCTGCGGGGCGGTCAAGGTTTATACTGCAGGCCAAAAACGCGGGATGACCGAACAAATCAAACGCGAGATGCGCAGACGTTCCGCCATCGAACCCGTCATCGGACATTTAAAAGAAGACCACCGCATGGGTCGCAATCGTCTCGCCGGAATCACCGGCGACGCCGTCAATGCCGTCCTCGCAGCCGTGGGCTACAACTTCCGCCGTATCCTCGCTTGGGTCAGGTTTTGCGTGGCTATCGTCTGTGCAGCCCTGGCGCTATCCAAAGCGCAAAATCCAATATTCAAAGCATCAAACCCGATGCCGGCAATCGTCTAATCGTCGTTCTTCACGAACGACATGCCAGCGTCTTAACGAACAGTCGCCGCCTGAGCAGACGGTGATAAGAAGCGTTTTCTTTCTCGACCGGGTCATCGCCGTCCTAGGTGCGAGAATTGCTTTCCAGCGTGGACTTGAGCAGGCCTTGGACGTCCGAGAAGGAATACACTCTGGAGATGTTGGCCTCCTTGAAGCTCGCGGCCAGCCCGGTGTCTCCCTTATGGCTGCTGCCGCGGAAAGTCGTCTCCCTTCCATCCGCATAGCGAACCTGGTAGTTGGGCGCTACGCCCTCGCCAAGCATCCCAACGCGGACCGAAGAATGTCGGGTCGGACCTTTCATGTTCTTCAGTACCGAGCGGTAGTAGTCGGAAGAGCGTACGTTCTCCCAGATAAGATTGTCGCTCATGACATCCCCTCTCTCCATCATCCAAGTTTTTTGCGGACTTCTAATAAGGCTGCTGCCCATGTCGTCGTAGGTGAAGTCGGAGCTGCCCCGGCGGATGCTGAACGTAACCCGCCATCTTCAATGCGAATTCGAAGCGAGCGAAAATCCGAAAGAATTCGTCCGCTCCGTGAGGCAAGATATTCGCCGCTGTCAGGTCGAAGCCCATTTTCTCTCCTCTCGAACTGAAATCACAAGTCGCCTCGGCCAGTATACGGCAAGGGAAACAAGTTCCGATCATGGCGTTGCGGCAGCCACTGCAACGTTGAAGGATACCGCTTGCCTGCCTGAATGATGGACGTGCTCTTGCCCCCTCAGTGATCCGCGCACCAACGCCGGGGGAAACTCCTTTACGTATCAAGTCACACTGTGAGGCTATCGTGATCCATGTTGGCGTGGTGAAGCATAGAGCCGGTGTAATCTCGCATTGTCCTGCAAAGGTCCTATGTTTCATCTCGGATTTATTGTACATCGGCCGGATTTATTGTATATCAGCAGGAAAAGATTAACTAATATGTATTTTGGCGTGGGGGGCGCCTAGTGGTGAAGTTCAACTTTGATGGGCCTCCGGTGGGGGAGGCCGCTGCCTGCACATCGACCGACTGCCAGCGCCAATTGCTGCCTCTTATCCATGAAATCGTCCGGTCGGCGGTTGCGTCTGGATGGAACGAGGAGGATGTTCTTCTGGCCTTGGTGGAACTCGCCTGGGATCTGCACGAGAAGCGCCGTGGTGATTTGTAACAATCAGCCGCGAACTATATAGCTGTAACTGCGTGCTTGCGCCGCCGATCTCGACGGCAAAACAAGCCGTTGACCCGGCGGAGGTCAAATGATGCGTGCATCGCGCGTAACCTAAATTGCGCGACATGTTTCTTTTTTGCGCCGCGCAAAATTTTTTCTTCACATACGAATCTTATACCCTATTTTCTGTGGGCGCGTTACGCTGACTAAAGGCGGGACTGCAGCCTGCTCTGCTTGCGCGCACAGGATTTCGATCGAGTGGGGCGCGACGGAATGAAACAGGCGGACGAGGCTCGGAAAAAAGACGAATACCGGGGCGTCGATCGAGGACGGGCGGAGCGATACGTCTTCGACATTATTCCTGAAAGTGCAGGTCCGAGAAGGGCCACCATGCGGGGGAGCGCACTACATTCCATCCGCACCCTGGGTCGCAGAAGTTTTTAGCCAAGGAGCATTCTGTGGGAATTGTGCTGGCGCCAGTGCGCAAGTTGAGAGCCTCGCTCGGCAGTGACAGGATTACGGAGTATGACGCACCAGTCGGGTGTCTCGTCGTTAATCCCGCCGGCGTCGACAGTAGCCTTGCTTGGTCGGCGATCAGGGAAAATGCCGTCATAGCTATATCTCCCGAAGCGCTATCGGAGTTGGCTGCTCATGAGTTTGATCTTGCCAATGTAGAGCTTGAGCCGCCTGTGTTCGGCTTAGTCGACCTCTGGGCCCTCAACATAGCCGAGAGGATTGCTGCCGAGCTGACTGGGAAAGCAGCTCCGAATGAGCTCTATTTGGACTCATTGGTCACGGTGTTCGGCGTTCATCTGCTTCGCACCTACACAAGCCGCAAGAGACCGCCTGCGCAGCCCAAGGGCGGACTTTCTCCCGATAGCGCTCGACGGGTGCGAGAGTATCTCAATGAAAATTTTACGCAAAAAGTACATATCGCTGAGCTCGCGTCGGTCGCAGGAATTTCACCGAATCATTTTATAGTGGGGTTCGCCAAGACCTTTGGAATGCCGCCGCATCGCTATCTGATTAACCTGCGCCTGGACTTTGCGGAAAAGCTATTGGTCGACGGCAAGATCGCGATTGCCGAAATCGCCTATCTGTCTGGATTTTCGGACCAAAGCCATTTGGCCGCCACCATGAAGAGATACAGGGGAAAAACGCCCACAGAGCTACGGTTTGCGAGGTAGTCGTTACGAGCTTCGGTGGTCGTGGCGTGCCAAAGGAAGGTCCTGCAAGGGCCTCGCCGGCTGCGGGCAACGCAGACACCGACTTTTTGGACAATGACTCCAGCAATCCTGTCTCGCGGAAGGCAGATACCCATTACCCTCAAAGTCATTCCCGAAAGCTCTAGCCCAAGGAAAGCGTCGCGTGGAACTCGCGCGATCCATTCCGTCCTCGGATCGAACGCAGGTGCTAAACGCGCAAAGTCATTTCGCCGCAGTAATCCTCGCGCCAGCGGCGAAGAAACCGGCGTGGCTTTAAAGCGACAGGTTGCGAGGTTCTGGGCTACCGGTCGATGCGCCTGTCATCATCCGGCGACCATCGATCGCCGTCTACAATGGTCAAACGGAAAAAGCAGAATGGCCTAGAGCTAGCGTGGCAAAGCGGCAACACCGGTCGTTCAGCGAGCAAAGATCGTAATTTCCTACAAATATTCCGAAACATTCAGAAATACATCGTCACAAATGTGACCATGCTTAGTGTGGGTTGTCATTCGGTGGGCCATCGAGCGGTGCGCCATCGAACTTTCTGGCGATCATTTGTTGAGGTGTGTTGGATTGTCCACGGATATTCAGTTTCCGGAATTTGGAATATTCGCTCCAAAAGCCGAGGTTGCCTGGACTGCGTTACAACGCGAATACGCCAGTCGTATAACCGGCGCGGAACTCGATCATCTTTTTGCCTGCCTCGTGTTTGGATTGACCTCTCCGGCATACGCTGAGCGGGAACCGGCCCTTCATTTCGATGTCTGCCGCGCGTTGGTAGCGATGAAGCTCCCCTCAGATCGGGCCGATGCTGCATTGCATGCCGTTCCGGAACCTACGCAGCCATGGGTCGTGAGTGCCCGCGAACTGATTGAAAGCCAAGGCGCCAAGATGGGACGCAGGCTTCAAGAAATGCACATTTTCAACGACGACCCAGTCGCCGATGCGGATCCAAGCGCACCAGGTCGTTCGGCCAACAGCGAGGGTAAAGCAGCATGATTGGGTGCAGCGAGGGGCATCTGCAGTTCAAATCTCGTCGCGTATTTGTCGGAAATTGGATTTCAGGAAGGACCGACTGTCGCTCGCTTCGTCGGCGACTGATGGCGACCTTGCGCTTGGCGAATCGGGTACTCGGCATGCGCCGTAAAGGTCTGGCGCTGGGCTCGCTCGGGGTCGAGAATGCATCCCGTGACGCAAAGTCTTCAGGAGTTCCCGCTGGTCAGGCAGGCAGGAAAGGCCTTGCGGGTATGGCGCTGCTGGCGCTGTCGGCGCTTCAGGTTACTCCGGCACAGGCACAATTTGTAGGCGGCGGCGGCTCCGCGACAGGCGTCCGTGCCATTTCGATCGGCACCGGCTCCGTCGCGGCCGGATTGGATGCCATTGCCGAAGGCACAAGCACCAGCGCTGGCGCCCAGAACGCCGTCGCTATCGGCTTCCAGGCGATCGCGACACAGCTAAACACCGTCTATCTTGGCTCGCGGACGGTCGCTGGAACGGGTGCCACCGCTCCAAGCGCGATCGGCATCGGCACGGACGTTACAGCGTCGTTGAACGACGCCATTGCGATAGGACGTTCGTCCGTTTCGTCCGCACAATACGCGGTGGCTCTCGGCCTGAGCGCGAAAGCCACAGGCGCTGGCGGGGCGATGGCGTTGGGCCAAGGCACGATATCAAGCGGCGTCAATTCAGTAGCGCTCGGCGTGAACTCCAATGCCACTGCAGCCGGCGCTAGCGCTTTGGGCACCTTCGCCAGTGCCACGGGAGGCAACTCCACTGCGGTCGGTGTCAGCTCCACGGCCAGCGCCAACTTTGCGTTAGCGGCTGGCTGGGGCTCCACGGCCAGCGGTGCCAATTCGTTTGCCGGTGGCTTTCAGGCGACCGCGTCGGGCGCGAGTTCGACTGCACTTGGCCCTTCAGCCACTGCGTCGGGGAATTTCGGGACCGCTTTGGGCAATCAGGCGCAGGTGCTGGCTATCGGCGGCGGGGTTGCGCTTGGATCGGGTGCAATCGTCGGCGGCGCGGCGATCTCCGGCATCGCGGTCGGCAATAACGCGAACTCAAGCGGCGCATACTCTTCCGCGGTCGGCATTGGGGCAATCGCCAGCGCGACGGGCGCCCTGGCGCTCGGCGGCAACGCGACCGCAGGCGCCAATGCCTCGGGCACCAACGCCATCGCCGTCGGCGGACAATCAGCGGCCAGCGCCGCCAGCGCCATCGCCATGGGCACGAACGCGACGGCCAATTCCGCTGAGGCGGTCGCCATGGGCACCAACGTGGTAGCGACAGGCGGTAAGGCGGTGTCGATCGGTTCGGGCAATACCGCCTACGGCAACGGCGCTGTCGCCATCGGCGATCCAAGCTATGCGAGCGGCACGGGCGCCTTCGTCGGCGGTGCCAACAACATCGCCAACAGCGACGGCACGGCGAGCGCCACCGCCGCCAACCAGGCAGCCGGCGCCGTCGCGATCGGTAACAACAACAAGGCGATCGGGCAAGGCTCCGTGGCGCTGGGCAACAGTTCTACCGCGGGTGCTGCCGGTTTCGCCGGCAATGTCGCCTTTGGCAATGGCGCGACGGCGGCGGCCAACTCCGGCGACGTAGCACTGGGCTCGGGTTCAGTGACTGCGGCAGCGGCCGCGACGCCGAGTGCGGTGATCGGCGGCACCACCCATAGTTTCGCCGGTACGACGCCGACCTCGACGGTGAGTGTGGGCGCGGTGGGCGCCGAGCGCACCATCACCAATGTGGCGGCGGGGCGCATCAGCGGCAGCTCGACCGACGCGATCAATGGATCGCAGCTCTTCGCGACCAATCAGGCGGTCGACAGTGTCACCACCACCGTCAACAACATCAACAGCGGCGCTGGCATTAAGTACTTCCACGCCAATTCCGCGCTGCCGGATTCCCAGGCTCTTGGAACGAATGCTGTTGCGGTCGGCCCGAATGCGGTGGCGAATAACACTGGCGACGTGGCGATCGGTCTGAACGCCGCTTCGAGCGCGACGACGGCAGTGTCCGGCGCGACGATCGGAGGCACGAGCTATACCTTCGCAGGCGCCACTCCGACGGGTGCATTTTCAGTCGGTGCGGCGGGAGCAGACCGCCAGATCCAGAATGTCGCAGCCGGCCAACTCTCATCCAGCTCGACCGACGCCGTCAATGGATCGCAGCTCTTCGCGGCCAATCAGGCGGTTGATAGTGTCACCACCACCGTTAACAACATCAACAACGGCGCTGGGATCAAGTACTTCCACGCCAACTCCGCGCTGCCGGATTCCCAGGCTCTTGGAACGAATGCTGTTGCGGTCGGCCCGAATGCGGTGGCGAATAACGCTGGCGACGTGGCGATCGGTCTGAACGCCGTGTCGAGCGCGACGACCGCGGTGTCGGGCGCGACGATCGGAGGCACAAACTATACCTTCGCAGGCGCCACTCCGGCCGGTGCATTTTCAGTCGGTGCGGCGGGAGCCGATCGCCAGATCCAGAACGTTGCAGCCGGTCAACTCTCGTCCAGCTCGACCGACGCCGTCAACGGGTCGCAACTCTTCGCAACTAACCAGCAGGTTACCCAGAACACCACCGACATTACAAATCTGGATAACACCATCACGAACATCAGTGACGGCGCCGGCATCAAGTATTTCCACGCGAACTCGACATTGCCGGACTCACAGGCCCTCGGGACCGACTCCGTTGCTGTTGGCCCGAATGCGGTGGCCCATAATGCCGGCGACGTGGCAATCGGTTTGAACGCGGCGTCGAGCGCGACAACGGCGGTAGCGAGCGCAACAGTCGGAGGCACGACCTACAGCTTTGCGGGTACGACGCCAGCAGGCGCCTTTTCGGTCGGCTCGGCGGGTGCCGAACGCCAGATCCAGAATGTTGCAGCGGGACAGTTGTCGTCCGCCTCGACCGATGCGATCAACGGCTCGCAGCTTTTTGCCACCAACCAGGCAGTCGATAGCCTGTCCACCACGATCAACAACATCAATACCGGCGGCGGCATCAAGTATTTTCATGCGAACTCGACCTTGCCGGATTCGCAGGCAATTGGGGCAAACTCCGTCGCCGTCGGCCCGAATGCTATCGCCAACAATGCCGGCGACGTGGCAATCGGCCTGAATTCGGTCTCCGGTCCGACAACCGCCGTCGGCAGTGCGATCATTGGCGGCGTGACCTACAGCTTTGCCGGAGCAACGCCGAGCGGCGCCTTCTCGGTCGGCGCGGGAGGTGCGGAGCGTCAAATTCAGAACGTCGCCGCCGGACAGCTGAGTTCCGGCTCCACCGACGCCGTCAACGGCTCGCAGCTCAACGCAACCAATCAGCAGGTCACCTCGAACACCACCGACATCGCCAATCTCGGCAACACGGTCAATAATATCGCCGGTGACACATCTACGAGCTATACCGACGCCAACGGCGTCGGTATCCGATATGTTCGCACCAACGACAGCACCTTGGCCGTCACCGATTCCTCTGCGCAGGGCGTTGGCTCCACCGCCGTCGGCTATCAGGCGACGGCTGCGGCCGCCGATTCACTGGCACTCGGCCGTGACAGCCAAGCAAACATCGCAGGGGGCGTTGCTCTCGGCTCCGGATCGGTTTCCGATCGTCCCCTGGCACCGACCACCGGCCAGATCGCTGCCGGATCCGCGATCATCCAGTACAACACGACCGACAAGACCCTTCTCGGCGCGGTATCGGTCGGTACGTCCACTTCGTATCGGCAGATCACCAACGTCGCGGATGGCACTCAGGCCCAGGATGCCGTAACCGTGCGGCAGCTACAGGGCGCCATTGCGTCGGTCTCGGTGACGTCGACCAAGTACTTCCATGCCAATTCGATCGCCGGCGATTCCCTCGCCGTCGGCGGCGAGTCGGTGGCAGTCGGCCCGACGACGGTCGTCAACGGTGACAATGGCATCGGTATCGGCAATGGCGCCATCGTCGATCTGACCGCGCCGGGTGGCACGGCGATTGGCCAGAATGCTCACGTTATGCTGGCTGACGGCCTGGCGCTCGGCACGAACTCGACGGCCGCGGGTATCCAGGCAATCGCCATCGGCGCCGGCGCCCAAAGCACCTTTGCCAATAGCGTGGCATTGGGCGGCAATTCCACGACGACGGTCGGCGCCCAGACGAATTATACGGCTTATGCCCTTGCGAGCCCGCAGACCTCGGTCGGCGAGGTTTCGATCGGCTCTGTGGGCGCGGAGCGCAAGCTGACGAATGTTGCCGCCGGTTCAGCCAATACGGACGCGGTCAACGTCTCGCAGTTGCGCGGCGTTTCTCAGAATGTCGCCAATCTCTTCGGCGGCACCACCGTGGTAAATCCCGACGGCTCGATCACCGGTCCGACCTACAACGTCCAGGGCAACAGCTACACGACCGTCTCCGACGCCTTCAGCGCGGTCGACAGCACGCTGACCAACATCACCAGTGGCGGCGGCATCAAGTATTTCCACGCCAATTCGACGCTGGCGGACTCTCAGGCCTCAGGCACTGATAGCGTGTCGATTGGTCCGGAAAGCGTCGCCAGCGGAACGGACAGCCTGGCGGCCGGACATGGAGCCACGGCCGTGGGACAGGGGGCTGTTGCTCTCGGCCAGGGCGCGCAGGCCAACAATGCCAGTGATGTGGCATTGGGCTCCGGTTCCGTAACGCAGGCGGCTGTCGGCACGTCCGGGACCACCATTCAAGGACAGCACTATGATTTTGCCGGGACCACGCCTGTCGGTACCGTCAGCGTTGGTGCTCAAGGCGCGGAGCGGACCATAACCAATGTCGCAGCAGGCCGCATTTCGGCTGACAGTACGGACGCCATCAACGGATCGCAGCTTTATGCCACCAATTCGGCGATCGACAGCCTGCAAACTGGTGTCGGAACGATCACCAAGAACGCCGTCACGTATGACCTCAATCCAGATGGCAGCAAGAAGAACAGCATCACGCTGCAGGGTGGTGACGTCAATGCGCCGGTGGTTATCTCCAACGTCGGCAAGGGCGTTGCCCCTACCGATGCCGTCAATGTCGCTCAGTTGAGTGATGGGATCACCGAGGTCAAATCCTACACGGACACCTCTGCCGCAAACACGCTGTCCGCGGCTAACAACTATACTGACCAGAAATTCGGTCAGTTGAACCAGGAGATTGGCGACGTACGCTCGGAGGCGAGACAGGCGGCCGCAATAGGGCTTGCTGCAGCATCGCTTCGTTATGACGATCGTCCTGGCAAGCTGAGTGTTGCGGCCGGCGGCGGTTTGTGGCGGGGTGAAGGTGCGCTGGCCTTCGGCGCTGGCTACACCAGCGAAGACGGGCGAATTCGAGGGAATCTGTCTGGTACGGCAGCCGGCGGGCAAGTGGGTGTCGGCGCTGGTCTCAGCTATACTTTGAATTGAGTCCCTCATGTTCAAAGGAGCGCTCTCTGGTGTCCCAGCTTTCATAGCTTGCCTGCTCCTGTCCGGCCCGCACGCGGCCGCACAGGAGCAGGCAAGCTCTTCCGATTACCGAATAAAGCCTTCTGAAGTGGTGGTGCCTCCGGACCTGAAGCTTGGCGACTATCAGAGGACCATTCGTCCGTTCGAAAACTGGACACTGATTTGTGACGAAAACCTAAAGGTCCGCCAGAGAGTTTGCAACGTTACCCAGATCATCGAGAACCAGGCAGGTCAGGTCGCATTCAGTTGGTCGCTTGCGGCCACCAAGGCAGGCAATCCATATATGATTTTGCGTACCGCGCCGGTTGCCAGGAGCGATAGCCCCATCTCGCTGACGTTCGAGGGACGTAAGGAACCGCTACAAATCCAACTCGACGGATGCAGCAACGCAGTTTGCATCGGCATGCTGCCGGTCGGGGCCATAATGCGTGAACAGATTTCGAAAAACGCGACACCAACAATCTCCTATCCGACGACGGACGGCAAGACGGTTAGCGTGACCGCGACCCTCAAGGGCCTTTCTACCGCCGTGAAGGCGATAAAGTGACGGATGCATCTCCCATGGATCAGCAATCAATCTACGATCGAATAATGTCCCGGAATAAGGGCAGCGCTTCGCTTCAGAGCGTAGTCAAGGACCCAGAGGGGCCGAAGCGGAACTGGTGGAAAACGGCAGTCTTCTCACTGCTCGCAATTGCCGTTGTCAGTGCTGCCGGCTACGCCGTCATACGATACGACCTGGTCGGGAATTTCATATCGAAGTCCGCGGTTGCGGAGACAAATGAAGCCAATCAAGCCCTGGCCGACACGCCATTTCGCCAGCACGCCAAACAGGCTGGCTTGCAATCCTGCTCCACTGTCTTTCCGGTTCTTGGAGAGTTGCTGACAAACGGTACCCAATACAACGTCCAGTCGGTCTGGAACGGGGGGGCCGCCGACAAGCATGCCGTGCAGGCACTGGTCGGCATGAACTATGCGACCCAAGGCTACAGTGGTCCGGCTGCGGGCGTCGTATTCGCTGCGCCGATCGCATCCGGTTGCGAAGGTGCGATGGTCCGCGTGGCGCCGTTTACGGCCTCTTGCGCAGATATTCCGGTCAAGTTTCCAAGCGGAAGCAAGCTCACCAACAATCTTGGACAGATCAGCGTCTACGAACTTGGCAATGACGGCGGGAACGCGATGCTTCTGCCCACCGGAAACGGCTGCGTCGTCATTTCCGTGGCCTCGGCAGCGGGAAAACAAGGAAGCACAAGATGAGAATCAGTCCTGCCATTGGGGCGATCGGCATGCTGTTTCTCTATGCAGGCCGGCTGGGCGCGGCGGATCTTACCACGGCTGCGGAGGTACCGGTTCCACCGCCCCAAGAGGAGCGCGGCATCTGGGCAGCAATCGCTTACTCCACGCCTGACGAAAAGCAGGGCTTCTTTTGGGGCGCCGACAAGCGGCAAGATGCCGTGGATATCGCGCTCAAGCATTGCGAACGGGACGGGGGCAGGGAGTGCGTCGTAGTCACCATATTCCGCAATCACCGGCATTGGGATGACGATGATAACACCGGCTTTCCATATTATCACTGCGGCGCGCTCGCCATTGGCAAAGAGGAAAACAATCGCATCGCGCCGTGGGGCGCAAGATCGGCACCGACGCGCCGAGAAGCCGAAGACCTTGCGCTCAAAACATGCGAGCTCTCAGGGTCACACTGTAAGGTTCGCGAGTGGGCATGTACATGACCCAACCGTCAGAGATAACCGCGTACGACTACCAGGATGGAAGCCATGGAGGTCACGCTTCTGGTGGCAATTGCGGAGCTGGACCCCTCGCCCACTAGCACCTCGCGGAACCAACCGAGGACGTACCATCCTCCAAATAGAAAGATGTGACCTTTTGCCAATCTTGACATCGACTTCACCTCACAAGAAAAGCGAACGGCAAGCTGGACGACCCAGTCAGCCGTCACTGTGTGGGCTGACACCCAAGCATGCCTTCGGCGCTTCTCGTGCGAGGCTAGCCGTTCTTTGTTCGAGCATCATTTTTACGCTTGCTCCGGCAGCCTTTGCCCAGTCGGCTCTACCAAACGGAGCATCGGCCCTGCAGGAGACCTACCAGGACTGGCGGGTTGCGTGTAACCTGCGCGACAAGGCGCCGGCTTGTTCGGTTTCTCAAGATCAGACCCAGCAGAACGGTCAGAGGCTTCTTGCCGTCGAGATGCAAATGCGTTCCGATGGCGGCGCGATTGCAACGCTCCTCCTCCCGTTCGGCATCGTCCTCGACTCCGGCGTGACGCCGAATGTCGATGATCAGCCGCCTTTAAAGCCGGTGCGTTTCCGCACGTGTTTGCCGACAGGATGTATTGCCTTGTTTCCGCTCGATCCGGCGACACTTGCAAAGTTGCGGGCGGCATCACGCCTAAACCTCAAGGTTATTGCTGATGCGGGCAATGAATTGAGCTTCCAAGTGTCCCTACGTGGCTTCTCGGCTGCTCTCGATCGCATTGCAGCCTTGAGCCCTAAATAGGAACTGCCGGAGAAGCTAAAGTTGAGTTTGGCAATCATCCGGGGAGGGGAGTTTCGCGCAATTCCTAAGAAGGGTAAAAACACAATGATTTTTTTGAGGGCTTCCCAACTGCGTTAGCGGATAAGTTGCAACCCGACCGCCAAGAATCTTTGGGCGAATACTGTATCCCGCATACCAGCGCCCGTATTAATGACTTTTGAATATTAGCTTGAGCTGATACTATTCCGCCGCGTGTACGACATATAGGCTTAGCATGCGGCGTGGCCTGATATTTGCTGTCTTTTTTGCATGGGCCGCGTTCTGCGCTCTGGCAGGTTTTGTTGTTGCCGAAGAAGATGACATCACCACAGGTGAACGGCTCGCTGCGTTGTTGCGTGCTGGCCGGACCGTGATCTCAAGTCATCAAAAGCTTATCAACGACGAATCCCTGGGAAACAAAGACCTCACAGGTCAACGCGTCGTCAACGAGGCACTGCAGATATTCGCGCAGCGCAAAGGCGATCAGAATCTCAGCCCCTTAGATCGGCAATTGTTCGATGCCCAGGTCGCCGCGATCAAGGAAGTTGTCGATGAGCATCAAGGCATGATCGATATGAAGGGTGTCGGCTTCAAGGGGTTCATTCCTGCGACTTTTGCCAGACTGGTTAATGAACGTTTCGAGGAAAAGGTTGGTGATAAGGCAAAGATAAAGGTGACGGCGCCGGAGGACCTCATCCGTAATCGCAAGGCGCGCCCGGATGAATGGGAGCAGCACGTCATAGAGCGCAATTTTCTGTCTCCCGATTGGCCAAAAGGCAAATCCTTTACCGAGGAGGTGGAAGTGAATGGCCGCCAGTCTTTTCGCATGCTTATTCCTGAATATTACTCGGCATCCTGCCTGACGTGTCACGGTGGGCCCAAAGGGGAGGTCGACGTGACGGGCTATCCGAAGGAGGGTAAGGCTGAGGGCGATTTGGGCGGTGCGATCAGCATTACGCTATTCAAATGAGCGCCTTTGCCACTATCCCGGCGCGTTTAGGGCGTCTTACGGATAGAAAGATCCCGTTGCGGCTTGTCTGCCTTTCTGCTGTCCTCCTGGGTGCGCTGTTAGTGAGCGTTGCCTTCATGGTGCGTGATTTGCGGGAAAACCAGCGTCGCGTCGAGGAGGCCAATGCTCGCTTTCATATGTTCGATGACGCTGCCAAGGCGCATCGGCATTTTGGCGAGGTCCGCTATTGGCTGACGGACCTGTCGGTTAGCCTGTTGACGCTCTCCGAGCGACGCGCCGACGAAGCCCGCAAGGCGCTGGAGCAGGATTTGGCCCGGATTAAGGTCTTCGCGCCCGATGAAGCCAATACGATCCTGCAGGGATCGAACGCCTACTACGAAAAGGCGATGCAGGCCGTTGACGCCTATACCAATGACAACAGGGTCATCGGCAACACTCAACTGGCGGCCGCCAGGAGCTATAGCGACCAAATCGATCAAGTGCTCATGTCGCTTGAACAGCGCCTCGAGAATGAGGCTGACCTGGCACGGGACGCAGCCGATGTGACGGCAAAAAACGCCTATGTGCGTGCTCTGATCGCAGCCGGCGTGACCACGGTGGCCTGCATTCTGATGACCTGGCTGGTGCTACGCTCGATCTTGGTGCCGCTCGGCCGGGTCGACAAAGCGATGGTCCAATTGACCAGTGGAGACGAGAATGTCGAGTTGCCGCCGGAAGGCAGCGACGAGTTCGGGAGGCTTTCCAAGACGCTGAGATTGCTGCGTGACAGCCAATCCGAGCGTCGCGAGCTTGAAGCCGCCGCCGAGCGTCAGCGCAACACTGTAATGACGGCAATGGAGACCATTCCTGACGGCTTCGCATTCTTTGACGCGGAAGACCGCCTCGTATTGGTCAACCAGCGCTATCTCGAATTGTTTCCAGAGATTGCGGATATCATGACGCCTGGACGCGCCTTCGAAGATATCGTTCGGGCACAGGCCGAACGTGGCACGACCGATACCGGAAGCGGCGGCATAGAGAACTGGGTCGATGAGGCCATGCGCCGTCACCGGGAGCCGCATGGCATGATCGAGCGGCAATTCGCCAATGGAACATGGCTGCGCATCGCCAAACGGAAGACGCCGGAGGGCGGCACTGTCGCGGTATATACTGACATATCCGACTTGAAGAATCGGCAGGCGGCGCTGGAGGAGGCAAGGCGCGGCGCTGAGGTCGCCAGCGAAGAAAAAAGCCGCTTCCTCGCTTCCATGAGCCATGAGCTGCGCACCCCCTTGAACGCGATCATCGGCTATAGCGAGATGCTGATCGAGGATGCAAGCGATCTCGGACAGACCGAATTCATTGCTGATCTCAATAAGATAATGGGATCGGGGCGCCATCTCCTGGCGCTCATCAACGACGTTCTCGACCTCTCCAAGATCGAGGCGGGCAAGATGGAGCTCTACGTTGAGCGCCTCAGTCTGAAGCAACTTCTTGTCGACGTTCAAAATACCGTTGCACCGCTGATTGCCAAGAAGGGCAATCGTCTGACGGTGACGACCTCGATCGAACGGGACGACATCGAAACAGATAAGACTAAGTTGCGGCAGAATCTGTTCAATCTTCTCTCCAATGCCGCCAAATTCACGGAGAATGGTGAGATCGGGCTTTCGGTGCGGCGTTACACCGACGACGTTGGCGAATGGCTTGAATTTGCCGTGAGTGATAATGGAATCGGCATGACGAAGGAGCAGCAGCAAAAGTTGTTTCAAGCATTCGTTCAGGTGGATTCGTCGACGACGCGTAATTACGGCGGGACCGGTCTCGGCCTGACGATCACCCAGCATTTCGTCAAGATGATGGGTGGCGCCATTAGCGTTGAAAGCGAGTTCGCAAAGGGCTCAACCTTCCGCTTCATCATCCCTGCAATAACCAACATGGACGCTGTCCAAAATACAGGTCCAGAAAGCAATACGTCGGAAGGTCCAAGTGCGCGTCGAACAGTGCTGGTGATTGATGATGAAGCGCGCGCTCGCAAGTTCGTCTCCGACGCTGTTCGCGGCGCCGGTTTTGCGGTGATCGAGGCAGCGGGTGGGGAGGAAGGGTTAGCGAAGGTTCGTAAATTGCATCCGGACGCGATCATCCTCGACGTGATTATGCCGGGTCAGGACGGTTGGTCCGTCTTGCGTGAAATCAAGTCAGACAAGTCGCTCTGCAGTATTCCCGTCATCCTCGCGACTGTCGTGGCGGATCGAGAGATGGGCCTGGCCTTCGGTGCCGCTGACCATCTGATAAAGCCGATCGATCCTCAACAGCTCATCGATACGCTGAACGCGGTCGCCGGCGCAGATCGTCGTGACGTGCTTGTCATTGACGACGATGCGGCAACCCGCGAGCTGTTTCGCAGGGTGCTCATCCGCGAGGGTTGGCGGGTTCGGGAAGCCTCAGATGGTTGTCGCGGTCTTGAACAGCTCGAAGCCGGGCGGCCGACGATCATAGTCCTCGACCTGATGATGCCGAACATGGATGGCTTCGCACTGCTTCAGGCAATCAGAGACAGGCAGGACTTTGCAGATATCCCGGTCGTTGTCGTTACGTCGAAAGATCTGACGCGAGAAGAGCTGGATTGGTTGGGCGTTCGCGCGAAAGAGGTAGTTAGAAAAGGAACCAAAGGTCGCATCGATCTGATCGCCGCGTTGAAGCGGCATTTTCCGGTGGCTGAAGAGGCGTGAGGAGAGGGAGGTAGGATGGTCAAGATTCTTCTTGTCGAGGACAATGAGATGAACCGCGATATGCTTTCCCGCCGGTTGGAGAAACGCGGATATGAAGTTGTCAGCGCCACTGACGGGTTGGCCGGGGTCGAGGCGGCCGTAACCACCAAGCCGGATCTGGTCCTGATGGATATGAGCCTTCCTGTCATAGATGGCTGGGAAGCGACGAAGCGGATCAAAGGCAACCCCATCACTGCCGCCATACCGGTAATAGCACTGACTGCGCATGCCATGGCCGGTGATCGGGAAAAGGCAATCGAGGCCGGTTGTGACGACTACGACACCAAACCGATCGAACTACCGGGATTGCTCGACAAGATCGCCCGTTTGACCGGAGGATGACGATCGTGGCTCAATCTCGGGACATCGGCCATCGCATGTATATCGCCAGGATCGCGCAGAACATTGTCGATCCGGCGCAAGCCATTCTGGGTTATCAGGAACTGATAACCGAGGAGGTGCGCGAAGCCGGACCCAGCGATGCGCTGCCGGACCTTGAGAAGATATTAAGCGCTGCCCGGGAGCTGAATGCATTGATCAAGCGGCTTCTCGACGTCGAGACGCCCGATAGCAGCAATGCCCCCTCGCTCGATAGGCTTTTGCGACATGATCTGAGAACGCCGATGAATGCCATTCTCGGCTATTCCGAGATGTTGATCGAGGACTTCGCCGATACCTTGCCGGCGCGTCTGCTTGAGGATGTGTTCAAGGTCATTCGTGAAAGCCGCAATTTGCTCGCGCAAATTGACGAAACGCTCGATAGCTCGGCCATCGAGGCGGGTCCGGAATTTCTGCCCCAATTCGACGGAACGATCGCCGCCGATCTTGCAAAAACAATGTCCGTTCGTTCGTCGCCTATCACTGAATTTGCAGGGCGTATCCTTATCGTCGACGACACAGCGGCAAATCGCGATCTCTTGTCCAGACGCCTCTGCGGCGACGGCCACGTCGTCGTTGCGGCAAGCTCCGGCGAGGAGGCGCTTGGTATCTTGGACCGGCAAGAATTCGACCTCATATTGGCCGATGTTCTGATGCCGGCCATGAACGGTATCGAGCTTCTTGGCCAGCTTAAATCGGACCCGCGCTTTCGCGACATCCCGGTCGTCATGGTTTCGGGCCTGAAGGATGACGACGCCGTCGCCCGTTGTATAAAAGCGGGGGCCGAGGACTACCTCCGCAAACCGATCAATCCCGTGCTGCTGCGAGCGCGTATTGCCGCATGTCTCGAACGTCGCCGTTGGAGAACGCGCGAAAATCAATATCTGGCGCAGATAGAGTTCGAAAAGGAGCGGGCAAACACCCTACTTCATGCGGTTCTTCCGAAGCAGGTGGTGAAGCGACTTGCCGACGGAGAGGAAGTGATCGCCGATCGCATCGACATGGTAACGATCATTTTCGCCGATATCGTCAATTTCACGGAATTTGCAGCTCGAACGCCGCCCGCAGCACTGGTTCGCAGGCTGGGGGATCTGTTTACCCGTTTCGACGAACTTGCCGATCGACATGGCATCGAAAAGATCAAAACGATCGGTGATGCCTACATGGCGGCGGCGGGACTGCCCGATCCCCGCGCGGACCACGCCGTCGCGGGAGTGGCGTTCGCCAAGGCACTGCTGGCCGAAACGCTCGGAGGCGCCGACTACGGACCACCGTTCACCTTGCGAATCGGCATCCATAGCGGGCCGGTCGTTGCCGGCCTGATCGGTCGGAAACGCTTTACCTATGATGTATGGGGACACACGGTAAACGTTGCCAGTCGTATGGAGTCTTGCGGAATACCGGGTCGAATTCAGATATCGCAGACCACATTCGATGCACTTGGTGAAGGGCGTGTAACCGCCCGCCGGGAAATCATCGATATTCGTGGAATCGGAAAATACACGACCTACCTTTTGGAATGATCGGTCATATTGCGGGGTTCTGCGCCAGCCTGCTGTCGTTTGGCTGTTGAGTTCCCTTATAATTTCACCCATCTTCCGTTTGGCATGCACCCGGTCTAAAGTCCGGTTTATGCCGGCCGCCCGAAGATTACTTACAATTCAGTGGGTCAAGCAGAGATGGAAATGCGGGGCATTTCCTGGTGGAATTCAACAAGCGGGTATTCGTCAAGCAGCCACCCGATAGAGCAAAACCCTAGAACCCGGCATCAATTGCAGCAAGTAGTCAAAATCGCTCACATTCGCGGTAAGGACGGTCAAGCCGAGCTTTTGTGCCTGGAGGAAAAGGACGCAATCGTGAAGCGCTCTTAAGCGGGCGTCCTGGTGATAACCCTGAATTCGGCATAAGATGCCTGACAGCATTGCGCCGCGGCCGAGAACATCGGCATCCGGCGTGAAGGTGCGGTGGGCTGGCATTGCGGCAATGGTCTCTTTGATCTGTCCAATGGCCGTTTTTGTACCCAAATGTCGTGGATCCAGGACACCAATGGTATGCATCAACTCCTGGATCGCGATGGTGGAGTGATTGACCTGGCGCACGTCAAGGACATCCGCGACCACGTCCGGCGACCGTCCCTGCATTCCATCAATATAGACGCAGGTATCTAAAAGAAGCTCGTGGCCAGCTTCTGCTGCATCAGAAAGGAAGGGGAGCTGCTCATCTGGCCGTCGGGCAAGCGTCTTACCCGGATCCAGACGCGCCCATCGCAATGCGGCGTCGATATTGAAAGCCTGCAAGTCAGAACCCGAGCTTCAGTGTAGGATCGACGGTACCCCGCGTCTTACGAAATGTTTCGGCAAACTTGTCTTCAAGAGCAACACTTGCAAGAGCAAATTCGATCAGGTCAGTATCGGTCTCGATCCCGGTGTGCTTCTTAGCCTGCTCAACCAGAGCCGAGCTAATGCGACCACCAATCCGTTTGCTCTTTTCACCCATTAACCCGGAATGCTCAGCAGCTTGCATAACGGCACGAACGCGTGTTCTTACTGTCACGAATTCGCCCGTCTCAGCCTTTCGTGCCACCTTTGTGATGACATGCGGTGCTGCCGGTATGATCTTTTCTTTTGAAGTTTTCTTCATGGTTCCGAAGGCTGCCCTTGTCTAACAAAATGCGGTTTCGTCTAACATAGCATCAGTCTACTAGTTTTCAAAGTGGTGGCGCTCGCTGAAGCTTTCCAAGCGGTTCTGTCGAGTTCCCTTATAATTTCGCCCATTTTTTCGTTTGGCATATACCCGGTTTAAAGTCCGGCTTATGCCGGCCGGCCGAAGAATACTTACAATTCAGTGGATCAAGCAGCGATGGGCGGGTTTAGCGAAAAGGAACTTCCCATGACTTCACTGGCAGTAACGATGAAAGGGCAGGTCACACTAAAGCGCGACCTATTGCGACATCTCGGCATCAAGCCGGGAGAGCGGATCGACATTGACAAGCTACCGGGCGGCGAGCTTCGGGTGAAGGCGGCAAAGCCGACGGGCACCATCGATAGCTTTATCGGATTGCTCTCAGGCACTGTGAAAAAACCTCTGACGATTGAGGAGATGAACGAGATAGCTGCCTCCGGTTGGGCGGGTGAAGAATGAATATTTCGGTCGATACGAACGTGCTGGTGCGGGCGGTCCTGCAAGACGATACGAAACAGGCTCTTGTCGCAAGCAAACTCTTGGAAGATGCTTCGCTGATCGCTATTTCCCTGCCCTGCCTGTGCGAACTGTTTTGGATACTTCGCCGGGGCGCGAAGCGGCCGAAAGAAGCTGTAGCCAGAGCGATCCGGGAACTACTGAATTCTGGAAATGTTGTAGTGAACCGGCCCGCGATTGAAGCCGGGCTTGCGATCCTTGAAGCCGGCGGCGATTTTGCGGATGGCATTATGGCCTACGAGGGCAATTGGCTAGGCGGCGAACCATTTTTTCTCATTCGATAAACAGGCGGTCGAGCTACTGGCGCAGCAAGGACAGGCCGCGCAACTCCTTTCCTGATGTGGTCGCCTTAACCTGCCTTCGCTAGGCGGAGGACGTCGATACCCGGCTGATTGCCGCCTGGCCGTGCGACACCCGTATAGGCCGACGCTGCTTCGAACTTCTGTCGCGCGCCTACTTCGAGGCGCGCTATTCCCGCGGAGATCGTCGTACCTATCTCGACGCCCATCAGTCCCTCCTAACGTGTAAAAAGGGGGACCAGTTTTAGGTGTCGCTACCGGACCAGTTTTACATGTCGCCTGACAAGCGGCGAGAGAGCGTAGGATTTCTCTTACATTTCGAAAGATTGTTCGCTTATTTTGGGTGAGTGCATGATGCGGTTCGATCAGGAGCCACATCACCGTTTCTAAATCTTGCGCTTTTGGAAGGGATGAACCAGTTGTTGAAATGATTTCCTTGGTTCGGCCGCGCACCATTTTTCAGCAGAAGTCGGCTTTGATCGATTCGTGGGCAATTGTGTCTTAATCGCCACAGTTTTTCGGGCCATTTTGGCCTTCCGAAGGCGCGAAAACTCGTTATCCACAGAGTGCGACCGGTCGCATCACGGTCTTTTTCAGCGCGTAAGCGAGTGTTGAACGACCGGCGGCGAGCGGTCGTCAGGGGCGCTTTTGCCTAGAGTGAATTGTTAGCCAATCAAGTGTTTAGCACCCGATGGCGGCGCGCCGGTTCCTCTTGCGGCCGTTCTGCTTTTCACACCCATAAATTTATTTGGTTGAAAAGATGGCAATTAGAGGTAGGTCTATCATTAAATTCCATGGCCCGGATGTGCAATCATATTGCTGCAATGCCGAATCAAGCGTACGAATCTATGTCAGGTTCGGTATTGATTTCAGACGAAGTTTACCGCACCATTGACGACAGCAGATAGTTATCTGGCTGAATATAGGCGTTTTTGCAATAGCAACCTCATAGAGGCGCCATGTACAACAACGATGTGCTCTTCAACACCTTCGCCCGTTCTTTCGAAGCACGGCGCGAAGTCGAGATGTCATTCTCTGAATACCTCGAAGCATGCCGGGATAACCCACTCATGTATGCAAACGCCTCCGAGCGCTTGCTGGCTGCAATGGGCGAACCGCAATTCGTAGATACGGCCAAGGACTCCCGACTTGGGCGTATCTTCCTTAATCGAACCATCCGAACCTATCCTGCCTTTGCGGGCTTTTACGGAATGGAAGAGACGATTGAACGGATCGTCGCCTTCTTCCGTCACGCAGCCCAGGGGTTGGAGGAGCGAAAGCAGATCCTTTATCTGCTTGGACCGGTGGGCGGCGGTAAGTCGTCGCTTGCCGAACGTCTCAAGGCGCTGATGGAAGTCCATCCGATCTATGTGCTGAAAGCCGGTGACGACCTCAGTCCGGTTTTCGAAAGTCCTCTCAGCCTGTTTGATCCCGTCGCGATGGGAAGTCTCATCGAGGAACGCTACGGCATTCCGAGACGGCGGCTGACCGGGCTGATGAGCCCCTGGTGCCTGAAACGGCTCGAGGAGTTCGAGGGCGATATTTCGCGCTTCAAGGTGGTCAAGATGCAGCCGTCACGATTGCGGCAGATCGGTATCGCCAAGACTGAGCCAGGCGACGAAAACAACCAGGATATCTCCTCGCTGGTCGGCAAGGTCGATATCCGCAAGCTGGAAAGCCTCGCCCAGAACGATGCCGATGCCTACAGCTATTCCGGCGGCCTCAATCGTGCCAACCAGGGCGTGCTTGAATTCGTCGAAATGTTCAAGGCCCCAATCAAGATGCTGCATCCGTTGCTGACTGCAACGCAGGAAGGCAACTATATCGGTACGGAAAATATCGGCGCCATTCCGTTCTCGGGCGTGGTCCTTGCCCATTCCAACGAGGCGGAGTGGCAGACTTTCAAGGCCAACAAGAACAATGAGGCGTTCATCGACCGCATTTGCGTGGTCAAGGTGCCTTATTGCCTGAGGGTTACGGAAGAGCAGAAGATCTACGAGAAGCTCATCGAAGAGTCCGAGTTGAGCGAAGCGCCCTGCGCTCCGTCGACGCTCGAAACCCTCGCGCGCTTCACCGTGCTCTCGAGGTTGACGCGGCATGAGAATTCCACGCCGTTTTCGAAGCTCAGGGTCTATGATGGCGAAAGCCTAAAAGAGACGGATCCGAGAGCCAGAAGCGTCCAGGAATATCGCGATACCGCCGGTGTCGACGAGGGAATGGACGGGGTCTCGACCCGTTTTGCCTTCAAGGTGCTGGCTGCCACCTTCAACCACGATACGACGGAAGTCGCAGCCGATCCCGTGCATCTGATGTACGTGATCGAACAATCGGTCCGTCGGGAACAGCTCCCGGCAGAAACAGAGAAGGCCTATATTGAATTCATCAAGGGCGAGCTTGCCCCGCGCTATGCTGAATTCATCGGCCATGAAATCCAGAAGGCCTATCTCGAATCCTACGGGGATTATGGCCAGAACCTCTTTGATCGCTACGTCGACTATGCCGACGCCTGGATCGAGGATGTCGATTTCAAGGATCCGGATACCGGCCAGATGCTCGATCGCGACCTGCTCAATCAGGAGCTGACCAAGATCGAGAAGCCGGCAGGCATCGCCAACCCGAAGGACTTCCGCAACGAGGTGGTCAAGTTCTGCCTCAGGTCGCGGGCGAGCAATTCGGGCAAGAACCCGTCCTGGACAAGCTATGAGAAGATCCGTGAAGTCATCGAAAAGCGGATGTTCTCGCAGGTCGAGGATTTGTTGCCGGTCATATCCTTCGGCTCGAAGAAGGATGGCGATACGGAAAAGAAACACGGGCAATTCGTCGAGCGGATGACGGCGCGCGGCTACACCGAGCGCCAGGTTCGGCGCCTGGTAGAATGGTACATGCGTGTGAAGCAGGCAGGCTAAGCCTAGCAAGGAAGAAGGAATGCACATTGTCGACCGGCGCCTGAATCCAGGCGGCAAGAGTCTCGAAAATCGGCAACGTTTCTTGCGACGAGCCAAGGCGTTGGTGCAAAAAGCGGTCTATGAATCCACCCAGGGCCGCGACATTCAAGACATTCTAAAGGGCGGCGAGATCAGCATTCCCATTGGCGGAACGGAAGAGCCGCACTTCCGCCGAGGACCTGCCGGGAAACACGAGCATGTGCTTCCCGGCAACAAGACCTTCGTCGAGGGAGACATCCTCCCTCGACCCGATGGTGGCAGCGGCAGGCCGCGCGAGGGCGGCGAAGGAAGCGGCGAAGATGCCTTCCGCTTCGTTCTTACCCGCGACGAATTCCTCGACATGTTTCTCGACGATCTCGAGCTTCCGGACCTTGCCAAAAAGCGGCTGGCAACCTCCGAGCAACCAAACCCGGTGCGGGCCGGATATTCCGTCAACGGTTCGCCGTCTAATCTCGCCATTAACCGAACGATGCGCCGTGCGATGATGCGCCGCGTGGCGCTGCATCGCCCGAAGCCGGAGACCATCGCCCACCTTCTTGAGGAGATTGCCGAAAGCACCGACGACGAGCGTCGTTCAGCGCTCGAGGCCGAGGTCGAGGCACTGGAATCCAAGGTGCGGCGCATTCCCTATATCGATCCGATCGACATTCGCTACCGGCGTTTCGAAAACGAGCCGAAGCCTGTCGCCCAGGCCGTCATGTTCTGCCTGATGGACGTTTCCGGATCGATGTCGGAGCATATGAAAGACCTCGCCAAGCGATTTTACATGCTGCTCTACATCTTCCTGACGCGCCAATACCGCCGGGTGGAGATCGTCTTCATCCGTCATACCGACACCGCCGAGGAAGTGGACGAGGAGACGTTCTTCCGCAGCCCCGCCACCGGCGGCACGCAGGTCTCCAGCGCATTGGAAGCGATGCGGCGTATCGTTGCCGCGCGCTATCCGCCGTCGGACTGGAATATATATGCCGCGCAGGCATCCGACGGCGACAATGCCTATTCGGACAATGCGGCGACATCCACGCTGCTGACAGAATCCATTCTGCCGGTCTGCCAATATTTCGCCTATCTGGAAGTCGGGGAGGGTCGAAGCTCGGCAATCTCCTCCGGAACGGCGCTGTGGTCGCTCTATGAGCGGGTGCAGAGCGGATGGCCTGTGCTGTCGATGCGCAAGGTCAGCGACCGCAGCCAGATTTACCCGGTGTTCCACGATCTCTTTCAGCGCCGCTCAGCGGAGGGAAAGGTTGGCTAATGGCAAAGGCGATGAAGCGGCTCTATGAAGGAGCCGATTGGGATTTCTCGACGCTGCAGCGTATCCATGATGCCTGCCAGGAAATCGCGCTGGAGATGGGGCTTGACGTCTATCCCAACCAGATCGAGATCATCACCGCCGAACAGATGCTTGACGTCTATTCCTCGATCGGCATGCCGCTGTTTTACAAACACTGGTCGTTCGGCAAGCACTTTGCCAGTCATGAAGCTTTCTACCGCAAGGGCCTAAGAGGGCTTGCCTACGAGATCGTCATCAACAGCTCGCCCTGCATTTCCTACTTGATGGAGGAAAATACCGCGACCATGCAGGCGCTGGTCATTGCCCACGCCGCCTTTGGGCACAATCATTTCTTCAAGAACAACTACCTCTTCAAGCTGTGGACCGATGCGAAGGGGATCCTCGACTACCTGAACTTCGCCAAGGGCTATATTGCCCACTGCGAGGAGCGCTATGGCCACACCGCAGTCGAGCGGACGCTCGATTCCGCCCACGCGCTGATGTCCCATGGTGTTCATCGCTATGCCGGCAAGAAGCAGCTCGATCTGCGTCAGGAGGAATTGCGCGAACAGGAGCGGCGGGAAAACGAGCAGCGGATCTTCAACGATCTGTGGCGCACAGTCCCCACCAAGGCTGGCAAGAGCACGCCCGACATGAATCTCGAGCGCCGACAGGCGATCACCGGATTGCCGCAGGAAAACATCCTCTATTTCCTCGAAAAGACGGCGCCGCGGCTAAAGCCGTGGCAGCGCGAGATCCTCAGGATCGTTCGCCACGTGGCCCAGTATTTCTATCCGCAGGGCCAGACCAAAGTGATGAACGAGGGCACAGCCACCTATGTGCACTATCAGATCATGACCAAGCTGCACGAGCGCGGCGGCATCGGCGACGGCGACTTCCTCGAATTTCTGAAATCCCACACGAATGTGGTGTTCCAGCCGGGTTTCGACGACCAGCGCTATTCCGGCCTCAATCCTTACGCCGTCGGTTTTGCGATGATGCAGGACATCGAGCGGATCGTGACCAAGCCGCAGGAGGAGGACCGTCAGTGGTTCCCCGAGATTGCCGGAACCGGCGATGCGATGGCAGTCCTTCGCGATCTGTGGGCAAACTACCGCGACGAGAGTTTCATTGCCCAGTTCCTCAGCCCCAACCTGATGCGGCAGATGCGTCTTTTCCACCTGACCGACGATCCGGAGGAGGAAGAGGGGCTGCGCGTTGCGGCAATCCATGACGAGCGTGGCTACAAGCGTGTGCGGCGCGAATTGTCGAGGCAGTACGATATTGGCTGGATCGATCCGCATATCGAGGTGGTCGATGTCGATCTTGCCGGTGATCGACGCCTGATCGTTCGCCACACCGTCATGAACGGCAGCCTGCTCGACGAACATGACGCCAAGCGGGTGTTGCAGCATCTGGCTGATCTGTGGAGCTATGACGTGGTGATGCAGGAATGCGATCGCTCGGGCATCATGCTGAAGGAACATCTGGTCAGCCCGCGCAAATCGGCAATCGCAGCCTAGTTTCCCGCGACTGGTCGCTCAGATCGGCTTCTGGCGGCGGATGTGCCCGCTGACCTGTTGCCCGTCTTCCGGGCGCAGCCGCACGAACCCCGGCAGGCCAAGAAGCGGTATGAAGGCCATGATCAGGAAGGTGATGTGAAATTTCTCGGGCGTCAGCGGCGACCCGTCGAGGGTCACCACGCCGAGCAGCATCGCCGCGATCGATATGCCGAAACTGACGCTCAATTGCTGCAGCACGCCGCCAAGGCTGGTGGCGCGGCTCAGCTGCGCTGCCGGCGTGTCTGAATAAGATAGCGTGTTGGACGTCATGAATTGGGTGGCACGGGCGATCCCGAAGACGAAGACATAGGCCATGATGACCCAGCGCGGCGTGTCCGGTCCGATCAAGGCGAAACCGGCAACAATGACGGCGCCGCCGATAGCACTCCAGGAAAGCACGCGATCAAAGCCGAAGACGCGCAGAAGGCGCGATGCGATCGGACGGACGGCAAGCGCGCTCAGCGCGCTGACAAAGGTGAGCGAGCCCGAGACGATCGGGCTCATGCCGAAGCCGACCTGGAGCATCAGCGGCAGGAGAAAGGGTACGCCGTTAAGCCCGACGCGACAGATGCCGCCGGCAAGCGTGCCAATGCGGAAGGTGCGCAGCCGAAACAGCGTCAGGTCGACGGCCGGAGATTTGACGGTTCGGGCATAGCGAATGAAGCCGCTCAAAAGCAGCGCGGCGGCAAAGAGAACGATGACGATGGCAAAGGCGGGAATGGTCGGGCGTCCGACATTCTCGATGCCGTATTGCAGGAGCACGCAACCGAAACCGACCATCAAGAAGCCGGGGAAATCGAATTTCACCGTGCGATCGCGATCAGTATCCTCGATATAGCGCAGTGCCATGAAGATGCCGATGAGCCCGAACGGCAAGTTGACCCAGAAAATCCATCGCCATGACAGGTAGGTCGTGAGGAAGCCGCCGAGAACCGGGCCGATCACAGGGCCGACGATCGCAGGCAGCGTCATGTAGGTCATGGCGGTGACCAGTTGGCTGCGCGGAAAGCTTCTGATCAGAATAAGCCGGCCAACAGGCGTCATCATCGCGCCGCCGAACCCCTGGAGCGCGCGGGTGGCGATCAGCATTGGAAAACTCGTCGCCATGCCGCAGAGAATGGAGCCCACGGTAAAGATCAGCAAGGACAGCGTAAAGATGCGGCGCGCGCCATAGCGATCGGCAAACCAGCCGCTGACTGGTCGCAAGGGTGCGGGCGATATCGGGAACGGCGGTGACGATGATCGTCGAATCGAGCTGCTCCATGAGGAAGGCAACCGCGACGACGGCTGGGATGATGAAACGCAGGCGCGGATCGCGCTCGATGGCGTAAGCCCTGATGTCTGGAGCGTTTTCTCTTAAGGTCATGCGGTAGGATTGGCTTTCCGTGGCCGCGCGCAGGAGAGGGCGACGCGTCTTTGACCGGGCGACACCGATCCCTCGAGATTCATCCATTCCAGCATTATGGGCGCCGCAAGGCAACAGGAAGGCAGTCGAGACGGATCATTGTTCGCAGGTTTCTCGAAAATTCAGAAAACTCGGTCGCAGTTGCGATCGACTTGCGCTCGAGCTGAAGGGTTGATCCCTGTCGCAACCATCGAAGCGGTCTGGCGGATCGCGTAGCCAAAGCTCACCGCCAGACTGGTCCGTAATTTACGCGATCTCGGGCTGGCCGAGGAGATTGCGCAAGATGCCTTCGTGCTGGCGCTGGAGCGCTGGCTGGCCTCGAGAAGGCATTCCGCGCATTGCCGCTGTTTCGTAAGTTCGAGCGGCGATTTGCAGTTCCGCCGGGTCGATCTCTGCAGCGTCGGGATTGTCGCGATAATTACGGCCGTAGACAAATTGCCCTACGTTTGTGCCTCGCCGATCCTGCTTTAGCGAAAAACGTCCAGCGGTTATCGGTTTGGTCTTTTCTGGAAGCGTTATATAAACAAAGCAATCCGTTGGACTGTCTTTAGAAATTGTCATCCAATGCGCTTGCCCGTCGTGATCGCTGAGGTGCACGTGCCCTTTCGAGGGCCTTCCCTTCTTGGTCAGTTTCGGGATCGGCAACCTGCGAAAGTTGTTCCGTAAGTCCGTATGCCCAAAGCAGTGCGGCGTATACGGCGATAGTGGTGGAAGGCTTCCCCTTCTCGGCATCTGAAACCACGCGCCTGTTTACGCCTATTTTGTCACCAACCTCTTCACACGTCAGGTTTCTACGAAGGCGCGCTGCCTTGAGGTTTGCCCCCAAGACTTGCAAGGATCGCTCCACGGGATAAGGAGGTGCTAAAAGTAGTGCGCTTTTGGCTACCATGTTACCTTAAGGTCTCCTTATCCAGGTTAATGTTACCTTAAATGTACATTTGTAAATGCAGCCCTATTTGTCAACCTAATGTTACCTTGAGATCTCATTAACCCGGATAATGAGATCTTAAGGTAACAAATGCTACTCAATGGATGAAAATCGGAAGATTGCAACCCCTCCTCCATGCTCCATAATCCCCGAGAAAGTGACACTGGCTAGCGGCTAAGCTCAGCCGGAGGCAGGGGAAACCATTTCGCCTTTTCGAAATAGGCCGATGCCAGCCGCTCTTGCGGTGTTTGGCTTTGCAGATCGAGCAGCAATGTACAACGCCTGATGTTATTGTATTCGTGGAAGAAGGTCAGCTTGGCGCCAAATGCGGGCTGCGCGACATTCTCAAGCCGCGATATGGATGCGACGCTGGCCTTTAGATCAAGCCATCGGGTTTGCTCGATCAGCATAGCGACCACGCTCAGGAACCTGTCCCTCACGGCCATGCCGGCGGGCGTAAAGGGAACCACGATCTTGATGCGAACGTCCGTTACCTGCGAAAAGGTACCGCGCGCTGCCACCACGAGGGATGGGGCGTCTGATGCCTCGGCAGCGCCTACCGGTGCGTTGGTGCATTCGAAGGTCGTAGCGCCCGGCGCGCTTTGTTCCCAGCGCCCGACGGCCACCCCGGATTGCTCAAGCTTGGCGCATAGGCTCTCGCCCGTTTGCCGAAAGGTCCGAACAAATGCTCCCGGCGCGCTAGGCGCCGCCTTGAAGAAGTTGCTCGGGACGCGGGCTTCCAGCCGATTGAGCTTCGCCATCGGCTTTGACGCAACGAATTTTGGCACAACCTTTTCTTGATGGTCGAACCAAGTCAAATGGTAGCGTTGCGCCACCGACTGCAGGTTGCGCATGTTGTTGGCAAGGAGAACGGTTGCGGCGACGGCGGAGACGATGAGGATCGTGCTGATCCAAAACAGGGTCTTGTTTTTCCGGCGAGGCGGCGTGACCGTCATTCCGTTGTCCCGGCTGAATCACCCATCCCTAATTTATGCCCGGTTTACCGGTTGCTGACAATTGCAACCGCAGCCTCCTGAGAAGGATTTCGGGCGGAACGGTTGGATTTCAGCCAAGTCGGGCCTTGAGCAGGCGGACGGTTGCCGCGTCCGTGCGGCGGGCACCCTCAACGGCAAAGCCGAGTGCCAATGCGCGGTCGTCTGGCTGGCTCGCGGCCACAGAACAGGAGGCGTGTATTTCGGCAATGTTCAGCCGCGGCAGCAAGCGGTCGATCGTCTGCAGGTTGACGCCAGCGCCCGGCATGATGGAAATGCGACCCGCGGCAATGGCAATCGCCCGCTCCAGATCGTCTGCGCCTTCCCAGGCGGTCGTGGCACGGCCGGAGGTCAGGATACGTTCGAAGTCGAGCAAAACGGCAAGCTCGATGGCTTCGCTCAGGTCAGGAACGAGGTCGAATGCGCGATGCAGCGTCCGGCCCAGGCCATCGGCATGTTCGCTAAGGGTCGCGAGCATCTCCGCGTCAAGTCTGCCGTCCCTAAGCGAGGCACCGAGGACCACACCGGCAAGGCCCGCATGCCCGGCAGCATCGATGTCGGCCTTCATGACCTCGAGCTCGTCAGCGCTATATTGGAAGCTGCCAGCGCGTGGCCGGATCATCGCGTAAGCCGGGACCGGCTGGCGCGCGGCTGCAGCCATCAGGCCGGCACTCGGTGTAAGCCCGCCGACTGTAAGCGCGCTGCAGAGCTCGATGCGATCGGCGCCGCCGGCAACGGCTTCAACAAGTCCCTCGACGTCCTCGACGCAGACTTCAAGCAGCATCGGTAAGCTCTCTGGCAAAGTTCAGTCCCAGCAGGGCCGCGCCTATCAAGCCGGGCTCGACCCTGCATTGGCTCGCAACTACCAGCGGGCGATCGAATTTTCGCAAGATGCGCTGCCGCACTTCGGCGTCCAGCCTGGCTAGCAGAGGTGCGGAATTCGACAGGCCGCCGCCGACCGGGACGATCGTCGCCCCTGTTATATTGACGGTGAGTGCCAATGGCGGGCTGACGAGATCCATGTAGACATCGAGCGTGCGCGCTGCTGGCTCGTCGCCCTTGACCCAAAGATCGATGATTTCCTCACTGCGAAGATCGATGTCGTGGACCAGTTTGTGCAGGCGCTCCAGGCCACGGGCGCCGCCGATGGTATCGACGCAGCCTTTCTGGCCACAAGCGCAGGAGTAGGCTGGGATAGCTGTGGGTGGAGTGCCGGCAGTTGCGGCAATAATCGGGCCATGGCCCCACTCACCGGCAAAACCGCCAGCCGCATTGACCAGCCGACCGTTGGCAACGAGACCGCCGCCGACGCCGGTGCCAAGGATAGCGCCGAAAACGATACGATGACCGCGGCCGGCGCCTGACATGGCTTCAGCCATGGCAAAGCAGTCCGCGTCATTGGCGATCAGGCACGGATAGCCGAGCTCCGTCTCGAGATCGGCTGCGAGCTTGCGACCGTGGGCGCAGGGGATATTCGCCGCAGTCAGCACCTGCGTATCCGGGTCGACGACGCCGGCGATCGAAAAGGAAAGGCAATCCGGCCGTTCGCCCGCCTCATTGATCAATGTGCGAAGAGTAGCAACAAACTGAGTAAAATCGTTGCCGGGGGTCGGGCGCCGAGCGAGCGGGACGATGTCCGTTTCGGAACGAGCGATGCCGCCCTTGATAGCGGAGCCGCCGATGTCGAAGGAAACGATCATTCAATTAGCCTATGGAAATCCTGCCTGCTTGCTCGCACCCTTTTGGTAATGTTGCAAGATCAATCGGCCAGGGCCAGGCGACTTGTCACTCTATTCCGGTAGGGTAATGCGAGCCTCAAAGCCGTCCTTGTGCGCCGTCGCCGGCGATAAGAGGTCGAGCCTTGCGGCCATTTGCGCAAGGATCCTGTCGGCGATCGCAAGGCCGAGGCCAGAGCCCGCCGCCTTGGTCTTGCCGCGCCGGAAGCGCCGCTTGAGGCCGGCAAGTTCTTCCGCAGGCACGATCTCGCCGCCGTTGACAATGGAGATAGTACTGCCGGGGCCGATCCTGACGATAACGGGCTCTTCCTTGGGTCCGTGAGTAAGGGCGTTCTCGATAAGGTTGCGCACGACGATGGCAAAGGCGTCTATGTCGATGTTGCGCACAAGGGGAGCATTCGTCTCGTCTTCCAGAAGAACCCGCCCGGCGGTCTCACTGTCGCGGTCGTAGTCGCCAACGACGGTCGCAATGATCGTGACGAGATCGGTCGGCTTGTCGCCCGCGCCGATGCCCGCCTCGGCGCGGGCAAGTTGCAGCAGCTTTTCGGCCAGGCGGCCGAGGTTGGAAAGCGACGTCTCGATACGGCCAGCCCGCTCGCTCAAAGCTCCAGGCGGCAACTCAGCGATCAGGCGTTGGGTCTGTGCCAGGGCGCCTGCGATCGGTGTTCTGAGCTCGTGCGCGCTGTTTGCCGTGAATTCCCGCTCCGCTTCGAGCGCCGCGCGCAGCCGGCCGAGAAGGAGATTGACGGAGCGCGCGATCGGTCTGAGCTCGCGCGGCAGCGTGTCGCTTTCGACCGGCACCATGTTGCCGCTGTCCTTGGTGGCAATGTCGTTGCGCAGCCTTTCGATTGGAGCAAGCGACCGGCTGACGATAAGGCGGATGACAAGCAGGCTTGCCGGGATCAGCAGTAGGAGCGGCCAGAGCAGCGCAACGGTGCCCTCGCGCAACGCCTCGCGGCGATTCTTGAACGCATCCGCCACGTGAAGGAACAACGTGCCGTTCAGCGCGGATTGCGTATAGATCTTGTATTTTCGCGTGTTGTGAAAACCGACCGTCAGCGGCACCTCGTAGGGGACTGTTGCCGCCTCCTCGGAATGCATGATCACCTTGCCAGTTTGATCAAGCACTTGAAAGGTCAGGTATTCCTTCTTCAGTCCCCGCTCCATCGCCTGCAGGTTCTGGGGATCCGTCGAGACCGCACGTTGGGCTAGGTCGTCGAGGATCAGCGGCATCAGGCGTTCGGCCGTCTCCTGCAGCGTCCCGTCAAAGATCTCGGCGAATTCGCGGTTCATGACATAGGCGCCGAGCCCGACCGCAATAAGCCAGAAAAGCACAACGAGACCGGTCAGCGCCGCGACCAGGCGGCGGGTGATGCTGATACGGCTGAGGCCGCTGGCTCTGCGGGGTGTCATCGTTCGCCCAGGCAATAGCCGATGCCGCGCGCGGTGCGGATGCGTTCCTTGCCGATCTTCTTGCGCAGGCGGCTGACATAGACCTCGACCGTGTTGCTCTCTATCTCGGAGCCGAAGGCGTAAAGGGCCTCCTCGATTTGATCCTTGGAGACATTGGCGCCGGGCCGCGCGACCAAGAGGTCAAGCACCGCCCATTCCCGGCGCGTCAGGACCACATCCTTGCCGGAAACGTTTACCCGCCTTTGCGGCTGGTCGATTTCGAGATCGTCGATGCGGATAGTCGGCTGCGGGCTGCCGGCATAGCGGCGTGCCACCGCCATGATGCGCGCCGAGAGCTCACCGAGATTGAACGGTTTGACGAGGTAGTCGTCGGCGCCGCTATTGAGGCCTTCGATCCGATCGGAAATCTGATCGCGCGCAGTGAGGATTATGACCGGTGTGGTATCGGGCCGGCGACGCAGCTTCTGCAGGAATTCGATGCCCCCGCCGTCGGGAAGCTGCAGGTCGAGAAGGATCAGGCCGTAGTTGACCGAGCTTGTGACCTCCTGTGCATCAGCAATGCTTTTCACCCAGTCGATCGCATGGGTTGTCGCGGCGATGTGGTCACGAACGGCCCCGCCGATCAACTCGTCATCTTCGATCAGGAGAATTCTCAACGGCCCCTCGCCATCTTTGCCTCACTTCAGTAATAGCGCGGCACCTATCAGGTCAATAAGGGCTTAAATATGCGCAACTGCCACCAACTCCAGTTTCCGATCGGCTCCCGCCGGACACCCTGGCATCGTCGGCGCATGTTCATGATCATACGAAGACGACGAGGCTGACGTTTGATCGCCGACCCTGGCGGTGTCCCGTCGTATCGCCTATTTCCAGGGAACTGAACATAGTCTCCGACAACCTGCCCGCTATCATTCCGCAGCCTCGCAAGCCCGCCCCCGATCTGGAGGTTCTCCGGAGGTGGAAATATTGGGGCAACCAGCATTTCCTGCTCTCGCCCTACTGCCGAGACAGTCCCTACCCCTATTCCCCGAAAGGAAGCTCGATCTCTTCCCGGTTTCTCTTCGCGCCCTCGATCAGAACGGCGGTGAACCGCTCGGCATCTTCAGCGGGCAACATCCCTGCTCCTGTTCGAATGCCTTCCTGCCACGCTGGGCCGCGTTCCCACGCCTCGTTGTAGACGAGAGCCAGGTCGGAAGCCCTCCTCGTCTGCTGCAGGGCTTCGAATAGCAACGCAGCTTGCCGAACGTCCTTATCGCGTTTTGCCGGTCCCTGGCCGTCAGTGTGTCGGCGGCTGGCGACGATCAGCTCGTGGATCGCGTACCGGGACGGATCCGGGACAACGACCGGGACACCGCTCCGATGGAGCAGCATTGTTCTGACGGGCTCCTTGATGAGAAAGTTGAGGAAGCGCAGCGGATCGGCGCTGGCGCCCCCGAGGGCCGGCATCTTCGACGGGTGGTCGATGTAATCGTCCGATCCACGGTTCGACGTCAGGAATTCGACCCGATAGCCGCCGTCATTCTGGAACGCCGATGATGCCGCGCCGCCCGATCGATGAGGCACCGCGCGGAAGCTGGGATCCACGCCCTGCAGCAGCTCGACGATCGGAGGAAGGCTATCCTCGACCTCGTGGCTGATGGCGTAGTCCAGTGCAATGTCCGCATCGCCCGTCAGGATCGCAGCCGTGGGCAGGCGAACGCCGAGCAGGCCGCTGTAACACTGAAAGGCCACCGTGCCGATCAGGACGCCCCGGAGCCGGAAGAGGCCGCCGTCTGCCAGTGCCTCGACGATGTCGCCGGAGATAGTATCGGGTGCGATCATTCCGCCCTCGCGGGTCAGGCTGTTGACCATTCGCCTGCGGCCGCGGAGGTCATCCTTGTCTCGCTTATGGTTGGCGACCCGTTGCGCGATGGCCGGATCGTCCGCGGGACCGACGTAGCGACGGGTCGTACCCCCGTGTCCGTCAGGGATATCGAAGTACCAGTACTTACGGCCTTTGATGTTGGCGGGCGTGAACCGACCCTCCGGAGGGAAGTCGGCCGTCCATGCGGCGTCGAGCGAGCGCTGGCCCAGCTCAGCGAGCATCGTCTGATACATCAAGTCAACGGACTTCATCCGCATGGCTCCGGCGTTATACTGTTTTTCAAAAACAGTATAACCGGCGAGGGGGTAGGGAACAAGGTGGGATGTCGTAGGGACCGTCCGGAGACAGATCGAGCCGGGCCGGCCTCTGTTCTAACCTTTTTGCAGAGACGTTACAACGCGACAGGGCAGGGGTAGTTATAGGTGATTTGCAGATCGCTTATAACTAGGACCGTCTTATGGACTGTCCTTAGTCGTTGTCTGCACGGTGCTGGTCTTCTGAGGCTCTGGTTTCGGCCACCATGCGTCATACGCTGCGGCGCCCGCCTGGACGCCACCAACGCAGATCAGGACCAAAGTCAGCCAGAAAATTGCTCGCTGATTACTGTAGTTGTCGTGGTGACGTCGATCCTCGAGTTCGAAGTCAGCGATGGTGTTCAACGCCTTCGGATTGAGCTTCATGCCATGTCGACCTGCGTTGAGATCGCCAGATGCCTTCAAGGACTCGAGGAGCAGCCGATAGTAGGTCATCAGCTCCGTCTTGTTCGGTCGATGCACCCATCTGGCAGTGTAGAACCGCGTCAGCAGATCCGTCTCGCTGGTCTCGTAGTCCCGCGTCTCGATCGTCGCCGCGAGGACCTTCATCCGATCCCGTCGAGTTAGCTCCTTGCGATTGAATCGAGGTTGAAGGTCGTCGTCGATCGCGACCTTCCAGAACGGGTGGCATGCGATCCGATTTCGGGCGAACGGCCAGATGCCCTTCGTTAGAAGGTCCAGCCTCGGAAGTAGTGCTGGATGTAGAGCCGATAGTGGCAGTTGCGTAAATATGCCTCGATCGGGATTGCAAAATGGTGCATCAAGTAGCGCCAACGGTGTGCGCTTCTTAGCGATGACGGACATGCATTGCGGCTATGGACAGCGGTCGGACACGCGGCTACTTCTTTGACGCATCAAAAGCCGCGTGCGCCACCTTGCAACCGCGCGTCAGCTCAGCTTAGGAGGCTCGTTTATGCTTAAGGGAATTTCGCCACTGCTCAATGCAGATGTGCTTTATGCTTTGAAGTCGATGGGACATGGCGACATGCTGGTTCTCGTCGACACCAATTTTCCGGCCGACTCGATCGCCAGGGAAACGCCGTTCGGAACGCTGCTGCGGATCGACAACGTGACGTCGGCGGAGGCTGCCAAGGCGATCCTGTCGCTGATGCCGCTCGACAGCTTCATCGACGACGCAGCCGCTTGCATGGAAGTCGTCGGCGCCCCCGACGAAGTGCCTGCCGTTCGCAAGGAAGTCCAGGCCGTCATCGACGAAGCCGAAGGCAAGCACTGGCCGCTGGTGCCGGTCGAGCGCTTTGCATTTTATGAGCGTGCGAAGAATGCCTATTGCGTGATCCAAACCGGCGAGCGGCGCTTTTATGGCTGCTTTACCCTGACCAAGGGTGTCATCCCGCCGGAAAAGGCATAGGGCTTCGAACATTCAGGCTGATTGCGCTTAAGGAAAATGATGGTCAGGAAGTCGGAAACGCAGGGACGGCTCGACGATGCGGCGCGCGCCGGCTGGCTGTACTACGTTGCCGGCAGGACGCAAGACGAGATCGCATCGTCGATGAGCATTTCCCGGCAGTCGGCGCAGCGTCTCGTGTCGCTGGCCGTTGCCGAGAGGCTGATCAAGGTGCGGCTTGACCACCCGATCGCAGCCTGTCTCGAACTGGCCGAGGCGCTGCGCAAGAAGTACGACCTCAAGCATATCGAGGTCGTGCCGAGCGACCCCGGTTCCACATCGACCACGGTCGGTATCGCCGAAGCGGGCGCTGCCGAGATCGAGCGTTGGTTGAAGCGCAGTGATCCAATCGTATTGGCGATCGGCACGGGCCGGACTCTGAAGGCCGCCGTCGATCAATTGCCTGTCATCGAATGCCCGCAGCATCGCATCGTGTCGCTGACCGGCAATATTGGGCCTGATGGGTCGGCTGCCTACTATAACGTGATCTTCAGCATGGCCGACGCCGTCAAGGCGCGGCACTACCCGATGCCGCTGCCGGTTCTCGTGACCGCTGCAGAGGAGCGTGAATTGCTGCACGCCCAGGCACTGGTGCGCTCGACGCTTGATATCAGCGCTCAGGCAGACGTTACCTTTGTCGGGATAGGCGAGATGGGCATTGACGCGCCGCTTTGTCTCGACGGCTTTCTCGGCAAGGAAGAGATGCTGGGCCTGATGAAGCTGGGTGCCAGCGGCGAGATCTGCGGCTGGATCTTCGGCGGCGACGGCAAGCTTCTCGACAATGCCATCAACGAACGGGTTGCCAGCGCTCCCATCCCTTCGCGTGAAACCTCTACCGTCATCGGGATTGCCAAGGGAAAACGCAAGTTCGAAGCGATCAAGGCGGCTGTCGAAGGGCGGCAAGTCAACGGTTTGATCACCGATGAGGCGACTGCCGAATTTCTGCTCAGGGACTGAGCAAAAAATAACACGTTTTATTTCAATGCTTTAGGCTCGTTGTTCGGCATCGCAGCAACGAATGTCCATTGACAATTTTTGTCGACTGGTGAGTAATTGCCCGTGAGCTAAGCGAATGCTCAATATTTTCTCTTCTGGGAGGAAGACATGAAATTGAAGACTTTACTGCTGGGCGCCTGCTCAGCGATGATGCTTGCCGGAATGGCGTCTGCAGAGACGCTGACCATTGCCACCGTCAACAACGGTGACATGATCCGCATGCAGAAGCTAACGGATGATTTCAAGACGAAGAATCCGGGTATTGATCTCCAGTGGGTTACACTGGAAGAGAACGTGCTGCGCCAGAAGGTTACGACTGACATCGCAACCAAGGGCGGCCAGTACGACGTTTTGACGATCGGCACCTATGAAGTTCCGATCTGGGCCAAGCAGGGCTGGCTCCTGCCGCTCGACAATCTCGGCAAAGACTATGATGTGGATGACCTTCTCCCGGCTATCCGCAGCGGCCTGACCGCCGACGGCAAGCTTTATGCTGCTCCGTTCTACGGCGAAAGCTCGATGGTCATGTACCGCAAGGACCTGTTTGACAAGGCCGGCCTGAAAATGCCGGACGCGCCGACCTGGACCTTCATTGCCGATGCAGCCAAGAAGCTCACCGACAAGGACAAGGAAGTCTACGGCATCTGCCTTCGCGGCAAGGCCGGCTGGGGTGAAAACATGGCCTTCCTGACGGCGATGTCGAATTCGTTCGGCGCTCGCTGGTTCGACGAAAAATGGAAGCCGCAGTTCGATCAGCCCGAGTGGAAGAAGACACTTGAGACCTACGTCAAGATGCTGAAGGAAGACGGACCTCCGGGTGCTTCTTCAAACGGCTTCAACGAAAACCTCGCGCTGTTCCAGACCGGCAAGTGCGGCATGTGGATCGACGCAACGGTTGCTGCTTCCTTCGTTTCCGATCCGAAGCAGTCCAAGGTCGCCGACAAGGTTGGTTTCGCCCTTGCTCCCGACAATGGTCTTGGCAAGCGCAGCAACTGGCTCTGGGCATGGAGCCTGGCCATCCCGTCATCGTCAAAGAAGACTGAAGCGGCCGAGAAGTTCGTCGCCTGGGCAACGAGCAAGGATTACACCAACCTCGTCGCGCAGAAAGAAGGCTGGATCAATGCCCCTCCGGGAACTCGGACTTCGCTCTATGCGAATGCCGACTACCAGAAGGCTGCGCCTTTCGCCAAGATGACGCTTGACAGCATCACCTCTGCCGACCCCACGAAGCCGACTGTAAAGCCGGTTCCCTATGTCGGTGTGCAGTTCGTGGCTATCCCTGAATTCCAGGGTATGGGCACAGCGGTTGGCCAGCAGTTCTCTGCGGCTCTGGCAGGTCAGGTCACCGTCGATGCGGCACTGAAGAGTGCACAACAGCTGACGACGCGCGAAATGACCAAGGCCGGTTATATCAAATAAGAAACCTCCCGAGGTGGAGGGAGTGCCTCCGCACTTCCTCCCTTAGGCCGCCGACGCCCGAACTGCTTCGGCGGCCTTTTCCATCTCCGCTGGTTCTTTATTTTCAGCCGCGCTGTAGCCATTCTCCACGCTTGCAACAAGTTTGGGCTTGCAACAAGTTTGAGCTCGCAACAAGTTTGGCTCCCCCGCTTTAGACAAGATTGGTCCTTGCCATGGCGACGTTACACACCAGTTCCGCGGCCCGCCTGATGATCGCGCCGTCTGTTGTTCTTCTCTTTGCGTGGATGATCGTCCCGCTGGTGATGACGATCTATTTCTCGCTGCTGAACTACAACCTGCTCAATCCCGGCGTCGAGACCTGGGCCGGTTTCTCCAACTATTCCTACTTCCTGACCGACCCCGGCTTCGTTGCCGCCTTGATCAACACCATCGTGCTGGTGGTTGGCGTACTGCTGATCACCGTCATCGGCGGCATCGCCTTTGCGCTCTTGCTCGATCAGCCGATCTTCGGCCAGGGCATCGTGCGCATTCTGGTGATCTCGCCGTTCTTCGTCATGCCAACGGTGGCGGCGCTCGTCTGGAAGAACATGTTCATGAACCCGGTGAACGGGCTGTTTGCCTATATCGCCAAGGTGTTCGGGGCACAGCCGGTCGATTTTCTCGCCACCATGCCGCTGTTTTCGATCATCCTGATCGTCGCCTGGCAATGGTTGCCGTTTGCAACGCTGATCTTGCTGACCTCGCTGCAGTCGCTCGATTCCGAGCAGCAGGAAGCAGCCGAGATGGACGGGGCCGGCGTGGTCTCGAAATTCATCTACATCATCCTGCCGCACATGGCCCGCGCCATTACCGTGGTCATCCTGATCCAGACGATTTTCCTGTTGTCGGTCTTTGCCGAAATCCTCGTTACCACCAATGGCGGTCCCGGCACCGACAGTACCAACCTGACCTATCTGGTCTACGTCCAGGCCCTGCTGCAATTCGACATTGGTGGCGCATCTGCCGGCGGTATCGTCGCCGTCATCCTCGCCAATATCGTCGCGATCTTCCTCGTCCGCCTCGTCGGCAAGAATCTGGAGGCATGAACCATGGCCCGCAATGTCACAACGCGACGCAAGGTGGTCATGACGGCGATCGCCTGGCTCCTTGCCATCCTGATCTTCTTCCCGATCCTGTGGATGTTCCTGACCAGCTTCAAGTCGGAAGCCGACGCCATCGCATCGCCGCCGCAATTCCTGTTCTTCCACTGGACGACGGAGAACTACACCGAGGTGCAGTCGCGGTCCGATTATTTCCATCACTTCTTAAACTCGGTGGTCATCGCCTTCGGGTCGACCTTCCTTGGTCTCTTGATCGCCATTCCGGCCGCATGGGCCATGGCGTTCTCGCCAACGAAACGCACCAAGGACGTCTTGATGTGGATGCTGTCGACGAAGATGATGCCACCGGTCGGCGCCTTGATCCCGATCTATCTGATGTTCCGCAACACCGGCCTTCTTGATAGCCGTGCCGGCCTCGTCGTCGTGCTGACCCTGATCGACCTGCCGATCATTGTCTGGATGCTCTATACTTACTTTAAGGAAATTCCCGGCGAGATCCTTGAGGCGGCCCGCATGGACGGTGCCTCGCTCATGAAGGAGATCATCTACGTGCTGACGCCGATGGCGGTGCCGGGGATTGCCTCGACGCTGCTGCTCAATATCATCCTGGCATGGAACGAAGCCTTCTGGACCCTCAACCTGACTGCTTCGAACGCAGCACCGCTGACGGCCTTCATCGCTTCCTATTCCAGCCCCGAAGGCCTGTTCTACGCCAAGCTTTCGGCAGCATCGACCATGGCGATCGCGCCGATCCTGATCCTCGGCTGGTTCAGCCAAAAGCAACTCGTTCGCGGCCTCACCTTTGGCGCGGTTAAGTAAGGACAAAGAAACATGGGCAGCATTTCCCTTCAGAAGGTTTCCAAGGTCTTCGGCGAAGCCAAGGTCATTCCTTCGATCGACCTCGAAATTGAAGATGGCGAGTTCGTCGTCTTCGTCGGCCCGTCGGGCTGCGGAAAGTCGACGCTCCTGCGGCTGATCGCCGGGCTTGAGGACGTCAGCGGCGGCAAGATCACCATTGACGGCCGCAACGCCACCGAGATGCCGCCGTCGCAGCGCGGCCTTTCCATGGTGTTCCAGTCCTATGCGCTTTATCCGCATATGAGCGTGCGCGGCAATATCGGCTTCCCCTTGAAGATGGCCGGTCTTGCCAAGGACGAGATCGATCGCAAGGTCAATGACGCCGCACGCGTCCTCAATCTGACCGAATATCTGGAACGCAAGCCGCGTATGCTGTCCGGTGGTCAGCGCCAGCGTGTCGCCATCGGCCGCGCCATCGTGCGCGAACCGTCGGCCTTCCTGTTCGACGAGCCGTTGTCGAACCTCGATGCGGCCCTTCGCGTCAACATGCGCCTTGAGATCAGCGAGCTGCACCAGCAGTTGAAGACGACCATGGTCTATGTGACCCACGACCAGGTCGAGGCGATGACGATGGCCGACAAGATCGTCGTGCTCAATCGCGGCAATATCGAGCAGGTCGGCTCGCCAATGGAGCTGTACAAGACCCCGGCAAATCTGTTTGTTGCCGGCTTCATCGGCTCGCCGAAGATGAACTTCGTCAAGGGTGTCTATGCCCAGCCGTTCGGAGCACCGACGGTCGGCGTTCGCCCTGAACACATCCTGCTGTCGACGGAAAGCGGCGAATGGAAGGGCAAGGTCATCGTCGCCGAGCACCTGGGCTCCGACACCTTCTTACATGTCGATGTCGACGGTATCGGCACGATCACGGCGCGCGGCACCGGCGAATTCCCGGTCAAGGCTGGCGAGATGGTCTATCTCACACCCGATCGCAACCGTATCCACAAGTTCAACGACAAGGGTCTGGCGATGTAATCGCTTGATCGACGTCGGGCCAACCATGGACGGCATCGCATAGCGCCCGGGCATGCGGCCCGGGTTCTTAAAAGAGACGGTTGGACCCGGGACCAGCTGAACCAAAAGACCTTTCAGAAGGACTGGAGACATGACGAAACTATCGCTGGCAACGTTGAAAGAGGTGTCGGCAACCGCTGCGATACCTGGCTATGACAGGTCGTCGCTTGTCGCCGGTATCGTGCATTTTGGCGTCGGAAACTTCCACCGCGCCCACCAGGCGGTCTATCTCGACGATCTGTTCAACCTCGGTCACGATCATGACTGGGCAATCGTCGGCGCCGGCGTTCTTCCATCCGATGCGGTAATGCGCGAAAAGCTCGCCGCACAGGATTTCTTGACCACCGTCGTCGAACAGGACAACAATAAAACCGCTGCGCGCGTTACCGCCCCGATGATCGGCATACTGCCGACGGGCGATGCCAAGGCGATCATTGCCAAGCTCGCGGACCCGGCGATCCGTATCGTTTCGCTGACGATTACCGAAGGCGGCTATTTCATCGATGCTTCGGGAAAGTTCAATCCGGCGCACCCGGCGATTGCCGCCGACGGTCAACATCCCCAAGAACCGAAGACCGTTTTCGGCCTTATCGTCGCCGGCCTCAAGGCGCGGCGCGACAAGGGTCTTTTACCATTCACCGTGATGTCGTGCGACAATATTCCCCACAACGGCGGCGTCACTTTGGCCGCTGTCGTCGGAACCGCGCAGCTTTCCGATCCGGCATTTGCCGATTGGATCAAGGCCAACGTTTCATTCCCGAACGGCATGGTCGACCGGATCACGCCGGCAACGGGCGCCCGCGAGATCGATCTGCTCAGAGACAATTTCCAGATCGAGGACAACTGGCCGGTCTATTGCGAAGAGTTCAAGCAGTGGGTGCTGGAGGACAAGTTTCCGCTCGGCCGTCCTGCTCTCGAAAAGGTCGGCGTTACCTTCGTCGACAATGTCGCTCCCTATGAACATATGAAGATCCGCATTCTCAATGGCGGCCACGCGGCGATCGCCTATCCGGCTGCTCTCATGGATATCCATTTCGTCCACGACGCGATGGGGGATCCGTTGATCCGGGCGTTCCTTGCAAAGCTTGAGAACGAGGAAATCATCCCGATCGTGCCGCCGGTGCCAAACACGTCACTCAAAGATTATTTCCAGCTGATCGAGCGCCGCCTGCTCAACCCAAAAATTGCCGATACCGTTCCGCGGCTCGCACAGGATGGCTCCAACCGTCAGCCGAAATTCATCCTGCCTTCGACGGCCGACCGGCTTGCCCGCAATGAAGATGTCATCGGCCTGGCGCTGGTGTCGGCACTCTGGTGCCGCTACTTTGCCGGCACGACCGACAGCGGCAAGGAGATCGTCTTCAACGACGCAAGTGCCGATCGGCTGCATGCCGCAGCCCTTAAGGCGAAGACCGATCCTGCTGCCTTCCTTGCCTTTGAGGATATCTTCGGGACCGTCGCCAAGTCAGATCTTTTCGTCAAGCGCTTCGCCCACGCCCTGAAGACACTATGGGCGAAAGGTACGCGCGAGACTTTGCAGCTATATCTCGACGACAAGCTGGCGGAGTAGCCGCCGGCCGGCGCGCTTGTGCGCCGAAATCACGACACGATTTCAGGTTGGATCGGCAATGGCTGATGCGGAATACGGGCTCGTCATCTTCGACTGCGACGGCGTCCTCGTCGATAGCGAGCCGCTTTCGATCAGTGTGCTGGTTCAGGCGATGCGCGATTCCGGTGTCGAGATCGACGAGGAGGGCGCCTATAAGCGCTTCCTTGGCAAGAGCCTTGCGACGTTGATCGACACGCTGGAAACGGAGTTCAACGTTTTTGCCAGTCAGGAATTTCTCGATCGTATCCGCAACGATCTCTATGCCCGTTTTCGAACCGAACTGAAGCCAATTCCGGGCGTTGCCGAGACGCTGGATGCGCTGGATGTTCCGCGCTGTGTCGCGTCTTCCAGCCAGTTGGAACGCATCCGGCTTTCCCTTGGCCTAACGGGGCTTCTCGACCGGCTAGAGCCGCACATCTTCTCGGCAAGCATGGTCAAACGCGGCAAACCCGCTCCCGATCTTTTCCTTCATGCGGCTGGCCAGATGGGCGTTGAGCCCGGCCGATGCGTCGTCGTTGAAGACAGCCCCGCTGGAATTACCGCAGCAAGGGCCGCCGGCATGACGGTTTTTGCCTTTGCCGGCGGGTCGCATGCACATTCGGCCCACTACCACGCTGAATTGGACCGACTTTCGCCCGAAGTGGTGTTTGACGCCATGGAGGATTTGATACACCTTGTCCGAAAACGTAAAAACGGACGGGGCTCATAGTTGATGCGTGATCACGTGGTTGCGGTCGATGTCGGCACGGGCAGCGCGCGTGCTGCCGTTTTCGATCGGGAAGGGCGAATGCTCGGCAAGGGTGAGCATCCGATCATCATGAACAGGCCTTGCGAGAACCACGCCGAGCATAGTTCAGAAGACATTTGGTCTGCCGTCTGCATTGCCGTCAGGGCAGCGATTTCGGCGTCCGGCGCCGCCTCCTCAGCGATCGGTTCCATCGGGTTCGATGGCACGTGCTCTCTTGTCGTTCGCGATGTCGACGCTCAACCACTGACCGTTTCGACAGGCGGCGAAGCCCGTTTCGATACCATCGTCTGGCTCGACCACCGGGCCCTTGAGGAAGCGGATTTCTGTACGGCGACCGGGCATTCGGTGCTTGAACATTCCGGTCACTTCATGTCGCCGGAAATGGAAATGCCGAAATTGATGTGGCTGAAGAAGAACCTGCCGCAGAGTTGGGGCAAGGCCGGCTATTTCTTTGATCTCGCCGATTTTCTGACATGGAAGGCAACGGGGTCGATTGCACGGTCGCGCAGCACATTGACTGCCAAATGGAATTATCTCGCGCACCGCAATCCCGGCTGGCAGTCGGATTTCCTCGAACGAATCGACCTGTCGGATCTGCGCGAGCGTGGGCATCTGCCGGAAGAAACCGTGCCGGTCGGCGCCAGTGTCGGGACGCTGTCGCAACAGGCAGCCGAAGAACTGGGGCTTGATCGCGAGTGCCATGTCCCCGCCGGCATGATCGATGCCTATGCCGGTGCGCTCGGAGCGCTTGGTGGCTATGCCGGTGATCCCTCCGGCCTCGAGCGGCAACTGGCGCTGATTGCCGGCACCTCCAGCTGTATCGTCGCCTTTTCCCAAGAGCGCAAGCGCAGTACTGGCATGTGGGGTCCGTATTACGAGGCAGGCTTTGCGAACATGTGGCTGGTCGAAGCCGGGCAGTCGGCGACCGGCGCTTTGCTCGATCACATCGTTCGCATGCATGCCGCCGGTGGCGAACCGACAGCGGCACTTCACCTGAAGATCGTCTCGCGTATTGCCGAGTTGCGCGCGCTCGAAGGCGATGCCTTCGCAGCGCGCATCCACGTGCTGCCCGATTTCCACGGCAATCGCTCGCCGCTTGCCGATCCACATGCGGTCGGTGTCGTCAGCGGATTGACGCTCGACAGCTCGTTCGACGGGCTTTGCCGTCTCTACTGGCGCACGAGCCTCGCCATCGCGCTTGGCATTCGCCATATCCTCGAGAAGATGCACGAATTCGGCTATGTGCCGGATACGCTTCATGTGGCGGGCGGGCATGTGAAGAATGCCGTGCTGATGGAGCTTTATTCCGACGTGACGGGCTGCAAGGTCATCGTGCCGAAGATGAACGAGGCGGTTCTGCTTGGGACGGCTATTGCCGCATCCGTTGCCGGTGGCTTACACAAGGACCTGGCATCGGCCGGCGCCGCCATGTATCCGGGCGGCTATGAACGCTTGCCAAACCTCGGCAAGAAGGCCGCCTATGACCGCGACTATAGGCGTTTTCTGGCAATGTACAGGCATCGCTCCGAGCTTGAGCGAATGGAATAGCGGTTGCTTACCGAAGTGGCGCGTCGGCAAACATGCCTTCCAGCTCGGCAATTCGCCGTCCTCGCGCTTCGCCGTCCGGGCCGGCAGAATGAGAGACTGCGGCTGCAAAAAATTCCAGAAGGGCCGTAACTGCTGAATAATTATCGCGATTGCCGACGCGCGAGGGTGGCAGAGACAGCGTGATATTGGCGAACTCATGGGCCCATTCCGTGTACTGGCTCGTGACCAGCAGAACCTTGTAGCCGGCACGTCGCGCTGACCGCGCCAGGAGGCGCGACTTGGCGAAACGGTGAGAATCGATAATGACGAGTAGCGAATCTGATGTCTGATGGCACAGGAGCTCGGTGTAGCTGCCATTTGTGCCGTCGGCCAACTGCACGTGGTCGCGGGCAATTCCGAGATGGTTGCAGAAGTGGTAACCAAGACAGGCGGTGCTATGGTGCGCGGCGACGAACACTTCGTTTGCGGCCAGAACGGCGGCTACGGCATCGCGCCACTGCGGCTGGCTGGCCAGATTGTAGATGTGGTGCAGCATCTCGATCTGTTCGGACATGAGACCGGCAAGCGGGCGTCCTTCGGCGATGTCCTTGCGCAATTGCTCAATTGAGTCCGGAAGCTGAGACGTGCCAGGCGGCACGGTTTCACGCAGATGAACTTTTATCCCGTCGAGACCTTGATAACCCAGGGCGCGCAGGAACCGGCCCACCGTCATGGGGCTCAGCTCCAGTCGGTCGGCGACCGAAGACGCGGTTTCAAACGGAAGCTCGTTCATATGATCGGAAAAGTAACGCGCGATGCGGCGCTCGGCAGGGGTCCCCGATTTCATGTATGTCTTGAGCTTCTGACCTAGGTCTTCCAAATTTGCCTCGCTGACGTTTCACCTACTGAGCGAGCCGTTACACCGTATAAGCAATCGGGGCGGGCGCCGGCTTCTCAGGTTTAAGTTGTTGTTTTTTAATAGTAGCTCAATATATATTAGGGTCTGCTTCTTTACAACAAGTCACTTACAGACATTTGACCGGGATGGGTGCACGCTTGTCGGCAACCCAATCCCACCTTACATCCTGTGCGAGTTTCAAGGAGAGGCCGCGCATGATCATCGAAGCTGCACGTCTGGCGATTGCCAATCTATTCGCGTTGGAAACACGCACCGTTTTCTGGAAAGTGCTCAGCATAACGCTTCTGGTGCTGGTCGGCCTTTGGTTTGCTCTTGATGGCGCCTTTATCTCGTTTGCCTTACCTTGGCTTGAAGCGTTCTTTCCGAATATTCCCCATTGGGCCACCTGGCTCGCTTATGGCTTTGCAGTCATGGCAAGCTTTGGACTTGCCATCGGCCTATCATTGCTGCTTTCGCCAGTGACTGCTCTTATAGCCGGACTTTTTCTCGATGATATCGCCGAGGTGGTGGAAAAACGCGACTATCCGACAGATGCGCCAGGAAAAGCCATGGCCTTTGGCCCTGCAATCGTAAGCTCGCTGAAGTTTCTCTTTGTAATTGTTCTTGGAAATATAGTCGCGCTCATCCTGCTCCTCGTACCAGTCGTCAACCTCGCGGCCTTTTTTATAGTCAACGGCTATTTGCTGGGTCGGGAGTTCTTCGAATTTGCCGCAATGCGCTTCCGTTCGCCCGACGAGGCGCGGCAGTTTCGCGCCAAACATGGATCGATGGTGTTTCTCGGCGGCTTGCTGATTGCAGCCTTCCTGGCCATTCCGATCGTCAACCTGCTGACGCCCCTCTTTGCAGCTGCGATGATGGTGCATCTGCACAAGATGCTCAGTCGCAAAGACCCTTCATTCGCCGATAACTTTCGCAGATAGCTCAATAAGGGGTGCTGGAATATCACAGGTCTTTTCAGGCGAGCGACACAGATCGGCGATGACGCAGCGTTCGCATTCGGGCTTGCGCGCTTTGCAGCAGTAGCGGCCATGCAGGATCAGCCAATGATGCGCATGATAGAGGTAGCGCTCCGGGATGACTTTCATCAGCCGCTGCTCCACCTCGTCGGGCGTCTTCCCAGGGGCCAGCCGGATACGGTTGGCGATGCGAAGGATATGCGTATCGACCGCAAGCGTCGACTGACCAAAGGCCATCGACAGCACGACGTTGGCGGTCTTGCGCCCGACGCCTGGCAGGGTCATCAGTTCCTCGCGCGTCTGCGGCACCTCGCCGTTGAAATCCAGAAGCAGCTTTGCCGACAGGGCGACGACGTTTTTCGCCTTGTTGCGGTAAAGGCCGATCGTCTTGATGTAATCGCGAATGCGCTCCTCGCCGAGATCGAGCATCTTCTGCGGCGTGTCGGCAGCGGCAAACAGCGCCCGCGTCGCCTTGTTGACACCAACGTCCGTCGCCTGGGCCGAAAGAGCCACGGCAACCACGAGCGTGAACGGATTTACGTGCTCGAGTTCGCCTTTGGGCTCCGGCCGCTGGATCGAGAAGCGGCGGAATATTTCCTCGATTTCGGCCTTTGCGTAGATGCTGCGAAAAGCCGGCTTGCGGCCTGTCGTCACATTTGACTTTTTGACGGTTTGGGTGCTGGATTTCGTTCTGAGGTTTGCCATGAACGACCTATACTCAAGTCCTATGACAGAACGCAACGCCGATGCATCGGCCGACAAACCGGTGTTTGCCGCCGAGCTTTTCCCCCACCGTTCGCTCGGGCGAAAGGGGTTCAAGGCGATGCTCGTCCTGGCTGGCGCCGTCTGCATGTTTTACGGCGGGCTCTTCATCATCAAAGGCGCCTGGCCCATCGGAATATTCTTCGGGGCCGATTTCCTGCTTCTCTACGCAGCCTTCTGGGTGAGCTACCGTTCCGGGCGGGTGCGGGAAGAGGTTACCGTGTCGCGGACCGAGGTTTCGGTGCGGAAATTTTCGCCATCCGGCCGGATGATTGAACACCGCTTCAATCCGTTCTGGGCGCGGTTTCACGTGCTGCGCCGCAAGGGCGTCGGCATCTGGTCGATGCGCATCCACGGCGAGGGGCAAAGGACGGAGATCGGGTCTTTCCTCAATCCCGAGGATCGCGAGAGTTTCGCCAAGGCATTTGTCGGCGCCCTGGCGACGGTCCGACGGCGAATTTAGCGCAATTACAAAATGCCACCAGGCCCGGCATCCATAGACACGGCATGTCCGCGATCGTGTGGCATGGGGTTGCGAGGGAAATTCGTGGCGAGCCGGAGCGAACGCCAAGGTATGAGGCAAGTGGGCGCAGTTTGGCGTGTTTCATTTCCTAAGTCGGCCGCATCTTCGACGATACATTGACGAGATCATCTTCCGGATGAACCGGCGCGAGATCAAGCGTAGGGCGTATCGCAAGGCTGGACGTATGTCGCTGGTGCTGAGCTACATCAGCTTCGAGGAGCATCTGAAGATCATTGTTCCCTTGCTTGGACAAAACGCGCAATGGTGAAATCGCTGATGGGGGTCGTGGTTGAGCCGGTATCGATCAACTCGGCCATGACGTCGCCAACGCCCGGGCCTAGCTGAAACCCCGCACCGCAAAAGCCGAACGCATAATACAGGCCACTGACCTTTCCTGACGCGCCCATGATTGGCAGGTCGTCGCTCATATAGCCTTCGACGCCTGACCAAGTCCTGATAATTCTTAGATGCCGCAATGCCGGCACCAGGCGGACCAACTGCAGAAACTGCGGCGCTAGGTTTGCCGGATCGAATTTCGAGCGCCCGACTTCGAGGCTCACCGGCCCGCGCCGAACGCCGCCGAAGATGACATTTCCGCGTGGAATTTGACGAAGATAGATGACCTCGTCCGGAATGCTTGTCGAAACGCCCACGACCGGCCGAATGAAGTAGGGGGCAGGCTCCGTAACGCCCATTTGCGGGCCCCCTGGCGTGATCGGTACGGCCTCGCCAAAGGCTGCCGCCAGTCTTCCGCCCCAGGCCCCATTGGAAATCAACGCACATGGTGCGCTAAACAGGCCTTGTGGGGTCTCGGCTTGAAAATCGTCCCCGACCTTTTCGAGAGAAAGGACCTCGCAATTTTCCACGACGGTGGCCCCGTCACGTGTCGCCGCGCGTGCGAATGCTGGCGTCGCCAGGCGCGGATTAGCATGGCCGTCGTTGGGCGAGTAAGACCCCGCAACGGCCAACCCGCCAGCAAAAGGAAACCGTTCCCGAAGTGAGTTGCGTCCGATTATTTCGAGGTCCAGCCCGAGCTGTCGCGCGTGTCGCGCATATTCCTCTATAACGCCCACCTGTTCCTTATGCCATGCAAAGCGGACATGACCGACGGGCAGAAATTCGACATCGCTTCCTGTCAGTTCGGCGATTTTGCCCCAAATGCGCCGCGAGCGATTTGCAAGTGGAAGTTGGCCGAGGAAACGACCCTGCCTTCGGACATTGCCGAAATTCACACCGCTTGCCTGCTGGCCGACGAGAAAACGCTCGAGCAAGATCACAGATCGCCCACGCTGCCGCAGAAAAAAAGCCGTCGCGGCACCCATCAACCCGCCGCCAACAATGAGAACGTCGGCCTGCCTATTCATTGTCGTTTTCCATCTTCTTGATCGAAATCGCCAACGGCTTGACGGGCGCTTGCCCGCGCAATCGACCGACGGCTTCGACTGAAGTCCCTCGGGCCGCGGCAACCAATTCTTGACTTGCCTGTCCGCAGTATCGACCCTGGCAGCGACCCATGCCTACCCTTGAAAAGGCCTTGGCGCGATTAACCTCCGGCGCGGCCATTGGGCCAGCCGCGTTGCGAAGTTCACCGGCGGTGATCATTTCACAACGGCATATGATCGTTTCATCTTGAACAGCTGCAACGTGCTGGGCCGGCCAGGGAAAGGTCTTTTGAACCCCCTTCGCAAAGCAGGCGTGCTTGCGACTTTGTTTCAGAAGCGCGCCGATTTCGACTTTCGACGCGCGCTGTCCAAGATCCTTCAACACAGCAAGAGCGGCAAGCTTGCCGCTGACTTCCGCACCGTCCGCGCCAGACAAACGCGCACCGTCACCCGCAAGGTAGATGCCTGAAACCGAGCTTCGTCCCATCTCGTCTGAACTTGGAAACCACTGCCGCGACAATGCATCGAAGGAGAACTGACATCCAGCGAGGTCGGCCAGTTGGCTTTCGCTTCGCAGATGGTAACCAATGCCTATTGCGTCGCAATCCAGGGTAACCGTCCTTGCCCGATGGTGGAACTGGAGACCGCTAACCCCAGCGGAGCCGTCGCCAAGGACCCTTTGTGGTATCGATCCCGAAAATAGCTGCACCCCGGCGCGTTTTAGCGCCCAGATGTATTTGAACCCTTTGACCAATTGTTCCGGCCGTGAGGCCATCCACGGCAGCCCGCGACAGTGGTCGTGGAATGTGGAGGTATCGATCAAAGCCACCGGTTTGATGCCGACTTTCATATACTGATAGGACACGAGGTAGAGCAAAGGCCCCGTTCCGACGAAAGCGACCCTTTGGCCAATGGCGCATGCTTGTGCCTTCAAGGCGATTTGCGATGCTCCGAGCGAATACACCCCTGGAATAGTCCAGCCCGGAAGCGGGGCAATTCGATCTGTCGCACCCGTCGCCAAGATCAATGCGTCGAACTCGACGGTCTTGGTCGATCCATCGTGCGAAACGTGCAGCGTCTTGTCCAGGAGGGCCCAAACCTGCGTATTTGGCCTGTAGTCGATTTTCGCGCCGAGGCCGTCAAAGTCCTGATGCAGCTTTAGCGCCTTTTCAGCTTCAGAACCGTAGATTGTTTTGTAACTTCTAACGAAGTTTTTCGGCTGTCGCCTATAGATCTGGCCGCCGCTTCTGTCAGCCTCATCGATCACAATGGGTCGAAAACCGCCCTGTGCCAACGTTTCCGCGGCGCGGATCCCAGCCGGCCCAGCGCCAACGATGATAATGCGCGGAGCTACACGATCTTCGGCCATATACCCTCCGGCTGGTTTGTGGTCAGACGCATTCCAGGTGTGACGGCCGTCGAGCACGCGCGCAGACGATCACCGTCCTCCGTCCAAACCCAGCAGTCTTGGCAGGCGCCCATCATGCAGAACCCCGCTCGGTGGCCGTCACCAAATTCTGAACGGCGGGCATAACCGACCGTCAACATCAACACGACGAGAAGCGTGTCAGCCTCCAGCGCTTCGATCGGGCGTCCATCGATCGTCAAAAAGACGAGTTGGCGATTTTCCTCTGCGATGCGCCTGAAGCGGGCAGCCATGCTCTCTCTCCTTAAATCAATGCCAAAACATCCCGTCTCGACGATGATGCGGACCGGCGCCAAAATGTGCCAATCGTAAGCGTTGATGGATCTCTAACCCAAGGTTATAGGTTGTTTTGGAAGCCGGGAGTGACGCAGTATGAACGCGAGGCAGCTGGAAGTATTCCGAGCAATAATGCGTGACGGCTCTCTCACTGCCGCGGCAAACTCTCTGGCGGTCTCCCAACCCGCAGTAAGCAAGGTTCTACAGCATTTCGAAAGCCAGTTGGGCTATAGGCTGTTTGAGCGAATTGGCGGACGATTGACGCCGACCGCCGAGGCACATTTGCTGTACGACGACGCCGACCGCGTATTCCGTGAACTCGAAGTGTTGAAGGAATTTGCTCAGACGATCGGTGAACGAAAGGTGGGCCTTTTGCGCATCGGCGCCAGCTTGCCGATTATCTTTTCTGTGATGCCGGCCGCCTTGACAATATTTAGGAAGACGCATCCAACGGTTGACGTGCACTTGCATACCCTCCCACAGCGCGAGGTCACCGAACAGCTTTTGATTGGGGATATCGACATTGGGCTGACCTTGTCGACGATTCAGGCGCCCACGGTGAAGAGTGAGATCCTCTCGTCTTTCGCGATTGTCGCGCTCATGTCCGCAGCAGATCCCCTTGCAAACAAACAGCAAATTGAAGCAGGCGATCTATCCGACCGTTCGTTGATTTCCTACGGCTCCGCCGCGGAGGTTCGCGGACCGCTTGACGAAGCTTTCAAGGCCGCCGGCGTCCAGCGCCGGACGGCCATTCAAGTTTCGTCATCAATCGCTGCGGCACCACTGGTGCAGGCCGGGCTCGGAATTGGCCTTGTCGATGGTCTGGTGGCGTGGCATCGCTTTGAAGGCCTCGTTGCCCGACCGTTTGTGCCGTCGGTCATCATGAACCTAGCGATATCGACCAACATGGCACGGCCAGGTTCGCGCTTCTATCCTACCATCCTGCAAAACCTGCGCGATGCGATCAGCGCGAATTAGAACAGTCAGGACGTTTTGGACAAGGTCGCCGCAGAGCCATGTCGATTCCAGTCTGCATGGAATGTAAAACTATCCGTATTGCTCGCCCGATGGCGAGAGGCCGTAGAGCCCTCGCATCTCGGCAAAAACGTCCCTCATCTGAACGTCGATCGGTCGTCTATCAGCGGTGAGTTCGTCTACCCTATCAAAGATGCGGTGCTTGAGAAAGAAGCGCCAGCGTGTCGGTGTCATGGCAAGAAACTCGGTCAAAAGATCGTATCGATCAGACGTCCAGACCGCCTCAAATGCTTTGCGTTCTTCGCCATGCGTTATGATTTCAAGAGAAACCGCGCTCCTGCCGCCACGTGCCACTACAGTTCCGACCTGATCAACACAGCCGTCCTTGATGACAACGCCATAGTCCAGCCGTGCGCTTTGCAGTGAAACCGCGCCCTTTCGCACATCATCAAACACCATTCGAACGGGGCGCGTGAATGGGTCACCATAGCCGCCTGCGCCGGGTCCGATCACACGGATCACATCGCCAGGGTCACATTTGACGACGTCCGTGTTACCCAACGAGATTTCGCTGGGTTGGCCGGGGTTGCGATGAAAACTCGACACCTTGCCCGGATGGGCGCCATTCACCCCCCAACCGGACATGATCGATCGATTTCTGTTTCGGGCCGTTACCACCGTTTCGGGTGTGCAGACCTCGAATTCCATGATCGCTGAAAGGCCGCCGCGATATCTCCCCGGTGCCCCAGTGTCGGGCTCCAGACCATACCGGAGGAAGCGTATCGGGACCTCCGCTTCGCTGATTTCGATCGGCGTATTGCTAAGAAACCCCGTTGCTCCTCCGGCACCATCGCTTCCATCGCCAAAGGGCGTACCGCCGCCGCCGCCGCCAACCGGCCCGATAGATGCCATAACAGGGCGCCCGTTGCGGGAGCTTGTTTTGATATTCATAATAGCATTGCCACCGGGTGACGACGCCGGCATCAATTCCGGAAGTGCCTTCACGAAGGCGCCAAGCGTGACGATCTGCGTCATGGCACAGGTCAAGGAGCGAAGGCCGACTGCCGCGGGAGGCGAACAATTGACGATGGTCCCTTCGGGCAGGATCGCTCTTGCGGGTCTGAGCGTGCCTGCGTTCAGAAGCAGGCTATTATCCAATGTGAATAGAACATAGGTCAATCCCACCATTACCAGCGGATGCCGCTCTCGACCGCCCGTAGGCATGTTGAGCGACGAGCCCAACTGGGGATCGCTTCCGGTATAGTCAAGGATAACTTCGTCGCCGCGTATCTTGACGGTGAGCGCCACCCTGCAAGGTTTCCCGCCAACCGAATCTTCGTCCGCATAGTCTGAGAAAAAATAGTCGCCGTCTGGGACACTTGTCAGAATTTGACGGGTTTGCGCCTCGGCATAATCAAGAATTTGGCTTACGCCTTCTAGAAAGACCTCTAAGCCGAAACGCCGCACGATCTCCTGCATCTTCCGCTCGCCAATATTAACGGACGCGATCTGGGCGTGCAGATCTCCCAGATTCTGTGTGGGGGCGCGAACGTTTGTACGAATGATTTCAAGCACGAAGGTGTTTATCATCCCGTTTTCGACAAGCTTGACCGGCGGGATCCGCAGTCCCTCCTGCTCGATTTCGCTCAGCGTTCTTGATAGCGATGCGGGAACAGCTCCGCCAACATCGGTGTTGTGGATGTGCCCAACGACAAAGCATGCAATCTTTCCATCATGGAAGACCGGTTTCCAGATATGAATATCTGGCGAATGGGTCGCGACGTATCCGCTATAGGGATCGTTGGTAATACAGATGTCGCCTTCGCTGTAGGCGTCAAACATGGCCAGAAGCGGCGCGTAGTCGATGCCGCTGTACCATGGCGCGCCGAATTGGCGGGGATTGGCGAATGCCAAGCCCTCGCGCGTCACGACCTGGCAGCTGAAATCTTCAGTCTCTTTGACAAATGCCGAATGTGCCGTGCGCATGAGCGTGAAACTCATCGCATCGGCAGCAGCTGAGCAGAAATTTGCGAGGACCTTCAGATTGCGACGATCAATGGACATATCAAAACTCCGACTTGGTGATGACAAGATTGCCGAACCGATCAACTGCTACGGCGAACTGCGGGGGAACGACGGTCGTGGTGTCATCCTGCGCGACAATGGCCGGTCCGCTAAAGCTGTGCCCCGACTTGAGTTCGTGGCGATGATAAACAGCCGTTCGGTGCTGCCGACCCGAGAACCAACTTTCCAAGAAGAGATAGGGCTGTGCTGGCTCCGTCGCCGTCGCGATTTCCATAAGCTTCGGCTTGGGTGTCGCACCGGAGATGACGAAACGCAGGTTTACCATCTGCACCGGCGCATGTTCATCGGCATGGCCATAAAGGCGGTTGTGCTGGTCGTGAAATGCGTTCGCAATTGCCTTGACATCACCTGAACGCACCCACTCACTGCGAAGTGGTGCCTCGATCTCAAATGATTGGCCAAGATAGCGCATATCCGCGGACAACTGGACATCGCCTTCACCCGAATGACCTTGGGCGGTCAGCCATTCACGTCCAGAATTCTCCAATTCATCGAGAATGGGCAGCAAGCTGAGGATTTCATCCTTCGTTACATCGCAGTAGGTGGTACGGATAAAGTCATTCTTGAGGTCTGCGATGAGGCCGCCAAGAGCCGAAACCACGCCGGGTGTGGGTGGAACGATGACGCCCCGCATATCGAGTTCGTGCGCTAGGAAACATGCCAGCATTGCGCCGGCACCGCCGAAAGCAAAAAGATGATACTCGCGCGGATCAATGGCAAAGCGCGACACAAGCGCACTTACCTCGGCGTACATTCCCGAAACCGAAATATCGATAATATTGCCGGCAAGTATCTCCACGGCGACGCCGAGTTGCACGGCAATTGGCTCCATGGCGGTAAAGGAAGCAGTTTTATCGACGGAAACGGCGCCGTATCCAAGTGGCATAAATCCTATCAGGTTTGATACGGCCATCGCATCGGTTATCGTGGGTCGAGTTCCGCCACGGCCGTAGCATGCCGGTCCCGGCGTCGAGCCGGCACTTTCCGGGCCGACTTGCAGCATGCCAAGGGTATCGACCCATGCAATCGAGCCGCCACCTTGACCCACCGAGCTTACTGCGACCGAGGGAACGTGGATCTGAAAGTCGCCGATAAGCTCTCCAATCCCATATTGCGGGCTGCCATCGACAATGACTGCAACATCAGCACTGGTTCCGCCGATATCCAAGCTCATGACACGGTCAAATCCGCTCGCCATGGCGAAATAGCCGGCACCGATGACACCGGAGGCCGTGCCTGATAAGATCATCTGGACACACTCACCGCGGGCTTGATCTATGCCCATCACGCCACCATTGGTCTTGGTGATATGCAACGGGCAGGTGACACCCTTTCCCTTTAGGACCTCCTCAAAGCGGTTGAGATAACGAGCGACACGGGGACGAACATATCCACTTATCACCGACGTAATCGTGCGCTCATACTCACGGATGATCGGCCAGGTTTCGGCCGACGTCACGACGGGGAGATGAGGTGCAAGTTTCTCGATGATGCTCTTTACGGCCCGTTCGTTGGCCGCATTTCGATAGGAGTGCAGGAAAGACAGGACAATCCCCTGACATCCGGCGGCTATCGCTGCCTCGACTGCTCTTGCGACGTCATCTTCAGCCGGTGAGATAGTGATCTCTCCGGTGGCAAGCGTGCGTTCATTGATTCCGAAGACACGGTCGCGGGAAATCAACGGCTTGGGTCGAGCGGAATACAGATTGTGAATCTGCGGAACTTTTAGGCGTGCGACTTCAAGAACATCTTCAAAATTCTTGGTCGTGAACAGCGCAATGTCATGCCCGTTGCGCTGGATTACTGTGTTAACACCGACCGTGGTGCCATGGGTGAAGTATTCAATTTCTGCGGGTTCGATGCCATCGCGGCTCTTAAGTATGTCGAGTGCGAGCAGGATTTCTTCGCCAGGTGCGTCCGGTCTGGAAAATACTTTCAGTGTTGAAAGAGCGCCCGTTTCGTCGTCGAAGACCGCAAAATCCGTGAAGGATCCACCGACATCCACTCCTACCCTGTAACTCATTCCAATCTCCTGTTGTACTGCGACAAAGATGATGGAAAGCTGATGGATTGACCAAGAGATAGTTGGGATAGATCCATAACCGGTAGTTATGACGTCGGCATCCGCTGCTTCGAAACTGAGGCGAGCAGGTCACAGCGCAGAGGGGAGGCGGACTATCCCGCTCAAGCAGGAAGCCCAATCAGTTGCACGGACCAACGCGGTGAGCCGCATTGGGACGCACCCCCGAAACAGGCTCTGTATCTGCAATTAATGAACCGTCTGCGCCGGGACTGATAGCCGACGGTCATCGACATCCGATCTGGGAGAACATGTCGGCGAGCCGTTGGCTCAGAAATCGGCGACTTGGCCCCACACGGAGGACTTGAACCGTTCCGGCCGATACGGCCTGGGGTCGACGATCGGCGTTTGGCCAGTGGCGATATCAGCGATCAGGTGGCCCGCACCCGGGCCGATTCCGAAACCATGGCCGCTGAACCCGGCGGCCAGGATGAAACCAGGAACGCTGCCGATTTCGCCGATAGCTGGGACCCCATCGGGTGTTGAGTCGATGTAGCCGCCCCATTCTGCAATTACGCGCGACTGTGCCAGGGCAGGAAGCAGCGCAACCGCGCGCCGGTGTGTGAGCGCTATCGTTCCCGCATCGGGGCGCGGGTCGAGAACGCGCATCCGCTCCATCGGTGTCGGACGGTCGAGGTTCCAGCGCCGTAGCGTCTCATGGCCAGAGCGCCAGCCTTCCAGCCCACCGGGAGCCAGAACACGCCACCGACGCAGGAACATTGGCAGAAACTGCGGGGCGAAACGCATCTGCTGAAGGGTCGGATCGACCCTTCCGCGTCCAGTGATAGCAAGTCGGTAGCCTCCAGCGCTGTGCCGCGTCACTGAAACTCGAGACGTGTGGAGCGCGTCAGGAAGCACGTCCAGCCCCGCTGTAACGGACATGATGGAGGATCGGATCGTAGCTTGAGGGAAACGAATACCCAGTTGGTGGCAGAAGGAGGACGCCCAAGCGCCACCCGCCATGATGGCAATCGGCGTCCTGATGGTGCCTTTTTCAGTGACAATCGCGCTCAGTCGACCGCCGCTTGTCTCGATGCCGCGCGCAGCGCAGTTCTGCAGAACCGTGCCGCCAAATTTCACAATTGCCCGCGCAACGGCTGGAGCCGCGCGAGATGGATCCGCGGTACCGTCGGTTGGCGACAAAACACCGCCTTTCCAAGGGCGACCGGTCTGACGACCGCGCTCGCTGGCTTCCCGACTATCCAGCATATTCGTTGTGACACCTGCTGTCTTGGCGAAGTCCCGCCAGCGCGCCCATTTTTCGATCTCGATGTCGTCATTGCTGAGATACAACAGCCCGCAACGGCTAAAGCCGGTGTCCTCGCCGGTTTCAGCGGCAAAACGCTCCCACAACTCAAGGCTCTTCGTCGCGATTGGCAATTCACGTGCATCGCGGTTCTGCTGGCGGCACCAACCCCAATTGCGGCTGGATTGTTCCGCGCCGATCCGACCTTTTTCAAGCAGGACGACCTTTAGTCCCCGCCGGGCGAGGTAATAGCCGGTGAATACGCCGACAATGCCGCCACCAATGACGACGACGTCCGCAGTCTCCGGCCGCGTCGGGTGCGTTTTTACCAGTTGCAAAGGGGCGGGCATGAACGTTCTCCGGCTTCGGCACGCGTGTGACTTTGTTGCGGCTATTTTAACTTTGGAAGTTGCCCGGAGTGACGGGAGTTGGCGGTATACCGGTATTTTCTTCCATACCTCTGGCATGCCGCAGTCTAATGTTCTGGTCGCGGGGGCAGGCCGGAAGATGCGTGATCTAGTCGGGTTCGGTGGCCGCAATCGCATCCAGTTCGACAAGATAACCGCAGTGCAGTTCCGGCACTGGCACCACCGTTCGTACCGGCCTGGCCTGCGCGAACCTCTCGGCGAAGATGGCATTGAACGAGGGCCAGTGCTCAACGCCTGCAATATAAGCGGTTACCCTCAGGATCCGGTCCGTTGAACTAGACATAGTGGCCATCTTCATCGTTCGTGGCCCACCGTACTGCAATGCTATTGACTCCGCTGTACCAATTCGATCAGGGAATAGCCGAATGGGCCAATCAAGATGCGGTGCGACGTTGACCAGCTATAACGCCTGTCTCTCGGTTTAGAAACGAAACCTCTCGCGGTTCGTCGCCGACAAACTGACCCGTTGAGAGCTTTCGAATCTTTGCAAACCGAGGCGTCCCAATAACAGCACATGACGTCAGTATTCAGGTGATGCGACCTTGGGCAATGCTGCTGCAAGTGCGTCGATAGCAGACCGCACGCGGGTGGGAAGGTGAGATCCCTCTGGCCACACGGCCCACACTTCCGACACGTGAGGTGATATCTGGTGCATTACTCTTACGAGTTCTCCGGATTTGAGGCGGTTCCTGACAAGCCAGTATGGAAGCCACGCCAGCCCGAGGCCTTCTGCGGCGGCATCTGCGATGGCATCCAGATCGTCGAAACGGAATCGAGAGGTCGGGTTGAACTTGTAAGCAGCCCCGTCATGTTGCAGCGCCCAAGGCTGCACCCAACCGCTGCGCCCATATGTGATGGTATCGTGCAAGGCAAGGTCTGACACGGTTTCCGGCTCGCCTCGGGCTTGGAGATAAGCCGGGGCGGCGTACACCATCGTTTCCTCGTGGCCGATACGACGGATTCGCATTCCCGCCCCATTACCCGGAGAGCCATTGCGGATCGCTAGGTCGAAGCCTTCCTCCAACAGATCGACTTTGCGGTCGCTGAAATTAAGCTCCAATTCGAGCTCTGAGTGCGCCCTCGCAAGATCCCTGAGAATCGGCGCTACACACATGCGGCCGAACAAGACCGGCATAGACGCTCTAAGCTTCCCACGCGGCTTGCTCAAACCCGACTCGAAAGCTGACTCGGCAGAACGAATTTCCGAAATTGCTCTCTGGCAATGTTCAAAAAAGAGCTGTCCGTCTGCGGTGACGTTCTGGTGGCGGGTGGTTCGATCGAACAGCCTGACCTTTAGCTCGGCCTCCAGGCGGGCGACCGCCCTCCCAACTGAAGACCTCGACAGGTTCAACCGCCGGCCGGCTTCGGAAAAACCTCTAGCCTCAACCGCGCAGATGAAAACTGGGATATCACTCATGGGTATTGTCATGCATTTATTGTAGTGTCAAACGCACCATAGTCGAGCAAAAACGGCGCAACTGTAGCACCTAGCGAAGTGATAGCGTCCCTTTCATTGGTCAAGAAAGGATTGAAGTCATGCAGAAGCAAATGCGTCGCTGGGAATTGTCGGCTTTCGGCCGGGAGAATCTAAAGCTCAAAGACGTGCCGATTCCCGCGTTTGGAGACGATGAGGTGCTCGTCAAGGTCAACGCAGTCGCACTCAACTACCGCGATCAAGACGTTATCGCTGGAAACCTAGGCCCGCTCACCTGGCCGGCGACGCTGGCATCCGACATGTCGGGGACGGTCGTGAGAACAGGAAACTCCGTCAAGGAATTCGCGGTCGGTAATCGGGTTCTCTCGACATTCTTTCCGGAGTGGAAAGATGGTCGACCGCTCGGATCTGGCCGGCAAGCCTATTATCAGGCGCTCGGCGGTCACTATCCGGGCGTGCTGTCAGAATATGCGGTCTTTCCGGCTGCCTGGCTGACAAAAGGCCCGTCGTCGCTGGACGAGGCCGAGGCCAGTACCTTGCCGTGCGCCGGCTTGACGGCCTGGTTTGCTCTCGTCGAATTAGGTCACCTCAGCAATGGCCAAACCGTCCTGATCGAGGGCACAGGCGGCGTCGCGCTGTTCGGCGCCCAGATCGCGAAAGCGAAGGGTGCGACTGTCATCCTCGTTTCCGGCAGTGACGAGAAGCTCGAGAGGGCGAAGGCGCTGGGGATTGCTGACTTCGTGATCAACCGAAATCACGAGGACTGGGTCGAGAAGGTCTACGATATCACAGCGGACCGTGGCGTCGATCACGTTCTTGAAGTTGTTGGCGGACCCCATCTGGCCAAGGCGCTTGCCGCCGTTACACCCGGCGGCCATATATCCATGATTGGCGTCCTGGAAGGCAATCATTTATCCGCGTCCGTCGGCCCGCTCCTTCTGAAGGGGCCCGTCATTCAGGGTATTGCTGTTGGACATCACCGGGCTCAGAACGACTTGGTCAAGGCGGTCGATGAACTGGAACTGAAACCGATCATCGACGCTCGCTACAGCTTATCAGACCTCCCGCAAGCCCTCGAGCATCTCAATCGCGGTGCTTTCGGCAAGATCGTCATCGATCTCTCGCTTTGATCAAGCACACCAGAAAACGAAGTGTTCTGGAAAGCATCCCCAAAGGCACCGAATCGTCGTTCTGAAATGCCGCTAGACCTGGCGAAAGCCTGCGCGCCTTTGCCAGGTCTAATTTATCAAATTCGCCTTTGTTTCGTAGCTAAGTGCAAAATTATATTTCATGCGCAAAAAGCCGTATTCCACTCGGCTCAATTGTCATACGATGCAATTCCGGAATTTAGCGGGTTGTGCAAGAAATGGGTGGCAACCCTGCCAAGGAATGATCATCTTCGGGTCAAAGGAGAAAGATCATGAATATGGTACCTCAGCTCCAGGCTGACATCACGCCCGAGGGCCCTGACTACGATATCGTCCGCAATGTCATCGAATATCTGACGCTGGAATATCGCGAGCAACCTTCGCTCGAGGCGATTGCTGCTCACCTGCACCAATCACCGACGCAATTGCAAAAGACCTTCACACGCTGGGCGGGCCTTTCGCCCAAGGCATTTCTGCAGGCCGTGACCCTCGACCATGCCAAACGACTGTTGCGGCAGGAAAACATGCCGCTGCTCGAGACCTCGATCGAGGTTGGCCTTTCCGGCCCGAGCCGGCTGCATGACCTTTTCGTTACGCATGAGGCGATGTCGCCCGGCGAATGGAAGGCAAAGGGCGGTGGGCTTGTCATCCGCTATGGCTTCCACCAGAGCCCGTTTGGGACGGCGCTGGTCATGACGACGGATCGCGGTCTTGCGGGTCTTGCCTTCGGCGACGGCGGCGACAATGGGGCCTGCCTTGCCGACATGACGTCGCGCTGGCCGAACGCGAAATTCGTCGAGGATACCGAGGCAACGAAGAGCTATGCCAGGCGCATCTTCGAGCCGGGCAACTGGTCGTCGGATCAGCCGCTGCGAATAGTCCTGCTCGGCACCGACTTCCAAGTTCGCGTCTGGCAATGCCTGTTGAAGATCCCCATGGGCCGGGCTGTCACCTATTCGGATATCGCCAGGGACATCGGGCAGCCGACGGCCAGCCGGGCGGTTGGCGCCGCCGTCGGCAGCAACCCGATTTCCTTCGTCGTGCCATGCCACCGCGCGATCGGCAAGAACGGCGCTTTGACCGGATATCATTGGGGCCTGACGCGCAAGCGGGCGATGCTTGGGTGGGAAGCCGGCAAGGCTTAAGGCGGAAGGCTGGAGTCAGGCCGCTATAGCCTGGCTTTCGTGGAGTTCGAGGAGCGCCTTGGCGGCGCTTTCGTCTGTTATCAGCGTGTTGCAGCCGATCCTCTTTATCGTGGCGTTGATCGCCACTGCGCGATGCGCCCCGCCTGAGGACAGGACGATGTGGCGGGCTTTCTTCAGCGTGTCGAGATCGACCGACATGACGCGGCTGTTGATGCTGTGATCGATCGAATTGCCTTCGGCATCGAGGAAATTGAACATGGTATCGCAGACGCAGCCGGCCGCGATCAATTCGTCCAGCTCGGCCGGCGAGATGAAGCCCTCCGACAGCGATGTGGAATGCGGGCCTATGTCGCCGCAGCTGACGATGGCAAGATCAAGGTCTTCGGCAAGGCGGTAGATCGATTCCAACCCGCATTTTTCGATGAGATTGCGCTTGGTGGCGATGGAATCGACCAGAAGCGGCGCCAGAAACATGTAGCATTCGGCACCGAGCTGACTTGCCAGTCTCCAGGTATAGTCGATGGGGTTGGTCTGGTGCACGGCGACGATGCCGCCAAGCAGAGAAACGACCTTGCAGTTGTCGCGGCGAGGCGGGCGAAAGCTTGCCAGCGACGCCGTCATCGTCCGGCCCCAGCCGACGCCGATGGTATAGTCATCGGGAATGGCTTCCGACAGAAACTGGCCGAGCGCCAGGCCGACGCATTTTGCCTGTGCGTTCGCATCGGCGCTTGCCGGGGCCGGCACGACGATTGCCTCGTCCAGCCCGAAGGCGCGCTCGAGCTTGATGGCCAGCTCGACACAATCGTCGATGCCCTCGTTGATCCAGATCTGCACCTCGCTGCGGCGCATTGCCTCGTCAAGCAAGCGGATGACGGTAGTACGGCTGATGCCGAGCTGCTCGGCGACATCCTTCTGCGTCAGGCCCTGGTTGTAATAGAGCCAGGCTGCCCGAAGCCGCAGCGACGCCGTTTCGGAATAGGCGGTGTGCGTTCCCCGTCTGAGCTTGACCACGGATCCTCCGAAAAATAGCGTCCGACATTGCGATCGCAAATGACAAGAGCAGCACTTTTGCGCATGATAGAATTCGCAATGCCGGCCTCGTCGCCATTGATATTCTATGACATGAAACTTATGTCAATTGAAATGCACAAATGTCCTTGACTTTCAGCCGCTGGATTGGCGATAGTCGAGGTGAGGAATTCGGTCTTGTCCACGAGGAGGACAATGTGCGGGTCTGCGGGGCTGTCGCCCATGGAACATTCCCTTCGGCAAATCCGTTGTTGGCGGATTGGACAAGGGAAGCGGTCATCCGCCTGAAACATTCGTACCGTCTACGAGAAAGCCGGACGGGATTTGCGCCGGTCAACAGTCTCAATTCAACGAGGATATCCATCATGACTTCCAAACTTGACCAACTCCGCGGCATGACGACCGTCGTCGCCGACACCGGTGATATCGAGGCCGTGGCTCGACTGAAGCCGGTCGATTGCACGACAAATCCGTCCATCGTTTTGAAGGCGCTCGGAACGCCGATGTTTGCCGACACCTTCAAGGAAGCGGTTGCCTGGGGCAGGAAGCAGTCCGGCAATCCGGAAGCGGTCGCATCTTCCGTCGCCGACCGCCTGGCGATTTCAGTCGGTGCTGCCTTGTCGAAGCTCGTCCCCGGTCGCGTCTCGACCGAAGTGGATGCCGACCTCTCCTACGACACCCAGGCTTCCATCGCCAAGGCGCATAGCATTGTTGCTGCCTATAAGGAGCGCGGCATCGAAAAGGACCGGATCCTGATCAAGCTCGCCTCGACCTGGGAAGGCATCCGCGCTGCCGAAGTGCTCCAGAAAGAAGGCATCGACTGCAATCTGACGCTGCTGTTCAGCAAGGCGCAGGCCGTTGCCTGCGCCGACGCCAAGGTGTTCCTGATCTCGCCCTTCGTCGGCCGCATTCTCGACTGGTACAAGAAGTCGACCGGCAAGGACTACACGCCGGAAGAAGATCCGGGCGTTCTGTCCGTCCGTGATATCTACAACTACTACAAGGCCAATGATATCAAGACGATCGTCATGGGCGCCTCGTTCCGAAGTGCTGCCGAAGTCGAGGCGCTGGCTGGCTGCGACCGCCTGACCATCAGCCCCAATCTGCTCGACGAATTGTCTAAGGACGAAGGCAAGCTCGAGCGCAAGCTTTCGCCCGACAACAAGAAGCCGGCCGCAAAGATTGCGATCGACGAGAAGACCTTCCGCTGGATGATGAACGAAGATGCGATGGCAACAGAAAAGCTTGCCGAAGGCATCCGTCAGTTCGCCAAGGATCTCGTGACCCTGCGCACGATGGTCACCAAGGAGCTGCAGCTCGCTGCCGCTTGAGCAATAGAGGTCTGAAACAATAGAAGGCCCGGCTGCACATTTTGCAGCTGGGCCTTTTGCGTAAGGCGCCTACGTCACTTCGTGCGTGCGGCAAGTTCTGCGCGGAGATCGGCCGATTGATAGCCGATCGTCGGGGCGGCAAGGTCGTTCTTGTGGCGGTGACCGTTGACGCGGATCGGGCTGGCGGTGGTGCGGACGCAGACGCCGCCATCGCGGGAGACGGTTTGCAGCATGTCGAGTTGCCGGAAGGCGGCTGTCTGCATCAGCTTTGGCCAGTCGAGCACTTCGGCCGCCCAGATATCGGCCGGCTCGAGGATAGCGAGCCAGGCCTTCACGGTCTTCTGGCGAAGCTTGCCGGCTATCATGGTCTTGATCTCGTCACGGCGCGAGAAGGCTTCTTCCGACCTGTAGCTTTCGAGCGCCGGCAGGTCGAGGAGTGGCGCAAGTTTCGCAAGCGGCATCATCGCAAGAGCCACCCAGCCATCGGAACATTGATAGACGCCATAGGGTGCTGCGAGATAGGCGTGGGCGTTGCGCACCGACGACTTCTTCGGCAGGCGTCCGCCATCGTTCAAATGCGTCGTCAGCACCTCGAACTGGAAGTCGATCATCGCTTCGAGCAGGCTCGTCTCTATGTGCACGCCCGCACCGGTGACACTGCGCCGGACGAGGCCGGCAAGTATGCCTTGCACGAGCAGATTTCCGGCAAGCATGTCGGCGACGGCAAGACCGAAGGGAACAGGGCCGTCATCGGCCTCGCCGTTCAACCACATCGCGCCGGAGCGTGCCTGGGCGAGAAGATCCTGCCCGGGCAGGGCGCGCCATTCGTCGGCGGCGCCATAGCCGGTGATGCTGCCGTAGACGATGCGGGGATTGATTGCCTTCACGCTGTCATAGTCGAGGCCGAGCCGCTCGATCACGCCCGGGCGGAAGTTCTGGATGACGACGTCGGCCCGCGCGATCAAGGCATGGATCGTCTTCAGGTCTTCGGGGTCCTTCATATTGCCGGCAAAGCTTTCCTTGCCGCGATTGATGGCGTGAAACAAAGTGCTGTCACCGCCGATCTCGGTGTCACTCAGATAAAGCCTCCGGCAGAGATCGCCGCCATCCGGCCGCTCGATCTTGATGACCCGTGCACCGAGATCGCTAAGGCGCAGCGCCGCCATCGGCCCGGCCAGGAACTGGCTCATGTCGAGCACGGTGATGCCCGACAGCAGGCTCTCTTCGGTCTTCTCATTCATTGAATTGTCCTCAGTCCTTAAGAGCGGGTGCCTCAGTCGGCCGGCCGCTCTTGTAGCGCACGGTCTGGATGTGCTCGCAGTAGAGAACGAGTTCGCCTTCACCCTTGAATACTTCGTAGGAAGCGCGGATCAGGCCCAGCTGCGCATATTTCGGCTGTTTGTCGAGGTTGGTTCGGATCGTGTAGATGGTGTCGCCGATGAAGGTCGGCTTGATGAAGCGCAGCTTGTCGTAGCCGTAGGAAAAGGCATTGATGCAGTTCGTCGCGACAAGCCCGAGACCTGCTGAGAACACGAAGGCGCCGGCAACGAGCCGCTTGCCGAACAGGCCTTCCGTCTCGGCGAAAATCTGATCGCCGACATAGGGATGCATGTCGAGAACCAACGCATTGAACTGCATCGATTCGCCCTCGGAAATGGTGCGGCGAAGCGAGCGGATCCTGTGGCCGATCTCGAAGTCCTCGTAAAACCAGTTCTCCGCATTCCAGACCGGAAGGGCGGAATGATCGTCCGGCATCGTCTTTGGATGGGTGCTGGAAACGCCAACGGTCGCTGCCATGATCCTTGCCTTTCAATAGGTTCGATTGAAACGCTCACAGGTTCCAGAGGCGCCTGGCGTTGCGCTGATAGAGGCCTGCGCGCTCATCGAGGCTGCAGCCCGACGTCAGTGCGTGGGTTGCCGCGACCCAGGTCGTCAGTCCGCCACCGAGCGTGCAGACCGGCCAGTCACTGCCCCAGATGACGCGATCCCAACCGAAACTTGCAACGGAATGCTCGAAGAAGGGCCGCAGCGTATCAACCGTCCAGCTATCCGGATCGGCATAGGCGACCACGCCCGAAATCTTGACGACAACATTGGGTCTCTGGGCAATTTCGGTGATACCGGTCTTCCAGATGTCGCTGAGGCCGTCCTTGACGGCGGGAACGCCGCAGTGGTCGAGGATGAACTGGACATCAGGGTTAAGGTCGACCAGCGCGATCGCCTTGGCAATCTGATGCGGCAACACGCAGAAATCGAAGGTCAGGCGCGTTCCCGTCAGTCGTCTCAGGTTTTCGCGGAAAAGGGCGCCTTCGGAAAGTTCGTCCGCAACGACATGGAGGACCCGCCTAAAACCCTTAACGAACGGATTTTCGACAACGCGCTCGAGATAACTGGCAAAGCCGTTTTCCTCTGGCCGGCAGGAGGCAATCGCGCCGCGGATCAGGCTGCCAGGCTGGCGGCTCAGCTCTTGGACAAACGCCGTTTCCGCCTCGATATCCCCTGCTGCGACATCCACTTCCATGTGCAGCGTGTCGGTGATTGCGCACCGGTGCGCATCGCGCGCATAGTCGGCGTAAAGGCTGTCGCGGTTCAATGAGCCTGCCCCCTCCAGCCAGGGGTAATTCAACCTCTCCCGGTCGATGATGTGAAGATGACTATCGAAAAGCAAGGCCTGTCCTCCCATGAACCGTTGCCATATATACTCACAGAAGAATAATTTATTCAAATAGAAATTACAGCTCAGCCTCGTCTACGGTGCCGGCGACCGTATTCGACACGTCCGCGGCTGCGGCGCGAACCAATTCTATCACTTTCTCGTAGCTTGGCGCTTGCCGATTGACCGGCTGGATATAGGGACAAGTCAGTGCTGCCAGCGCATTGCCGTCGAGCGCCAGTACCGGGGCGGAAATGTTGCGCACGCCGGTTGTCTGCAGGCTGTCCATGGTCTCAAATCCACGTTCCCGGATGAACTGCAGCTTGTCTGCAAGATCATCCGGCATCGCGACATCGTCTTCGCGGCGCTGCTGCTCCGAAATCATCATTCGACGCTGTTTGTCGTTTCGGAAGGCGAGCAGGATGTGACCGGAACCGGTATTGAAGAGATTGATCTGTGCTCCGACGCGGATCGAGATGCCCCAATAGGTCGGCGAATCCTGCTGGGCGATGACCACCACCGAGCCGCGATCGAAGACGGCCAGATGGCAGGCCTGCTCGGCGCGTTTGGAAAATTCGCGCATGAGCGGCGCTGCAAACGAGACAAGGCGGCGGACCGGAGCGTGGAAGTGGGCAAGCCCGAACAGCTTCAGCGTCAGGAAGAAGCGATCGCCCTCCTGGCGCTGCACGTAGCCGCGCCTGACGAGGCGGTCGAGCATGCGGTAAAACTCATTGGGGCTTTTGCCGAGCTGCTTGGAAATTTCCGCCTGCGTCAGACCGCCATCGACCCTCGATAGCAGCTCGAGAATATCAAGGCCCTTGTCCAGCGCCGGGGCCCTGTAGCGGTCATTGTCGTCTTCGGCTGTCATGCCTGCCTCATCATGCATTTATAGTGCGATATGTTCATATATGAATGAACGGCATTTGCAATGGTTGTTGATCTCTGCTTGACCACTTAAGAATATGATGTTTACATATAAATCAATGATCCATATTTGGATCGTGGAGGAGGGTCGGACTGCGGTCCGACGCAATGGGAGGAGTTCCAATGACCAGAATGAAAGCCGGCATTGCAGCCGGGATATTGGCATTGCTTGCAAGTTCGGCCGTATTCGCTGCCGATCTGCCGGGAAAGTTCCCCGGCGTATCGATCGATGCAAAATTGATCGGCGGCCAGCAATATGAGCCGCTCTATGCGCGCATCGCCGAGTGGGAGAAGGAGACCGGCGCCAAGGTCAACATTCTTTCCAAGAAGAATCACTTCGAGCTCGACAAGGAAATCAAGTCGGACATGGCGTCGGGCGCGATCAGCTGGTGCATCGGTTCGAACCATTCGTCTTTCGCGCCGCAATATCCTGATCTCTACACCGATCTCAACAAGCTGCTGCCGAAGGAAGAGATCGGCAAATTCGTCGATTCGACCATCCAGGCCTCGACGATCAACGATCGCCTGATCATGCTGCCGCGCGCGCAATTTGACGTTTCGGCGCTTTATTACCAGAAGAGCCTTTACACCGATGACGCCAAGAAGACGGCGTTCAAGGCGAAATATGGCTATGATCTGGCTCCGCCGAAGACCTGGAAAGAAGTGACCGACCAGTCGATCTTCTTTGCCAATCCGCCGAATTTCTTCGGCACGCAGTTCCCGGGCAAGGAAGAGGCGATCAACGGTCGCTTCTTTGAAATGCTGGTCGCCGAAGGTGGCGAGTATCTCGGCAAGGACGGCAAGCCGGCCTTCAATTCCGAGGCAGGCGTTCGCGCGCTCGACTGGTTCGTCAACATGTACAAGGCGAAAGCGGTTCCGGCCGGCACGACCAACTACCTTTGGGACGACCTTGGCGCCGGCTTTGCGTCCGGCACCGTCGCGCTCGATCTCGATTGGCCGGGCTGGGCAACCTATTTCAACGATCCGAAATCTTCCAAGATCGCCGGCAATGTCGGCGTCGTCGTGCAGCCCGTCGGCTCGTCTGGCAAGCATACCGGCTGGTCGGGTCATCACGGCTTCTCGGTCACCGAAGCCTGCGCCCACAAGGACGCTGCCGCATCGCTGGTCTGGTTCCTGACCAACGACGATTCGCAGAAGCTTGAAGCGGCCAACGGCACGCTGCCGACCCGCAAGGCGGTATGGGATTGGGATATCCAGCAGGCCGCATCGGACCCCTACAAGAAGGAAGTGCTGAGCACGTTCCAGGAATCGATGAAATACGCCTTCCCGGTTCCGCGCACGCCGCAATGGATCGAAATCTCCAACGTGGTCTATCCTGAGCTTCAGGCCGCCATCCTCGGCGATAAGACCTCCAAGGAAGCGCTCGATACCGCTGCCCAGAAGGCGTCTGACGTCCTGAAGGACGCAGGCTCACTCTGATCATCGAACCAGGAACCCGTACCCCCGGCAAGGGGTGCGGGTTCCTCACTGCCTCTCAAGCGGCCTCTGGCCTGCGCCTTTTGAAAGGGCCGGTCGTTCCGGCTGTAGCAAGGCGCGGTTCTGGCCGCCCGCCCATGAAATAGCGTTCCAGGCAGCCACGGAACGCCGACAGGTGCAAACTATGTTCAAGAGAATATCCCCACCGGCCCTGCTGCTTTTGCCGGCGATTATCGTCCTCGTGGCGGTCGTGCTGTTTCCGTTGCTGCTGTCGTTCTATTCCAGCTTCACGCCATTTCGCCTGACCCGGCCGGATTCGCTCTTCGTCTTCGTCGGCCTGCGCAACTACATCCGCATCCTGAGCGATCCGGTGTTCCTGGCCGCTTTCGTGCGCACCGTGGTGCTTCTGACGATCGCCCTCAATCTGGAAATGCTGCTCGGCCTTGGCCTGGCGCTGTTGGTCAACAAGGCGACCCACGGCAAGCGCATCCTTAGAACGATGATGATGTTTCCGATGATGTTTTCGCCGGTGCTTGTCGGCTTCCAGTTCAAATTCATGTTCAACGACAATGTCGGCATCATCAACAACGCGCTTCAGTCGCTGGGGGTCACCAGCAATGCAATTCCCTGGCTGATCGACGGCAATCTGGCGCTGTTTGCGATCGTCGTCGCCGAGGTCTGGTCCTCGACGTCGGTCTTTGCCATCCTCATTCTGGCGGGGTTGTTCGCGATGCCGCAGGAGCCGGTGGAGGCTGCAAAGGTTGATGGTTGCACGCCCTGGCAGACCTTCCGCTATGTCACCTGGCCGTTCCTGATGCCCTTTGCCTTCATCGCCATGACGATCCGCTCTCTCGACGTCGCCCGTGCCTATGACATCGTCAAGATCATGACCGACGGTGGCCCGGCCCGGCGCACCGAGCTGATCTGGACGCTGGTCGGCCGGACGGCCTATGCGGACGCGCAGATGGGGCTTGCCAACGCCATGGCCTATGTCTCGATCTTCCTGTCGATCGCTTTTACCGTCTATTTTTTCCGTAAGCTTGCGCTTGCCCGCACCCAGATCGGAGCGGAGTGGTAATCATGGATCGCAACGCTGAACAACGCATTCGCCGTCGTCTCTGGAATATCGCCTATCTCATCGGCCTGTTCTTGGCGATGCTCGTCATCTGCCTGCCCGGCCTCTGGATCGTCTTGAGTTCGCTAAGGCCAACGGTGGAGATCATGGCGAAGCCGCCGGTCTGGATCCCGCGCGAACTCTCTCTTGACGCCTATCGCGCCATGTTCGGCGGGCTTGGGCAAGGCGGTATCCCCGTCTGGGAATACTTCCGCAATTCGCTTGTCATCTCCATCACCTCAACTGCAATCGCGCTGATCATCGGCATGTCGGGCGGCTATGCCTTCGCGCGCTTTCGGTTCCGCGGCAAATCGGGCGTCTTCCTCGGGCTGATGCTGACGCGCTCGGTGCCCGGCGTCGCCCTGTCGCTACCGATCTTCATGGTCTACTCGCGCGTGGGGATCATCGACACCCACTTCGGGCTGATCCTCACCTATGTCGCGCTCAATGTTCCTTTCACCATATGGCTGATCGACGGGTTCTTTCGCCAGGTGCCGAAGGATCTCGCAGAAGCGGCGCAGATCGATGGCTGCACGCGCTGGCAGGCATTCTGGCAGGTCGAGTTTCCGCTGGCCGGTCCCGGCATCGCCTCTGCCGGCATCTTTGCCTTTCTCACCTGCTGGAACGAATATGCGCTCGCCTCGCAGCTGACGCGGTCGGTCAATTCGAAGACCTTGCCGGTCGGCCTACTCGACTACACCTCGGAGTTCACCATCGACTGGCGCGGCATGTGCGCGCTTGCAGTCGTCATGATCGTTCCGGCGCTCGCCCTTACATTCATCATTCAAAAGCACCTGGTGTCCGGTCTGACATTCGGCGCGGTCAAAGGTTGACAGCATGGCTCAAGTCTCGCTCAAAAAACTCGTCAAGCGCTACGCCGCACTCGAAGTGGTCCACGGTATCGACCTCGACGTGAAGGATCGCGAGTTCGTCGCACTCGTCGGGCCGTCCGGCTGCGGCAAATCGACGACGCTGCGCATGATCGCCGGCCTTGAGGATATCTCCGGCGGCACGCTTGAAATCGGCGGTATCGTGGTCAACGACCTGCCGCCGCGCGACCGCAATATCTCAATGGTTTTCCAGTCCTATGCGCTCTATCCGCATATGACGGTGCGCGAGAACATGGGCTTCTCGCTGAAGATCGCCAAGGTCGCGCAGCCGGAGATCGACAGCCGGGTTAACGAGGCGGCGGCAATTCTCGGGCTGGATACGCTCATGGAGCGACGTCCGGCACAGCTTTCGGGCGGCCAGCGCCAGCGTGTTGCCATGGGGCGTGCCATCGTGCGCAAGCCGGAGGTGTTCCTGTTCGACGAGCCGCTGTCGAACCTCGATGCCAAGCTGCGGACCCAGATGCGCACCGAGATCAAGAAACTCCATGCGAAGGTACGATCGACCGTCATCTATGTGACCCACGACCAGGTCGAGGCGATGACGCTTGCAGATCGCATCGTCATCATGCGCGACGGCTATATCGAGCAGGTCGGGACGCCGGACCAGGTGTTCAAGCGTCCGGCAACACGCTTCGTCGCCGGCTTCATCGGCTCACCGCCGATGAACATGGAGGAAGCAACGGTCACCGCGGGTTCGATCGTCTTCAAGAACGGCGACAAGATTCCGTTGCCCGAACAGTTCCGTGGCCAGGTAAGGGATGGAGACAAGGTGGTCTTCGGCCTTCGCCCGGACGACATTTTCCCGACCGGACACGGGCTTTCATCCGGCTTAGACAGCGCAGTGCATGAGGTGACCATCCCGGTTTCGATCACCGAGCCGCTCGGCAACGAGACCCTGGTCTTCGTCGAGTTCGCCGGCCGCGAGTGGGTGTCGCGCATGCTCAACCCGCGCGCATTGAAAAGCGGGGAGCAGCTGAAGATGAGCTTTGACCTGTCCCAGGCCCATCTGTTTTCGGCGGAAACCGGCAAGACGCTTGCAGTCGAGACGGCTGCAATCTGAGGAGGACCTGATATGGCGCGCATCGAAAGAATTGAACTTCGGATGGTCAATCTGGTGCCGAAGGTGAAGCGGACGGATGCCATCCAGAGCTTCGTCAGCCAGGAAACGCCGATCGTCACCATCACCGATTCCGACGGCGCTGTCGGCACTGGTTACAGCTACACCATCGGCACAGGCGGCTCCTCCGTCATGCGGTTGCTGTCGGACCATCTCGTGCCGCTTCTGGTCGGCGAGGATGCCGATTGCATCGAGGCAATCTGGCACAAAATGGAGTTCGCCACGCACGCAACGACGATCGGCGCGATCACGGCGCTGGCGCTTGCCGCCGTCGACACGGCGCTGTGGGATCTGCGCGCCCGGAAACAGAACCTGCCGCTTTGGAAGCTTGCCGGCGGCGCCAAGGACAGCTGCCGGCTCTACACGACCGAGGGCGGCTGGCTTCATATCGAAAAGGAAGCCCTGGTCGAGGATGCACTTGCCGCCAAGGCAAAGGGCTTTTCCGGCTCGAAGGTCAAGATCGGCAAGCCGCACGGATCGGAGGACTACGCTCGTCTTTCGGCCATTCGCGCAGCACTTGGCGACGGCTTCGAGATCATGACCGATTGCAATCAGGGCTTCACCGTCGATGAGGCGATCCGCCGTGCTGCGCGGTTGAAGGAACTCGATCTTGCCTGGATCGAGGAACCCTTGCCGGCTGACGACCTCGACGGCCATATCCGTCTGGCGCGCTCGACGCCGACGCCAATTGCGGTCGGGGAATCGATGTATTCGATCCGGCATTTCCGCGAATATATGCAGAAGGGCGCCTGCTCGATCGTCCAGGTCGATGTTGCTCGTATTGGCGGTATAACGCCTTGGCTGAAGGTGGCGCACGCGGCCGAGGCGTTCGATATCCCCGTCTGCCCGCACTTTTTGATGGAGCTGCATGTCAGCCTTGTCTGCGCCGTCCCGAACGGCAAGTATGTCGAATATATTCCCCAGCTCGACGACCTGACCACAAAGGGGATGGAAATCCGCAACGGCTGCGCCATTGCGCCATCCGAGCCGGGCCTCGGCGTCGCCTGGGACTGGGAAGCGATCAAAGCCCAGTCGGTTGCCGAGTTCACGACAGAAGTTCGCAGCTAAGGGGAGGATGGCATGCAGCGGATGGGAATGGTGATCGGCCTGGAGCCGTCGAAAGTCGCCGAATACAAGGAATTGCACGCGGCTGTCTGGCCGGAAATCCTCGAGCTGATCACCTCTTGCAACATCACCAACTATTCGATCTTCCTAAAGGAGCCCGAAAATCTCCTGTTCGGCTATTGGGAATATGTAGGGATCGATTTTAAGGCCGATATGGCCAGGGTGGCGGCAAGTCCGAAGAACCAGGAATGGTGGTCCGTCTGCATCCCCTGCCAGAAGCCGTTCGAGAGCCGCAAGCAAGGCGAGTGGTGGGCGATGATGGAGGAGGTGTTTCATCTTGGTTGAGACAGCAATTTCTACCGCCACCATGTGGGGGAGGGTGGAGGAGCGCGCATGACCTTCGACCCAAAAACCCTCCGACAATGGTGGCCGAAGCCATCCGTCATGCGGCCCATCGTCATCCTCGGGGCCGGAAGCATTGTTGGCGACGCGCATCTGCCGGCTTATAGGAAGGCGGGTTTTCCCGTTGCAGGATTGTTTGATCCGAACCTTCAAAAAGCCCAGGCACTGGCAAGCCAGTGGGACATCCGCGCCTTTGCCACGCAGAGCGAAGCGCTGGCCGTCGAGGGTGCGATCTTCGATCTGGCGACGCCGCCTGGAGCACACGCCGCCGTGTTGAGCGCCCTGCCGCGCGGCTCTTTCGCCCTGATCCAGAAGCCGATGGGCGGCGATCTGGACGAGGCGACAGAGATCCTCAACGTCTGCCGTGAACGGGGCATAGAGGCAGCTGTCAATTTCCAGCTGCGGTTCGCGCCGATGATGCTGGCGCTCTACGATGCGGTCGAAAAAGGCCATCTCGGCGACGTCGTCGACTTCGACGCGCTGCTGGCGCTTGCGACCCCGTGGGGGCTTTGGCCGTTCCTGAAGGGATTGCCGCGCATCGAGATCGCCATGCATTCGATCCACTATTTCGACTTCATCCGCGGCCTGCTCGGCAATCCGCTCGGTGTGCACGCAAAGACGCTCGGCCATCCGAACCACGACGTGGCGCAGACGCGAACCGCCGCGATCCTCGACTATGGCGACAGGGTCCGCTGCGTGCTCTCGGTCAACCACGACCATGATTTCGGACGCAAGTTCCAGGCCTGCGAATTCCGAATTTCCGGAACCAAGGGGGCGGCCTATATCAAGCTTGGCGTCAACCTCGACTATCCCCGCGGCGAGCCGGACGAGCTGTGGATTCGCCCTGCCGACGGCAGGGATTGGGTCGAGGTGAAGCTCGAGGGTGCGTGGTTTCCCGACGCCTTCATCAATCGCATGGCCAACCTGCAGCGTTTTGCCTCCGGCGAAGATCAGACGCTGGTGGGGTCTGTCGAGGACGCCTGGCAGACGATGGCGCTCGTCGAGGCCGCCTATCAATCGAGCGCAATGCCGGCAACGCCGGTTGCCGCTCTACCGAAAGGCTAAACATGTCCGAGCAGGCGATCTATTTCGAAGACTATGCGCTGGGCTCAGTGCGGCTTACCAGTGGCCGCACGATCACCGAGACGGATTTCGTCGTCCATGCCGGGCATACGGGCGATTTCTTTCCGCATCACATGGATGCGGAATTTGCAAAGAGCTTGCCTGGCGGACAGCGCATCGCCCATGGCACCATGATCTTTGCGATCGGTGTCGGCCTGACGGCATCGCTGATCAATCCGGTGGCATTCTCCTATGGATACGACCGGCTGCGGTTCATCCGTCCGGTCCACATCGGCGACACGATCCGGACCCGCGTCACCATCTCTGCCAAGGAGGACGATCCGAAGCGTCCCGGTTTCGGCCGCGTGGTCGAGCGCTGCGAAGTTTTCAACCAGCGCGACGAGGTGGTGCTGGCGGCCGATCACATCCTGCTCGTCGAGAGCAAAACCAGAAATGCAGGTTGAGAGCAAATCGATGGTGAAGCTCAAGGCAATGACCTGGTCGCATCCGCGCGGCTATGATCCGATGGTGGCCTGCTCCACGCTCTGGCATGACAAGACCGGCGACGAGATCACATGGGAAAAACGATCGCTGCAGGATTTCGAAGCATTCCCGGTCGATGAACTGGCCGCCGCCTACGACCTCATCGTCATCGACCACCCGCATGTCGGTCAGATCACCCGCGAGGATTGCCTTCTGCCGCTCGACGATGCCGAGTTCGGCGCCGAGATCGAGGCGATCGCCGCCGGAACCGTCGGTCGCTCCTATCCGAGCTACAATTGGCAGGGTCGGCAATGGGCTTTCCCGATCGATGCGGCGACGCAAGTGCAGGCTTACCGACCGGACCGCATCGGCGGCCCGGTTAGAGATCTGGAGGAAATCATCAGGTTGGCCGCTGCGGGCAAGGCGATCCTGCCGATGCGGCCGCCGCATTCGCTGATGACCTTCTATACGCTTGCGGCACATCTCGGTTTTCCGTGCAGCGTCGAAGGCCCGGAGCTGATTTCCCGGGAAGGCGGGGAAGTGGCGCTGGATTGGATGGCGCGACTGGTCAGCCGGATGGACCCCGCCTGCGACAAGATGGATCCGATCGAGGTGCTCGATCAGATGGGCAAGACCGATTGCCCCTGCGACGTTTCGCCGTTCATCTATGGCTATGTCAGCTATTCCTTTGCCGGTTTTCGACCGGCCCGCATCGCCTTTGCCGATATTCCGGTCATCGCCGGCCGACCTCCTGCGGGTTCGGCGCTTGGTGGTACGGGGATTGCAGTTTCCGCAAAGACAGCGGCGCCCGACCAGGCGAAAGCCTTCGCCAGGTGGATATCGAGCGGCCCGGTGCAAGCCGGGCCTTACGCGGCTTCGAACGGCCAGCCGGGCCATTCCGACGCCTGGACAAACGACAAGGTGAACGGCCGGACGCTCAACTTCTACCGCAACACGCGGGCGACGCTTGAGGGTGCCTTCGTGCGGCCACGTCACGACGGCTACATGGCGTTTCAGCAGCAGGCTTCTGAACTCATTACCGGTGGACTGCGCAACGGTGCCCGACATAGAGTTCTTCTCGACAAGCTCAACGAGCTCTTCGCCCAATCACGACCGGCCTGAAACGGCTTTCAAACTTCTAAACTGTAATAGAGACAAGGATTTTCGATATGGGACATGGACTGGAAGGCAAGGCCGTTTTGATCACGGCCGCAGGGCAGGGGATCGGCCGCGCGACGGCGGAACGCTTCATTTCGCTGGGCGCCCGCGTTATCGCCACCGACATCAATGAGGCGGCGCTCTCCACGCTCGAAGGCGCGCAAACCCATGTCCTCAACGTGCTCGACGGCGCCGGCGTAAAGGCATTCGGCGAAAAGATCGGCAGTATCGACGTACTGTTCAACTGCGCCGGCTTCGTTCATAGCGGAACGATTCTCGATTGCGAGGAGAAGGATTGGGATTTCTCCTTCAATCTCAACGCCAAGGCGATGTACATGACCTGCAAGACCTTCCTGCCGGGCATGCTGGAAAAGGGCAAGGGCTCGATCGTCAACATGGCCTCCGTCGCCTCTAGCGTGAAAGGTGTTCCGAACCGCTTTGCCTATTGCGCCTCCAAGGCGGCCGTCATCGGCCTTACCAAGTCGATCGCTGCCGACTTCGTTGCCAAGGGCATTCGCGCCAACGCCATTTGCCCGGGTACCGTCGACAGCCCGTCGCTGCATGATCGGCTGCGGGCAACCGGCGACTACGACAAGGCGATGAAGGATTTTATCGCCCGCCAGCCGATGGGCCGCATTGCCGATCCGAAGGAAGTGGCAGCACTTGTCACCTATCTGGCAGGCGACGAAGCAGGCTTTACCACCGGCCAGATCCACGTCATCGACGGCGGCTGGACGGGCTGAAGTCGGACACTATATTCAAGTCTGAGAGGCCCCGATCAGTCGGGGCCTTTTCGCGTCGAGCAATTCCTTGCCCGCAGCGGCGACAGGCGTATATCAAGGTACCAAGCAATGAGGTCGGAGTGTCGGCATGCAGCTGGATGATAAGCGCCGACCGGCGCGTTCTCCCTACGTGAGCCTGTTTTTCAAACATCAGAGCGTCATTCTTGCCGCACTTGCCAGTCTTGCCGTTTTCATCCTGCTAACCTCCCGTCAGCTCAACGCCCATAACCTCCTGACAAGCTGGAACTGCGGCGCCGCGCTCTACATTGGGTTGACCTGGTACCGAATGCTGACATCGAACGTTCACCGCATTCGCCAGCGCTCCGCCGATCTTGATTTTTCGGAACTCGTCGTGCTGTTCCTGGCGATCGCGGCAGCACTCGCCAGCATCGGCGGGATCGCCCTTGAGCTTAGCGGCATCAAGGATGCGCCGCCGGGGGTCGCCGCGACGCGCGCAGGGGTGGCCATCCTTACCATCCTGATATCATGGGTGTTCCTGCACACCCTGTTCACGACCCACTACGCGCACGGCTTTTATGCCACTCAAGGTGACAAGCCGGCATTGCGCTTTGCGGAAGGTATCGAGGAGCCCGACTATTGGGACTTTCTCTACTTCTCCTTCACCATCGGTGTTGCAGCCCAGACGGCCGACGTTGCAATCGCAACGCCGCTGATGCGGCGGCTTGCCTTGCTGCACAGCGTATTGTCGTTTCTGTTCAACACGACAATATTGGCGCTGGCGATCAATGTGGGTGCAAGCCTGCTCTGATGGTCAGAGGACGGCACTGCCGGCCATGAGCGCCAGAACCAGGAAGATCAGGAAGATGACCAGCGCGATGCCGAACAGGATTCGGGCGATCGACGCGGATGCGGCCGATACGCCGGAAAAACCGAAGAAGCCGGCAATCAGTGAAATCACGAAGAAGATAAGAGCCCATTTCAGCATGTCATTGTCCTTCAAGATTGTCAGGGACAAGACGCGGCAGCGGGGCAAATTGTTCCATCGCTATCAACGATTTAGAGCGTCTCATGTTTTGACCGAAGCATAGCCAGCGTCTGTGTCGATGCAACTGACACGTGAAAATCTTGCGCTTCCTTTGCTGTCTGTCCGTCGGCAGGTCGGAAGACATGGGGCTGGCTTGTAGCGAATGCCGATCTCAGTGCGTCAGATCGAGTGCGCTTGTGAGGTCTCCTAGAGGCGGCTCGCCGTTGGAGGCCACGGCATTGTCGCGCACCGTGATGCCGTGCAGCGTCGGGAGCTCGAAGCGGCGCGTGATGAACCGCAGGATCGAGGTCGTGTCCATCGGCGTGTGGTCGACAAAGCCGAGGCGTGCGTATGGCGAGATGATGATGGCGGGAATACGCGAGCCAGGCCCCCAGCGGTCGGCCTTCGGCGGCGCGACATGGTCCCACAGGCCGCCGTTCTCGTCATAGGTGACGACGACGAGCATATGCGGCCATTGCGGGCTCTTTTCGAGATGGGCCACAAGGTCGGCGATGTGCTGGTCACCGGCCTGGATGTCGGCATAGCCCGAATGCTCGTTCAGGTCGCCCTGCGGCTTGTAGAAGGAGACCTGTGGTAGCGTGCCGGCGTCGATCTGCTTGATGAACGCGGCGCCGCCCAGCCCACCGTCGCGCAGATGCTGGGCGCGCGCCGCCGTTCCCGGCGCGAAGCTCGCATAATAGTTGAACGGTTGGTGGTGATACTGGAAATTGGGAACCGGCGTCTTGTTGCCGTGGTCGAGGACGTCCTGCCATGCGCCGCTATACCAGGCCCAGTCGATATGCTTGAGGCTGAGGAGATCGCCGATCGTCGGCTCTGTCTGCGGCGGTAGCGTCGTCGGCTTGGCGGGGTCGGCAGTCGCGGGATCGGCGCCAGCGGCCGGCGCATTGCCGCTCGGCTGGTAGGCCGGCTGCATGGTGTTCACGGCGTAGAAATCGGGTGAAAGGTTTCCGTCGCCGACGAATTTCGGGATTCCGTCGAGCGACGATTTCGGGGAGTTGTCGGCGATCTTAAGCGTCACACCGTCTGGTTCGACAACCGCGATCGAGGGCTTGGCTGGAGTGGTGTCTGCGTTGGGATAATAGGGAGCGCAGGCACAGATCAGCCATTGATGGTTGAAGAACGAGCCGCCGAAGCCGCCCATAAAAAAATTGTCGGCCAGCGTATATTTCTGCGCCACCTTCCACATGGCCGTCTTCGAACCGTCCCACAGCCCCATCACCATGGCGCCGGCATCGGCGTAGGCGACGAACTTGTCGTTCTTACCACCGTCGATCTGCATCTGGTTCTGGTAGAAGCGATGCCAGAGATCGTGGGTGATCGTTCCAAGGGGCTGGTTGAAGCCGGCGGGGTCGTCGACCCAGAAGGGACGGTTCGCCAGATGCTCTGTCTGCGCCTGCGTCACCGGCGGCACGACGCCTTTGGCCGTCAGGCCGTCCCAGACAGGTGGCAACTCCGTCAGCGCCTTGTTGTCGCGGTCGAGTTGGACGAGCGCGGTGCTGGAGGCGTTCTGAAGCCCGTCGGCGCCGGGAAAGTTTCCATAGAGGTTGTCGAAGCTTCGGTTTTCCGCGTAGATCACGACGACGGTGTCGATCGCGTCCAGATCTTTGCTGGATCCCGCCGCCCACGCGGAGCTAAGAGAGCCGGCGATAAGACCGATTGTCGAAACTGTCAGAACCAATGTCGCCCGCATCTTGGTGCCCCTTGCCGCCCGTTTGTTGATATCTTTCCATGCTGCCGCGATCCTACCTTGCCAGCCGCCGAAGACACGCCGCAGAATGCAATCCATGAAGCTAATCATAGAATCTCTTCACGACACAAGGACAAAGCGCCGGGCTGGAATTCTGCTGATTGTCTCAGTGGCAGGCATGGTTACGGTCGGCATTGCGGTGGAAAATTCCCCCGCAGCGTCTGACGGCGTTGTGGGGCAGGGGATCACGCGCGCCGAGGCCCGCCGGCAGGCGGATGCCCTGAGCGATTTGGGACGGGCATTGTTCTTTGATCCGTCCCTGTCGGGTTCGGGCAAGGTCTCGTGTTCCTCCTGTCATGATCCGGGCCATGCCTTCGGGCCGCCGAACGCGCTTGCCGTGCAGCTCGGCGGTGGAGACCTGCACCAGCCGGGCGTCAGGGCTGTACCGTCCCTCAAATACCTACAGGCGGTCCCACCCTTCACCGAGCATTTCTTCGAATCGGAGGACGACGCCGACGAAAGCATCGACAACGGCGCGACCGGCGGCCTGACCTGGGACGGGCGCGTCGACCGCGGCGGGGAACAGGCCAAAATCCCGTTGCTGTCGGATTTTGAGATGGGCAATAGGGACGACGCCGACGTCGCCCGCCGGCTGCTTGCGGCCGGATACGGCAAGACGATCGCGGCCATTGCAGGGCCTGACCGGCAGGCCGATCCGCTGACTGTCTATCAGACCGCGCTCAAGGCCATCGAGGTCTTCGAGCAGGATTATCGGACCTTCTATCCCTATTCGAGTAAATTCGATGCCGTGCTCGCCGGGCAGGCGACACTGAGCGCGCAGGAGGCGAGGGGCCGCGATCTGTTCGAGGCGCCCGATAAGGGCAATTGCGCCTCATGCCATGTCAGCCAGCGCGGCAACGACGGCACACCGCCACAATTCACCGACTACGGGCTAATCGCGCTCGGCGTGCCGCGCAATCCCGACATTCCTGCCAACAGGGATTTGCACTATTTTGATCTCGGCCTGTGCGGCCCGCTGCGCAGCGACTTTGCCGGCCGGGAGGAGTATTGCGGCCTTTTTCGCACGCCGACGCTGCGCAATGTTGCACTGCGCCAGACCTTCTTCCACAACGGCGTTTTCCACTCGCTGCGCCAGGCAGTGGAGTTCTATGTGGAACGGGAAACAGATCCGGGGTACTGGTATAGGCATCGCGCCGACGGTAGCATCGACAAATACGACGACCTGCCGCAGGCGGCCAAGACCAACGTCAACATGGACCCGCCTTTCGATCGCCATCCCGGCGACAAACCGGCTCTTAGCCCATCCGAAATCGATGACGTGGTTGCATTCCTGAAAACGCTGACAGACGGTTACGGCCGGACGAAAACACCGTGACGCCGCGGAAGAAGACAATGGCGGTCGGAAGGCTCATCAACGACGGGTCATCACACGACACATGCCGCGCGCAATTGTGGTCTAGCTGTTTCCGGTTTCGACCGGCAGCCCGAGCAGCTTGGCGACGGCGTCGGCACCGTTACCGGATGCAGACAATTTGCCGCTGTCGTGCACGTCAAGCGCCGCTCCGTTCGCAAAGCTGACGGACCATCCGTCGTCATTGCTGTTGCGGCGGCGATCGGTGAGTTCGATGCCTGCAGCGGAGACCAGCGCGATAGCCTTTTCTACGTCCATGATCGTCACCCAATCGGAGGTTCCTATCATGTCAGCTAGCTCTTGAAGACGAAACGAGTCAAGGCAGAGCCAGTGTCGGCCTGTCAAACGGCTGGGCGTCGTCTCTGTCGGCGAGTGTGCCGGATCCGAGGCTGTTTGAAGGTAGGCGAAAGTTCGCGGCTTTGCTGGGCTTGGTGCCTCGACAATATTCGGGTGGCGGCATTCCGGAGCTCGGTTGGATTTCCAATATCGGCAACCGACATCCGCGGTTGATGGTTGGAGCGCATGCCGCTTTCTGCGGCATCAATAATGGCAAGACTAGATCGGCGAGTCTCTCAGGCGCTCTGATCCGCCCAGGGCTGATCAGCGCTTTGGCCAGACCAGCCAGCGGGCGATGAAGTCATCACTATTCAAAGTTCTGTTACGACCAGCTTTTTCGATGATGCAGTGTTGTGGAACACATATAAACTTTTACCTAAAGTTGCTCGGGTCATCGCTTGCAATTGCGGTGGCCGCATTTCGAATCTTATTGTAAGCTCGGACTTTCAACAATCTTGGGATCGCGGGTTCGCCTCTTCTCTGGCAAGAGCGTACTAAGACCTGTCCGCGGTTGTTGCGGTTGCGGGAGAGCCGGATGCGGATAGCGACGATCACCAATTGGGCCTACGGCGTCACGCTATTGCTGACAACGTTGTCGGGAGGCGCTTTTATCCTGTCTGCCCGCAGTGCGGGGCAAGAGAGAAGCGCCCTGCAGCAGCACGTCGAACTGGGTGATATGGCTGAAGAGCTTGCTATTGGTGTTGAAGAGACGTCGGATCAGGCAAGACTTTACGTGATCCGCGGCGAAAGCAGACATTACGATGCTTTCAAGCAGGCTGCGGGCGAGGACAGTCATCGTGATGCCACGATAGAAAATCTGAAATCCTTTGGAATTTCGCCGCAGGAATATCAGCTCATTGAAGAGGTTGCCGTCAAAGCCGAAACGCTTGACCAATTCGAAGATGCTGCCGTGACGAGCTATCGCAACGGCGACCAGAACGGCCCAAGAACGACGCTGTTCGGGCCGGAGCATGAGCGCCTGCAAACCGCTTTACTCGCCGGGGTCTCCACATTTCGGTCGCTGTCGACAATGCGGACTGCGACAGCGGTCGGTCAAGCTCAGTCGCGGAGCGATTTCTGGAGCGCATGTGCAAAACTAATGCTCGCATTGACAGCAGCCGTGTTTCTTGGCGTGCTCTATTTTGTCCTCAGGCGCCGGATTGCAATCCCTTTGAAGCGCATGACAAGCATAGTGAACCGCCTTGCGCTCCAGGACTACGCGGTCGAAGTCCCCTCCGATCATCGCCATGACGAGATCGGTGACATGAACGATGCAATCCAGATCTTCCGCCAAAATGGCATTGAACGCGACCGCCTTGACGCCGAATTGAGGCGGGATCAGGAGACGAAGGATTTGATCCTGCAGATGATGCACCGTCTGCAAGCATGCCAGTCGCAGACGGAACTTGCCGAGGTGGTGTCGTTGTTTGCGCCCCGCATTTTTCCTGGATTAGCGGGCTCCCTCTACATCATGAACGAGAGCCGGACAGTTCTGAACCAGCTCAGCAGCTGGCTTGATCCGCACCATTCGCAACATTCGTTTCCGGCGATCGCCTGCTGGGGTTTGCGCAGGGGCAGGCCACATGTCAGCAACGCCCATCATGGGGATATACCCTGTCAGCATCTGGACGGTGCAGACGCGTCTGAACTTTGCGTGCCGCTCACCGCCCAAGGGGAGGCCATTGGCCTGCTGTATTTCGAAGAGCAGGTCGGTGGGCAAGCCGCGGCGACCGCGCCGAGGCTCTATCTGGAACTCATCGCCGAGAATGTCGGACTTGCTGTGGCCAACCTTCAGCTGCGCGAGAAACTCACTAATCTCGCTGTTCGCGACGGTTTGACCGGACTTTTCAATCGTCGCTCGTTGGATGAGGCCCTCAACCATCTCCAGAGAGAACGACCTGGCCGCCAACTCATCTGCATGATGATCGACATCGACCACTTCAAACGCTTCAACGACGAATCTGGCCATGACGCGGGCGACGAGGTCCTGCGCTACGTCGCACAGATCATATGCGACACCGTCGGATCGCTTGGCACCGCGTACCGTTTTGGCGGCGAAGAGTTCACAACGCTATGCCAGGAACTGGCCGACGAGGACGGTTTCGATTTGGCCGAGAGACTTCGGCAGACGGTGTTCAAGACGCCTTTTAGCTATCGTGGGCGGATTGTCGGCCCGGTCTCAATATCGGTTGGCGTTGCCTCGTCCCCAGCCTCGGGCGCGCTGTACACTCTTTTGAATCGAGCCGATGCCGCGTTGCTCGAGGCAAAGATGAGGGGCCGGAACACCACTGTTTCGGCTGCATCCTAGGAGCTACCGACCACAGCATCCAAAACGGATTCTCTTCGAAATGCCACACAGAGCGCAGGCGGCAATATACTTCCGAATGTTTGCGCTGCCGTCAGGGATATGCTGGTCATGGGCCTCAATGGTTGTCGTCAGGGCTCCCGCGAGATATTCCACGAGGGGCTGATGCAGGTCACATGAATTCTGACGGCCTCGTGCCCCCCCGGGATCGGGAGGCACTTCCGAGGCGATGCAGGCCGTAAATCAGCCGTGGTTGATCATCACGTGTCGAACCGCCGTATAGTCTTCCAGCGCATAGACCGACATGTCCTTGCCGTAGCCGGATTGCTTCAGGCCACCATGGGGCATCTCGTTGACAAGCATGAAGTGCGTGTTGATCCAGGTGCAGCCATATTGCAGGCGTGAAGCCGTCTGCATGCCGCGGCTAATGTCCTTGGTCCAGACGGAGGATGCCAGGCCGTAATCACTGTCGTTTGCCCAGGTAACCGCATCCTCGACGTCGGTGAAGCGGGTGACAGATACCACGGGCCCGAAAACCTCGCGGCGAACGATTTCGTCATCCTGCGTCGCGCCAGCGATGACGGTCGGGGTGAAGAAGAAGCCCTTGTCGCCGGACACCTTGCCGCCCGATGTGATTTCCATGTGCTTGTGTTCGGCCGCGCGGGCGACGAAGCTCTCGACCCGGTCGCGCTGGCGCTTGGAGATCAGCGGGCCGATCTCATTTTCGGTGTCGTCGGCCTGGTTGAACTTGATGCTGGAAACGGCTGACGACAGATCGGCGACGAACTTGTCGTAGACCTTTGCATCGGCATAGATCCGGCAAGCTGCCGTGCAGTCCTGGCCGGCGTTGTAATAGCCGAAGGTGCGGATGCCGGCGACGACGGCGTCGATATCGGCGTCGTCGAAGACGATGACCGGCGCCTTGCCGCCCAGTTCAAGGTGGGTCCGCTTGACCGTCTTTGCAGCCGCCTGCAGCACCTTCTTGCCGGTTGCGACGTCGCCGGTGATCGAGAGCATGCTGATCTTCGGATGGTTTATCAGCGCGTTGCCGACGCTTTCTCCCCGGCCGAGAATGACGTTGACGACGCCCTCGGGCAGGATGTCTGCGAACAGCCTGGCCATCTTCAGCGCCGAAAGCGGCGTCTGCTCGGACGGCTTGAAGACGACGGTATTGCCGCCCGCAATTGCCGGGGCGAGCTTCCACGCCATCATCATCAACGGGTAGTTCCACGGGGCGATGGAGCCGATGATGCCGATCGGGTCGCGGCGGATCATCGAGGTATGGCCCGGCAGATATTCGCCGGCGACCGGTCCATGAAGGTTACGCACAGCGCCTGCAAAAAAGCGATAGCAATCGACGATCGCCGGGATTTCGTCGTTGATCACGGCGTTGATCGGCTTGCCGCAATTGAGCGCTTCGAGTGCTGCAAACGCTTCAGCGTCCCTCTCGACCGCATCGGCGATCTTTAAGAGATAGGCCGAGCGCTGGGACGGCGTGGTCTGCGACCAGCTCTTGAATGCCTTTTCGGCGGCATCAACCGCATTGTCGATCTGTCCAAGCGAGGCTTCGGCCAGCTTCAGGACGGTCTCCCCCGTTTTCGGGTTGAGGATGTTCTCTTCAGTCTCCGTGCCGGCCTCGAAGCGGGCGCCGATCAGCATTGCGGTGTCCATGACGTTCTCCTCGTTTAATTATTTGCCACCGCCGGCGATCTGATCGCCGTCGCGGGTGAGATAGTAGGCAGCCAGGATCGGCAGGAAGGTGACGAGCACCACCACCATGGCGACGACATTGGTGACCGGGCGCTGGCGTGGCCGGATCAGTTCTTCAAGCATCCAGATCGGCAAGGTCATCTGCTGGCCGCCGGTAAAGGTGGTGACGATGACCTCGTCGAATGACAGTGCGAAGGCGAGCATGCCGCCTGCCAGCAGCGCGGTGCCGATGTTGGGCAGAATGATGTGGCGAAATGTCTGGAAGCCATCGGCACCAAGATCCATCGACGCCTCGATCAGCGAGCCTGACGTTCGACGAAAGCGGGCAACGGCGTTGTTGTAAACGACGACGACGCAGAAGGTTGCGTGGCCAAGCACGATCGTCCAGACGGAGAAGGGGATATCAAACAGGCTGAAGGCGGAGCGCAACGCGATGCCGGTGACGATGCCGGGAAGGGCGATCGGCAGGATGACGAGAAGCGAGATGCCCTCACGGCCGAAGAACTTCGTCTGGCTGACGGCTGCGGCGCAGAGCGTGCCGAGCATCAAGGCAATCGCCGTCGCAATCACCGCGACCTGAACCGAGAGGCCAAGCGCTGCCCAGACGTCCGGCCGGTTCCACGCAACGGTGAGCCAATTGAGCGTCAGGCCCGGTGGCGGCCATTGATAGCTCTTCTCCTCGGTCGTGAAAGCATAGACGAAGATCAAGAGGATCGGCAGGTGCAGGAAGAGCAGACCGCCTGCAGCAGCAGCCTTCAATGGGAGGGGCGAGCGTTGGTTGCGGTCAGAGCGCATCGAAGGCTCCCTGTCTTTTGGCGATCCAAAGGTAGACCGCCATGATGACGATCGGGAGGACTGAGAAGGCGGCGGCGAGCGGCACGTTGCCGGCGGTACCCTGCTGGGCGTAGACCGCCTGGCCGATAAAGAGCCTCGATGAGCCGATGATCTGCGGGATGATGTAGTCTCCAAGCGTCAGCGAGAAGGTGAATATCGAGCCGGCGACGATGCCGGGCAATGCCAAAGGCAAAAGCACAGTTCGAAAGGTCTGGCCTGGCGTCGCGCCGAGATCGGAGGACGCCTCGATCAGGTTGGCGGGGACGCGCTCAAGCGCTGCCTGGGTCGGCAGGATCATATAGGGCAGCCAGACATAGACGAAGACCAGGAAGGTGCCGATATAGCTGACAGACAGCGAATTGCCGCCAATCACCGGAAGGCTGAGGACAGCATCGAGCAGCCAGCTAAGGCTGATCTTGGCAAAGAGCCAGGTCAGGATGCCTTCCTTGGCGAGAATCAGCTTCCAGGCATAGACCTTGACGAGGTAGCTCGACCATAGCGGCAGCATGACGCCGAGGTAGAACAGCGCCTTCCATTTTCCCCTGGCATAGCGGGCCGCGTAATAGGCGATCGGGAAGGCGACGAATGCGGAAGCGACGGTCACCAGCGCCGCCATGACGATGGTGCGGATGATGATGTCGAAATTGGAAGAGTTCAACAGCTGTGCATAGGTCGACAGGGTGAACTGGTAGTTCACCAGGCCGGAGAAATCATCGATCGAGAAGAAGCTCTGCAGCAGCAGGGTCAGCAGCGAGCCGACATAGATGATGCCGAGCCAGGCAAGCGGCGGCGTCAGCATCAGGAAAAGCAGCAGCTTCGGCCGCCGCCAGAAAAGATCGGACAGACGCCCGAAGAGCCCGCCGCGTCCGGGCAGGATCGATGTGGCCGGCATCATGCCGGTGGATGCGACTGCGGCCATCATGCGGCGTCATCCATATAATGCACGTCCGCCGGCTGCCAGGAGAGCTTGACCGAGGCACCAGTCTCCGGGATCGGGACGCCGGCCGGAACGGTGACGTGCAGCCGCGTGCCCTTCGTCTCGACAGCAAGGCGCGTGGCGGCACCAAGGAAGTTGGTCGTCTGCACCATTGCCGGCACCCCGGTGTCACCGGCAAGGCTGATCGCCTCGGGTCGCAGGCTTGCCCAGCGCCGCTCGCCGCCGAGCGCCGACATGATGTCTGGCGCAATCACGTTGGACGAGCCAACGAAGTCCGCGACGAAACGCGTTCTGGGCTGCTGGTAGATCTCGTGGGGCGTTCCCTCTTGTACGATGCCGCCATCGTTGAAGACGGCAACCCGGTCGGCCATGGACAGGGCTTCGCTCTGGTCATGGGTGACGAAGATGAAGGTGATCCCGAGCGCCCGCTGCAGGCTCTTCAGTTCCTCCTGCATCCGCTCGCGAAGCTTAAGGTCAAGCGCTCCGAGCGGCTCGTCGAGGAGAAGCACCTTCGGCTTATTGATGAGCGCTCGGGCGAGTGCAACGCGCTGGCGCTGACCGCCGGAAAGCTGCCCGGGCCGACGGGCGCCATAGCCCGGCAGCTTGACGAGTTCCAGTACTTCGCTGGCGGCCTTCGTTCGCTCCGCCTTGCCGACGCCCTTGACCATCAGCCCGTAGGCGACGTTGTCGAGGATGTTTAGATGCGGAAACAGCGCGTAGTCCTGGAATACGGTGTTGACGTTGCGCCTGTACGGCGGGACGCCTTCGGCGGTTTCTCCGAATATCTCGATGTGGCCCGATGTCGGCTGCTCGAAACCTGCAATCAGCCTGAGACACGTGGTCTTTCCGGACCCGGATGGGCCAAGCATGGCGAAAAACTCGCCCGGCGCGATTTCGAGGTCGACACCATCGACGGCGCGGACCTGGCCGAAATGGCGAGACACCTTCTGGAAGCGTACGGCGGCTGTCATTGGGGTGCTCCGGAAATTGTCATCTTGGTTCTCATGGGTGAAAGAATGGGCACATGGAGAGCGGCATCCTTCCTCTGCTTCCCAGCAGGGAGAAGATGTCCGAAGGACAGATGAGGGGCGAGCACAGTCCGAAGCGAACGTCTGAGCGACAAGCGAAGATGATGTCCGTCGCGCCACTCCCTCATCCGGCCCTCTGGGCCACCTTCTCCCCGCTGGGGAGAAGGTGTAGCGCGTTATCTCCCCCCGATGACGCCGATATAATCCGACACCCAGCGATGGTAGGGCACGCATTCGCTTTGGCTCGCGCACTTGGCAACCGGTGTCTTCCAGAACTTGATCTTGTCGAAATGGTCCACGCCATTGGTGACGCAGCCGGTGTCTGTCATCAACTCGTTGCCCTTGCATGCGGCGGGGACTGAGGGTACTGCGCCGAACCAGGCGGCGGCGTCGCCCTGGACCTTGGGCTGCAGCGAGTGCTCTATCCACATATAGGCGCAGTTCGGATGCGTACTGTCGACGTGCAGCATGGTGGTGTCGGCCCAGCCCGTCGCCCCTTCCTCAGGGAAGGTCGAGGCGATCTTCTGCTTGTCGGTCTGCAGCAGGTTGACCTGGAACGGCCATGAGCCCGAGGCAACGACGCCCTCGTTCTTGAAATCGTCCGTCTGGATCATCGCGTCGTGCCAATAGCGGCTGACGAGCTTGCGCTGGCCGCGCAGGAGATCGAGCGCCGCCTTGTACTGGTCTTCGTTGAGCTCATAGGGGTCCTTGATGCCCAGCTCCGGCTTGTGCGCCATCAGATAGAGGGCGGCATCGGCGATGTAAATCGGGCCGTCATAGGCCTGGACGCGGCCCTTGTTGGACTTGCCGTCCGGGAGCGTCATTTCTTCGAAAACGACATTCCAGCTTTTCGGAGCCTGGTCCTTGAAGGCATCGGTATTGTACATCAGCACGTTCGGTCCCCACAGATAGGGGACGCCGTAGTGCACGCCATTGACCGTGTGCCAGGGCGCGTTCTTCAGCCGATCGTCAAGGGTCTTCCAGCTCGGGATGAGATCGACGTTGATCGGCTGGACGCGCTTGCCGGCGACGAGGCGAAGCGAGGCATCGCCCGAGGCCGTGACCAGGTCAAAGCCGCCTTCGTTCATCAGCGCGACCATTTCGTCGGAGGTCGCGGCGGTCTTGACCGACACCTTGCAGCCGGTTTCCTTCTCGAAGCCGGTGACCCAGTCATAGGACTTGTCGCTTTCGCCGCGCTCGATATAGCCGGCCCAGGCGACGATGCTGACGGCGCCCTCTCCCTTGCCGAGCGCTTTCAGCGGCTCGGCGGCAATGACTTGAGTAGCGAAGCTTAGCGCCACTAGCGCAGCCGTGCATGAATTCAGCAGATGCTTCATCGCAGTCTCCCGGTTTGGGCCACTTTTGTGGCGTTCTGTTCCCGAGCCTGAGATTGACGCTGTTTCGCCGCATTCGCAAATTCATTTATCAGAACGGCGATATCGGAATTTCCGATACCTGCCTAACGCTGGCGACCGGAGCGCATGGCCTCGGCGATGCCGACGAAATCGCGCGCCGCCTGCGGCAGGTTGGACCCTTTGCGCCAAACCATGCCGACCTGAACGACCGGCAGCGAGCCCGAGACATCCCGGCTCTCGATGCGGTCGCCTTCTAGAGACCACGGCCGATAGACCAGATCCGGCAGCAGCGCCACGCCAGCTCCTGTGGCAACAAGGCTGCGCACCGCCTCCACCGACCGGGTGCGGAAGGCGACATGCGGCCTGGCGCCAAGCGCGCTCAACAGTTTGCCGGTATTCTCCTCGATCTCGTCGATCGTCAGCATGATCAGCGGTTCGCGGCTGATGTCGGCAACGCTGATAATGTCGGCCGACACGAGCGGATGACCCAGCGGCAGCCAGAGGCGATAGGGCGATGTCTCAAGGATTTCCGCCTGCAATGCCATGCGGTCGCGCAGATTTGAAATGACCATGACGGCGACGTCGAGTTCACCGCCGACCAGCAGATGTTCGAGATATCCGCCATTGTCCTCGATGGCGGTGACTTCAACGCCTGGGCAGGCTCGTCGATAGCGCGCCAACAGGTCTGAGAGGACATAACCGGCGACGAGCGATGTCACACCGATATTGAGCGTCCCGCTGAGCGCGCCCTGCTGTCCGGAAAAACTGGTGCGGGCGTCGGAAACGGTCGAGAGGATCTTGGTCGCGTGGCGAAGAAACTGGTGGCCGTTATGTGTGATGGAGAGCCCGCGCGGATGCCGGTCAAAAAGTTCAACGCCGAGGTCGCTTTCCAGCTCCTTCAACGCCTCCGTCACGGAGGATTGCGAGATCGACAGGTTTTGGGCAGCCCGGGTGACCGAACCCTGTTCCGCCACGGCAACGAAATATTGAAGCTGTCTCAGGGTGAATGCCATGGCCGTTTAGACCATGCCACATCGCATGGTGACAAGCGTCATTGCTATTCTATCCGCCTGGCGAAGTGTTTGCGTCCGAGGTGCCGGTCCTTCGCTTCTGTGCAGCTATGGCCAGGACGAGTGAGGTCGCGAAAGCCGACAGGGCGATCAGCGATCCATATCCACTCCAAATCCGATAGCCGAACGGCATCGCAAAGGCCCATGCGATTTCACGGGAGTTCGCAGCCGGTGTTGTCGAATGCCTCTGGACGTGTTGGCATCCATCTACCTTGAAGGGAAATAGATGGCAGTCCTGGCCCTGCGCCGTACAGAACGTATATGTTCATGTATGTGGCTCGATGAGAGAATTTACGTTCATGTCTAGGAGTTCCCCATCAAGCCCTGTCCTTCAGGGCCGGGAGTGTCACCGGACACCGAACGGATTGGCGTTTGCCGCCGACGATATCGATTGCCAGTAGTCATCCGGTGCATAAACGCCGTTTCGATTGATCACGTGAACAGCGGCGTTTGGCATTGTGAGCCTTGCGTACCTTGCATTTTCGCAGAATGCATAGGTTTGAGCCCAGATCGTTATTGCTTCCGATGCGGACGGCGCGGAACATGCCGCCGAGACCTTCTGACAGAATTCCAGTGACCGCACGAAAATTGATGGGTCATCGCGCCGGGAGAGACCCCGCAACGCATCAAGATAGTCTCCGCGAAACACTGTTGGTATGACAATTCTAGATAAGCCGGCCGACAGCAGCTCACGTGTCATTAGGATGCGGCTAATACGGCCGTTGCCGTCGTTGAAGGGGTGTGTCTCGGCCATCATGTAATGAAGGAACGCGGCGCGCCGGAACGGGTCTTCGATGCTCCTCATCATAGCGTGCCCCTCCTTTAAAGTACCTTCCAAGAGGTCTGGGGTAACAAACGAGGTATCGCCCGCGCGATTGGCAATGGTCTTGAACTGTCCGGGTCGGACATCGGGCCGACTTTCCATCAGCCGCCTGTGGCGCGTCCTAATCTCGTCCTTGAACTCTTCGAAATTGGTAGCCGATGGCGGTCGCCCTACGGTTTCGACCAGTTGCAGGTAGGTCCCCAGCACGTCATGTCCGTCTTGAGGTCGGTCTGCCGGAATTTTTCCATCATATACGATTTCGGTTGCCTGCTCGACCGCAAACTCGGTCCCTTCGATATAGTTCGAGAAATACGCCTCGACGAATGATCCAGCCATCATCCGATCCGGCGTAGTGTCCGCCGTGACGATTGCTTGCGGCGCTCGCTCTGAGAGATAAACGGCAAGTTTCGCGAACCTTTCGATACAGGCGACATCCAAGGGCATGCCGGCCGCTCGGGCCCTCCCCTGAGGCGTTACCATAGAATCTTTGCGGGTGTTCAACAGCGTGCCGATTATATTGTTCAGTCGTTTGAACTCTTCGTCTCGCTCGATGAGTGGTGCCAGGTGTCTCGCCCTGTCTCTGATCCCATTAAGATAGTCTTCGCCATTGACCCTGCACCATTCGTCCAGTTTGGCCTCGACCACCTCTTCGCCTAAAGTCCGAGCGCCCTGGCCGCGTCTCGCCCTTGATGGGGTAAGGTTGTCCAGCAGGCGTCTTTCCCTCCCCGCAAGGTGTGTACCCATGTATGCGATGTCGTCCTTAACCGGACCAGCCCCATTCCGAACATGGACCAAAAGGCCGGGAAGTTCGAGGGTGGTCCTGCTTCGTGGCGCGCAGACATAAATGTTGTTGGGTCCCTCCTGAGAAAACTGAACGGGTTTGGTCTCAATACCGCTCCTGTCCGTGATCACGCCTCCGGGGACCAGTTTGGCGACGATCTTGGCCCAGTTTCTCCTAACCTCGACTTCCTTTGGCTCGCCTTCCAGTTTGAAGAAGACGCCGCTGGTTAGCCGTTCTATTTCGCCCGCTTCTTGAAGTCGCCTGAGGCGGCGATCTTCGGCATCGTCGCCGGTTGGTGTGAAAAAAAGCGGCATGTTTATCTCCTATGGACGGACTGATGATGGAAACTGTCCGTGAGGATCGCATAAGAGGCGATTTTGTCCGTGACGATCGCATAAGAGAATGTCGCATAAGGTCGTCGGCGTCAAATGATTCGTCCGTGAGGATTGCATAAGTCCGGATTTTGTCCGTGAGGATCGCATAAGGCCTTTAACATTGCTAATGGCAGCTCTGCCGCCGCATAGTGCATCGTCTTCGGCGCGAACTAGACCCTCTTGCTCTAGCTTGTGGAGAAGTCCAGAAAACGACTAGAAAGCCGAGGTGAAAGCCCTTCTGCAGCGCGTTCGAGACCCTCGCGACAAAGATAGCACCGGGAAACGTCCGCCGCGAGGATCGGGGCCGCCGCCTCTCGCAAGGCCCCCAAGATGCCGCATCCTACATCCCGCCCTCTTAGGAGGTCTGTGACCTGCCGGGCGGGTGTGGTTCTGTCTTTCCGCGTTGATTGTGGGGTGGCTTCATCGGCACCCTTGGGTACGTAGACCTTGATCACTGTCACGAAGGCTTTCCGTTGCCCCTCCATCACCGCCATGTCAGCAAGGCAATGAGGTATAGGGTATAAGAAATGGCCTTCTGCTTGAATTGATCACGGCTCACGCGCATCCCTCGGTTGTGTGGACGCTGCCAGAGAATTCTTAAGGTTTCGAGAGAGCTTCGATACAGGTTTAGCGATGCCGCAAAACAGCACAAGGGATCTCCCTTGAGCAATATATAGCCAACGATAGAACATCGCACCCCCACCTGATCCGCTAAGCGGAAGTCTGCAAAATCAATGCTGTAGTCTAACGGAAACAACGGGACCTTTTTTGGTCATGGCAGCATTTGCGCGGCCCTCGGCGGCTCCTCCTTAAGTATTCTGAAACACGATGTCTTTAGCGTTGCGGTTGATTACTTTGTCGCGTTGGAGTGCTTTATGACGGAGCAGTTGGCTTGAAGGCCCTACTGCAGATTTTCCGGCTTTCCCGGAAGCTTGTCCTTATTGTCGGCGGAGTGGCCCTGTTGATGGGCTCCTCCGGTGCTTTCGCACTTTATATCGGTAGGGACAGGCTGCTCGGGCCATCGTCCGCTTCCGTCAACGGGCTGATCTGCACGGACGTCAACCTGGTGACGATCCGCAAGCAGAACCGCGTTTGGATCCGCAAATATATCACCACCGACACCACCGACGGCCTGACGCGCGTCAAGACGGCATTGCGGGTGGCAAGGGCGGTCTACGAGGCGCAGAAGCCCGATCTCGTGCAGGTCGTTGTCCTCGACCGGAACGGCCCGACATTGCGCTCGGATATCCACGGCCGGGCGCTCGGCGCCGACGTGGTCTATGTACCCGACCCGACGAAGGTCGAAGATGGCGCTGTCGATGCGCCCTATACGGCGCGCTACTACGACGGCACCGCCAGCGATCAGGGTCTGTTCTACGGCGAGCGCGTCGAGATGCCGCTCAAGGATATCGATGGCGTGATCGCCTCGCTCAAGGATCATAGCGACTGCCAGGACCCCGTCGCCGCCGATGCAACAAAGAGCGACGAGAGCGCGAAGGGCAAGAAGAAAGTCCAAAAGGCTGATAGCGCCGACAAGGTCGACCACGGCACGACCGGAAGCGTCATTCCCTCAGCGGGCGCTGAAGCGAATAAGTCTCCACAATCCGGAAACTAGAAATCTGCTGGGCGACCGCTCCCGCCCCACGTTTGCGGGGCTCTGCGTTCCGTCATCCCTAGCACTTATCGTTCTTTCTTCGGTCGCGCTGAACGCAAAGAGGGCGACATCGGTTACGTTTCGAAATGGGGGATTTTCGTCAATGCCCGCGAGACCGACCTCCTGGCCGAAGTGATGGCGCGCCGGAGTATCGGGTAAATGTTGTTGACGAACAAACTCTTATGTTCGTTTGCAAGCTCTTTAGTCATGATCTTTCCTTTCCGGCTTTGACGACGAAAACACATGCGTGAAGCTGTTGAACAAAGCAGGAGACAGGGCATTTTGACGACGGCTGGCATACTCTTATGCGCGGGTTGGGTACCGCATTTCCGTGTGTTCGTCTGGGGCTGTCTTCTGTCTAGAATCGGGCATGGATTTTATCCGCCACATAGTTTGAACGAGGGTTCCCCACCGGAGCCCTGGCCCTG
>NZ_JBFRFF010000010.1:0-165660 GCF_052114685.1 Rhizobium sp. 2YAF20 | reverse complement strand
GCTGTAAACTTGCCAATCGGACCGTCGATTTGGTCAAGTAGTGGTCCCACTTGTGAACTGTCGCCCATGTCTTGGCCGGTCATGACGTGAGCGATGATGTCGCCGCTATCAGCATCCAATGCCAGATGCAATTTGCGCCAGCCCCGACGGGATTTGGCACCGTGCTTCTCCTCCAGCCACTGGCCAGCGCCGTAGACTTCGAGCCCGGTACTGTCAACGAGTACGTGAATGGCCTCTTTCGTTGGAATTTTGCGACGGTCCCGCCTGTCAGCCGATCGCCATGTCCATGCTCGCCGGCTCAATGTCGTATGATCGGGGACGGCGAGCTCCAGTCCCATCAATTGCAGCGCCGATGTCAGAAAGCCCTCGGTTTGCCGCAGGCGCAAGCCGAACACCAGGCCCAGTGTGAGGGCTGTCTCAATGGCAAGATCGGAATAGCGTGGCTGGCCACCACGCGTCTTCCGCTTCGGCGCCTGCCACGACGACAGCGCTTCCTCTGTCATCGACAGCGTCAGGCTCCCGCGCCGGCGAAGGCCTGCCTCATATTCCGCCCAATTCGTCAGTTTGAACTTCATCTTGCCGATATGATGACGGCGGGCAGCATTGTGCTTGAAAGGCATAGGTGCAAGAGACCGGCTATTGCGTTGGCCGATCACCTAAGCCAACGCCATTAACGATCCGCGCACCAACGTCATAGCGAGCGATACAGGAAAGATTGGCACGGGTGATCTAAATCTTGTCGTGGCACATCAGGGCTGCTTTTGAATCGAGCGTCGGCTATTCATGGCGCGCTCCGTCATTTATGACAGAGTTGTGACAGCAGGAATTTGGAGCGCTGATATTGAATTGGTTTCGCAAATTGATGCCGAGAGAAGACCGTTTTTTCGATCTTTTCGCCCGGCATTCGCGCACGATCGTCAGCGCAGCAGAAGCTCTGAACGAACTGCTGGCCGGCAAAAACACGGAGCAGCACTGTCAGCGCATCGTCGAGCTCGAGAACGAGGCGGACGACATCACCCGCGAGGTGCTGCTTGCCATCCGGCGCAGCTTCATCACGCCCTTCGATCGGGGTGATATCAAGGACCTCATCATGTCGATGGATGACGCCATCGACATGATGCACAAGACCGTCAAAACCATCCGGTTGTTCGAACAGACCAGCTTTGATCCCCGTATGCAGGAGATGGGCGAGGCAATCGTGCAGGCTGCCAAGCTGGTGGCCGAGGCAATCCCGCTGCTCGATCGCATGGGCGCCAACTCGGCGCGCCTCGGCGTGCTCGCCGAAGAGGTGGTAAAAGTCGAAGGCCGTTCCGATGAGCTTCACGAGCAGGGGCTCAAGGATCTCTTTCGCCGGCATGGCGGAACGAACCCCATGGCCTACATTATCGGCAGCGAAATCTACGGCGAGTTGGAGAAGGTGGTCGACCGCTTCGAGGACGTCGCCAATGAGATCAGCGGCATCGTGATCGAGAACGTCTGATGGAGGCCACCCTCGCCCTTCCGCTTCTGGTGGGATTGATTGCCGTCGCCTTGTTTTTCGACTTTCTCAACGGGCTGCACGACGCCGCCAATTCGATCGCGACCATCGTCTCGACCCGGGTCTTGCGACCGCAATATGCCGTGTTATGGGCCGCATTCTTCAATTTCATTGCCTTCCTGTTCTTCGGACTGCATGTGGCCGAAACGCTGGGCACCGGGATCATCGATCCGGGTATCGTCACGCCGCAGGTTATCTTCGCAGCGTTGATGGGCGCGATTGTCTGGAATATCGCCACGTGGATATTCGGCATTCCGTCAAGCTCTTCGCATGCGCTGGTCGGGGGCCTTGTGGGCGCGGGGCTGGCCAAGACCGGCACGAGCGCGATTGTCTGGTCGGGTCTGCTGAAGACGGCAGGCGCCATTGTCGCATCGCCACTGCTGGGCTTTGTACTGGCACTTCTCCTCGTTCTTTGCGTGACATGGATCTTTGTCCGGCAGACGCCGTTCGCCGTCGACAATACATTTCGCGTGCTGCAATTCGCCTCCGCCTCCCTCTATTCGCTCGGCCATGGCGGCAATGATGCCCAGAAAACGATGGGGATCATCGCCGTGCTTCTCTACTCCCAGGGCTATGGTGGCGGGGAATTTCACGTCCCTCTCTGGGTGGTGCTGTCCTGCCAATCCGCAATGGCACTCGGAACATTGTTCGGGGGCTGGCGGATCGTCCATACGATGGGTTCCAAGATCACCAGGCTCAACCCGATGCAGGGCTTCTGTGCCGAGACCGGTGGTGCGCTGACATTGTTCGCCGCGACATGGCTTGGCATTCCGGTTTCGACGACCCATACGATCACGGGTGCGATCATTGGTGTGGGCGCCGCTCGGCGCTTGTCTGCGGTGCGTTGGGGATTGGCGGCCAACATCGTCATTGCATGGGTCATAACCCTGCCGACCGCGGCCGCCATCTCGGCGATAATCTACTGGATCACGCACTGGGTAGGATAGAGACGCCTTAGAGGATTTGCAGCGTGTTCAACCTGTCATCGTAGCAACCTGGGCGGTCTTGAATACGTCACGCCTTGAAGGGATCCTAACCAACGACCCTGTTGTTACAAGCCTATTTGTTTCAAATATCGCCATAGGTTTGGCTTGGAGGAATGACCGGTTTGGTGAAGGCTTTTGTACGCCTGACGGCACCCGAAACCCTTCACCATTGTGATCATGGCCATATCTCTTCCATCCTCCCAAGACCTGCCATTGTCGCGCCACGTGAAGTGGTGTAAAGCGGCGTCATGTCTTCGAACCTGAACATTGGCATTGTGAGCCTTTGGGCCGCCGGTCACCCGGCGAACCCGATGCCAATTAGCGTCTCCGGATAGCAGCGGATTCGGTTTGGCCGTCCTACCCGCCCCGGAGGCGAGCAGGTGCCGGCCACAAGACCAACCAAGAAAACACTAAGACAATGTTTCATCTATCTTTCTCGCAGAAGAGGGGGCTGTTATGAGCGCCGCTCGCCGCATTCTTACGTTTGCCCTTCTCATGCTCTGTGCGACGCTTTCCCTCGCTGGTACCGATCTTGTGCTGCCTGTCGTGCCAAACTTACCGGAGATTTTCGGCGCCAATGAAGCAACGGCGCAGTATGTGCTCGCCGCCTATGTCGGCGGGAGCGGACTAGGGCTGCTGGCATTTGGGCGCCTCGAAGAGATGTATTCACGCGAATGGCTGTTTATGATTTCCCTTGCGGCCTTTGGAGCGAGTTCGGCCGCCGGCGCCATGTCGCCCAGCATCGGCGTTCTGATCGCGTTGCGGTTCGTCCAGGGCGCAGCCTCCGCTGCAGCACCCGTATTCGGGCCGGGACTCATTCGACAGCTCTTCAACGATAAGGCAGCGGTGAGGGCTGTGGGGTTCCTGGGAAGTGTGGAGTCACTGGTCCCCGCACTGGCTCCTATCGCTGGTGCGGCATTGGTGGCTAGCTTTGGCTGGCGCTCTTCGTTCGAGGTCCTGGCAATGCTGACAGCTCTGGCGGCCCTGCTGATCGCCGTTCTCGGCCTGCCAAAGGAGGAGCGTGCATCAAAAGTCGCCGGCAGCTACCTGCGATTGCTGAAAAATCCTGTCTTCATGCGGTATGCGCTCAGCCAGGCCCTAACACTCGGCGGCCTGCTGACCTTCGTGTTCGGTGCCCCGGTCATGATCATTAAAACGATGGGCGGGACGATCAGCGATTTCATCGTCATGCAGGTGGTCAACATCACCGGCTTCATCCTGATGGCCAACATAACTCCGCGCATTGCCGAGCGCTTTGGAACCGAAAAGGTGATCCTGTTCGGCACATCGTTGTCAGCCCTGAGTGCTTCGGGTTTGCTGGCCTATGGGCTTGCTGGCGGTCACAATACATGGATGCTGTCAGTGCTGTTCACCCCCATGGCTTTGGGCCTCGGGCTGCGCGGCCCGCTCGGGTTTTATCGCGGTATTGTTGCCTCGGGTGACGACAATGCTCGGGGAGCGGCCTTGATCGTCTTCTTCATTTTCATGATAACGATGCTCGGCACGAGCATTGCGGCACCGTTCATTACCAGCGGTCTATCGACGCTGGCCCTGGTTGTGACCTTGATCCACTTCCTCTCGGTGCTCACCCTCTTGGTGATCCCCAGGGTGCGATAGCCTCACTACCTAAAGATGGGCTTTGGCGACGGAACGTTCCTTGCGAGAACGAGTAGTCGCCAAGCTCATCCACACGGGTGAAGTCTGCCTTCCAGCACCATTTTACCGAAAGCAGCCTGTCGCCTTCCCACCCATTTCGGTCGTAGCGCTGGCCAATTGCTTGGGTTGGGCTGGAACGGTCAACGAAGTTCAAAGCGACGCCTTAGCGTTTCCAGACGGTCTGTCCGCCACGCGTTCAGCCGGGGACGCACGCAGCCCCGCAGGATCAACCTAAACGATAATTAACCGGAACAGCCTATGGATGTGAAGATCGACTCTGGGAGAAGACATGTCTCGCTATAGCCCGTTTCATTTAAATTCCGAAATCACATTGGACGCGGCCATCAGTTGGCGGGATGGCTCCCTAACGAAGGAGGGCTCGCTTTTCTGCAACGACCAGCTTTGGTCCTTGGAGGTACTTTCGGAAGTTGCCGACCGGTTCAGCGGTGCGGTAGAGAGCGGCGGCGGCTTTTACGACAAGCTGACGCGGCAATTTGACGGCGCGTCGCCGAACGCATGCAAGTTGATGTCTGAAATACTTTGGATCCTATACCTTTTCCCCATCAATATGGGGCCCGACTCAAGCGCCTCAAAATAGCTGAACGCGCTTTCCGAGCGCACGAAGCGCAACTGCATCAGCTTGCCGGTCGCATCGTCGATCCGACAATGCGTGTTTTGTTAACACGCTTCTTAAGCAACCATTCAGACGACATGAATTGTCATCTTCTAGTCTTTCCGGGCATCTTCTCAGGCAGGTCGGAATGGCCGCAAATGTTGTGACGCGAGGTGAAAGTATGCTGACCGAACGCGAGGACCAGTTTTACATTGGTGGGAAATGGCAGGAAGCAGTGGACGTAACCCGTCTGCCTGTCGTGAACCCCGCGTCGGAACAGGTTGTGGGGCACATTGCCGCGGGCGGTGCTAATCACGTCGATCTTGCGGTTGCCGCTGCGCGCAACGCATTCCCAGCCTTCTCTCAAACGTCTGTGGCTGAACGGCTCGGTCTGCTCGGCAGGATGCATTCACTTCTGAAGGAAAGAGCGGAGACGTTCGCAGAAGCTCTTGCTACGGAAATGGGGGCAGCGATCGGCTTCGCGCGGGCTTCCCAGGTTCCGTTTGCTGCCGAGCACATCCGTGTCCAGATGGAGATTCTTGAGAAGTACCGCTTCGTAACGATTGATGGTCTTACCGCGACCGCCAAGGAGGCGATCGGGGTTTGCGCGCTGATCACCCCCTGGAACTGGCCACTTTACCAGATCACCGCCAAGGTCGCTCCCGCGATCGCGGCCGGCTGCACCGCCGTCCTCAAGCCCAGTGAACTGTCACCTTACAGCGCTTTGCTCTTCGCCCAGTTGATGCACGACGCCGGCATTCCGGCTGGTGTATTCAATTTGGTCAACGGAACTGGCGAGAGCGTTGGCGCAGCGCTGGCCAGCCATCCCGAGGTCGACATGATCTCGATCACAGGTTCCACGCGCGCAGGGGTACTCGTCGCGCAGGCGGCCGCACCGACGGTGAAGCGAGTGGTTCAGGAACTCGGCGGCAAGTCGCCGAACATTTTGCTTTCCGATGCCGATTTCAGTGACGCGGTAGCGAAGGGCGTGCTCGCCGGAATGCGCAACGTCGGCCAGTCGTGCAGCGCCCCGACGCGTATGCTGGTACCCGCACACCGCCTCGGCGAAGTGGAGGAATTGGCAAGCGCCACTGCGGGTGCCATCCGCGTCGGCGCTCCGCTTGATCCGGCGACGACCATGGGACCCATTGCCAATCGTGCCCAATTTGAGAGGGTGCAGACCATGATCCAGGCCGGTATTGATGACGGCGCCAAGCTGCTGTGCGGTGGGCTGGGCCGGCCGACCGGCCTCGACAGCGGCTTCTTCATAAAGCCGACGATCTTTTCCGAGGTTAAGGCTGACATGCGCATTGCTCGCGAGGAAATCTTCGGCCCCGTGCTTTCAATCATACCCTACAAGGACGAGGAAGAGGCAATCGCTATTGCTAACGACACCGTCTATGGATTGGGCGCCCATGTCCAGTCTTCAGATCCTGAACGGGCACGGCGGGTCGCCCTGCGCATCCGCGCCGGCCAGGTTCATATCAACTATCCCGCTTGGGACGGAGCGGCCGCTTTCGGTGGCTACAAGCGATCAGGTAACGGCCGCGAGTATGGCGTATACGGGCTCGAAGAGTATTTAGAGACGAAGTCCATCCTCGGTTATTGAGCAGGCGTCTCCGCGGGGTCGGATCGCCAAGGCAGTGGTTTCAGCGACTGACGAAGCATCCTCAGGAAAGCGGCAGTCCGCGCACTTCGCCCGTGCCGCGATCCGAGGATGGCCACGATATCAGCCGACGGCAGCATCCAGTTGGGAAGTACCTGCCTCAACCCTCCCTCAGCGAGGTCTTCTGCAACGGCCCATTCAGAGCGCATCATGATGCCCTGACCCGCCAACGCCCAATCCCGAATGACGGCACCATCGTTGCTCGACATAGCGGGATTAACGCGCACTGTCGCACTTTCCTGCCGTGATCCCTTGAACCGCCAGAGCGTTACGTCCTCCTCATTCTCGCGAACGACGAGGCAGCGATGTCGCGCCAGATCGGCCGGCGTAGAAATGGGTTCAGCCGAAGCCAGGTATTCTGGACTTGCGCAAAGAATCCGACGGTTCGGCGCCAGTGTCGTCACGACTTGATCCAGATGCGCTGATGCCCCGATGTGAACAACGACCTCATAGCTATCAACGACCAGCGCCGTGGGATGGTCGGACAGTTGCAAGGTGGCGGTGGCACTACGATGCTCTCGAGCGAACGCCTCCACGACCGGGGCCACGTAGATCCTTCCAAATCCGTGAGGCGCTGCGACCCTGAGGTGCCCGCGAACCGCACCCTCGCGATCGGCCAAGGCTTCGGCAAGCGAGTCTATGGCATCGCTGACAATGACGCTGTGAGAAGCGACCAACGAGCCCTCTTCGGTAAGGCGCAGGTGGCGTCCGGACCGATCGATCAGCCTTACCCCTACCTTCTCTTCAAGCGCGCGCAGGCGCTGGGTCACCGCAGGAGGCGTCACGTTCAGCTTTCTCGCGCTTTCTGCGAGAGATTTCGAGCCCGTGAGGACCGAAAAGAAGGCAAGATCGTCGGATGTGAGCATTAATCGGTACCTGAAGCGATCATTCACTGAGCATTAATTGCCATCTTTAGGATTTGGCGACAAGGTGAGATGCAAGTTGGACATCGGATTCATGAAACTAGCGACCTTGGCTTATCCATCCGATTGGCTGGCCTGAGTGGTCTTGGCAGCTGCAAACCGGCGTCTCTGGCTTTGGAAACCGGATGGCAGGAACGCGCCAGCTCGATTTGGCGGCGCCACACAGTGAACGGATCCTCCTAATGATGAATGGGCGACTGCTGCTCAGGACGGAGCCAGCCATGTGGTCAGTTGTCGCCAATACCTCATTGTGCCCAAGACACGAAGGAGACCCTGGGATGAATGCTAAAGACATACTCGAGCAGCTTGTCGGCTTTCCATCCGTCGTCGGGACTCCGAACGGCGACATCGTAGCATGGGTGAAGGGCTACCTCGAAAGTCATGGCGCCACCGTGACTGTGTTGCCCGGACCGGAAGGCGATCGGGCGAATCTATTTGCCACCATCGGCCCGAAAGACATGCCCGGCTACATTCTTTCCGGCCATATGGATGTCGTTTCGGCATCCGAACGAACCTGGACGTCGGATCCCTTCCGCCTGAGGGCGGAGGGCGATCAGCTTTTCGGCAGGGGAGCGTCCGACATGAAGGGCTTTCTTGCCGCTGCGCTTGCCGGGCTTCCAGCCATGGCAAAGATGCCATTGAGCCGCCCGGTCCACTTCGCCTTTTCGTATGACGAGGAAGCCGGCTGTCGCGGTGTACCGCACATGTTACAGCGGATCGGTAACCTGTGCGCTCCGCCCTTGGGAGCAATTATTGGCGAACCAAGCAGCATGGTGGCGATCCGCGGCCACAAGGGAAAGGCCGCCGCCCGCATCGAGATCCATGGCGCGGCCGGTCATTCCTCGCGCCCTGACAAGGGCCGGAATGCCATTCACGCCATGACTGCGGTGATGAATGTGGCGCTGCAAACGGTTGATGCCCTGCGCAACTGCGCCTTAGATCAGAACTTTGAGCCGCCTTATTCTACGCTGCAGATCGGGACGATCTCGGGCGGGCGCAGCGTCAACATCATCCCGGATCTCTGCATCGTGGAGCTGGAAGCCCGCGCAGTGCCCGGCGTATCGCCAACAGTCCTTCTGGACCCTATCAAGGCCGCTGCCGAAGCCTCAGAGAATGACGGTTTCCGCACCACCTGGGAAATCAGCAGCACCTATCCCGCGCTTTCGCTTGATGTCGACGCGCCGCTCGCCCGGTTGATGGAGGGATTAACCGGAGTGTCGACCTTGGCGGCCGTCAGCTACGGCACGGAAGCCGGGCTCTATCAGGCCGCTGGCATCGACGCGATCATCTGCGGGCCGGGGGACATCGCCCGCGCCCATCGCGCCGACGAATTCATCCGCCTCGACGAACTTATTGCCTGCGAGGAAATGATCCTGAGGCTTGCCGAAACACTGCGAGACTGAGAGGGAACTATGGTTTTCTGGTTCAATTCGGATCGAGAAAGGGGCCGGGTCTTCGCCGAGGCTTTTGCACGCGACCTGCCCGATCTGCCTTTCGTCATGGATATCTCAGAGCGCGACCCGGAAGAGATCCGCTACATCCTCACCTGGACGACCCCGCCCGATCTTCATCGCTTCAGGAACTTGGAGATCGTCTTCTGCATCGGCGCAGGCGTCGACCAGTTCAAGACGGAGACGCTTCCTTCGAACGTCATGCTCGTGCGTATGGTCGAGGACGGCATTGTGCGCATGATGCAGGAATATGTCACGCTTGCCGTGCTCGCTTTGCACCGCAACCTGAAAGCCTATATCGGCCAGCAGGCTGACGCCACATGGCGCTCCCTTCCTGTGCGCCAGGCTGCCCAGCAGCGGATCGGTATCCTTGGCCTTGGCATGCTCGCTCAGGCCGTCATCGAGCGCCTGAAACCTTTCGGCTTTCCGTTTGCCGCCTGGAGTCGCTCGGAACAGCACTTTGATGGCGTCGACTGCTATCACGGCCCGGGCGGGCTTACTCCATTTCTGGCGCGGACGGACATCTTGATCTGTCTCCTGCCGCTGACAAAGGATACGCAAGGACTGCTCGACGGCGAGCTGTTTGCCGCCCTTCCAGCCGGTGCGGCGCTCGTCCATGTGGGGCGCGGCGCGCAACTCGATCATGATGCACTCATTGCCGCTCTCGACGAGGGGCATCTGTCCGGCGCCGTCATCGACGTTACCGAGCCGGAGCCCTTGTCTCCCGAACATGTGTTCTGGCGGCATCCGAAGATCACTCTGACGCCGCACATAGCAAGCGCCACTCAGCCGGAGACGGCGGCCCGTGCTGTCATCGACAACATCAAACGCCATCGCGACGGCCTCGATCCGATCGGGCTCGTCGATCGCAACCGCGGCTATTGAGCCACAACCAGGAGATAAGGAGAAAACATGTCCCTCCTCAAGACCATCGCACCGAACAGCACGGAAGCGCCGCGTGAATCCAAGCCCGGGCCGGAACGCCTTATCTCCGGTGATCCGTCGTTCAAGACCTGGGCCCAGGACGTGGCGCGAGGCGAGACGATTCATACCGGTGTCTGGGAAGCAACTCCGGGACTGACGCGCTCCGTCAAAGGCGAGACCTTCGAGTTTTGTCACATCCTTCAGGGGGTCGTGGAAATCACGCCGGATGGCGGTGAACCGATTACCTACAAAGCAGGCGACAGTTTCGTGATGAAGCCTGGCTTCGTCGGCACCTGGCGCACCGTTGAAACCGTCCGCAAAATCTACGTGACGGTCATGTAACAGCCATCGACTCCCGCGGGGCCGACCCCGACAAACAATCACCTTGCTTCGGCGGAAAGAAGATTATCCGCCGCGCAATTTTCAGGTAGGAGCTCGCCGTAATGCCTCCGTTGTCGCTGCCCGATCGAAGCGGACGAGATTTTGCCAACCATCAAGTGGATGATCTTTTCGAGGGCATGACGAGTTCGAATTCGGTCGTTAGAAGCATCAGACTTTACAAGGGGCGCGAAGTTGGCTGTTTTTACGGAGCTTTCTGAAGAAGATCGCCAATCGATCACCGCTGCTTATGGTTTTGCATCGCTCTCGTCGGTGGTCGGGATCGCTGATGGCGACACCGATACAACCTACCTGTTTCGTGCCCGGGAAGGCGAGTTCATAGTGACACTGTTTGAGAACGGTGCCCAGCCTTTGGATCTCGAAAGAGCCTTCGAAACCATGGAGACGCTCTCTCAGAAGGGCGTTCCGTGCCCCAGGCCGCTGCGCACGCTCGAAGGCAATGCCACGTGTCGAGCAGCAGGCCGATTAGTTGCCACCGTCAGCTTTTTACAAGGCTCCTCATCCATCGTTGCAGGTCCGGCAAAATGCCGAAGCCTGGGCCGAGTGATGGCTCAAATCCACATCGCTTTTGAGCGGAAGGCAAGCCCTCTTTCACCGGGCCTTCCAACGGGAGCCGTTCACGGTGCGTTGGTCCAGGCGAATGTCTTTTTCCTTGGAAATGATGTGAGCGGGATCGTTAACTTCAGGCTGCGCCATGACGATGCCCTTGTGTCAGAAATTGCAGATGTACTCGTCGGCTGGACGGCAGAATCCAGCGGAGAACTGAACAAGGATCGGGCACGTGCGCTGCTGCAGGGCTATGAAGAGCATCGACAACTGACCAGTGTGGAAAAGGAGGCGTTGCCCGGCTTCATTATGGCTTCCACAGCGAGGCGATGTGCGAGCCAGGCGGAAAGAAGCTTCCTACCGGAAATTGCCGTGGTAGCTTATCGTTCGGGAACTTCGGACATTCTAGATTAATCGGCCGGCACCAGCCCCATGAAACATCTTCTTGATCGAACCGACGAACTAATACTCGCCGCACTGAAGGCCAACGCTCGAATCTCGCATGCGGAGTTGTCTGCGAAGGTAAATCTTTCGCGCAACGCCGTGCGTGTGCGCATCGAGCGACTTGAGCGAGAGAGCTTCATTAAGGCGTATACGATCATCACCGGCGATGGAGGAATCAGCCAACACGTGACGACCGCGCTGATCTTCGTCTATCGGCACGATCGCATGAGGGGCGGGGACGTTATTCAGGCGCTTCGGAAAATTCCGGAAGTAGTAACTTGCGACGTGATGACCGGTGATTTCGATCTCCTCGTCAGGGTCGAGTCTTCCGAGGCGGACCGAATAACGCAGATTTGGCACCTGATAGCCAAGATGCCAGGCGTACGCGACACACTGACTTCTTTTGCGCTCTCGTCCGTGATCCGAAAATAAGAGTGGCGCGCGTGGATCGATGCATGGAACTTTTGCAACCCTTATCTGTCGAGAATCGACCTGCGACCTTGCTGGGGGCTGAGCGGTTACTGTCGTGTGTGGAGCGCGTGCAGCGTCCGGAGGGACGCCGGGGTAAGGGCGGTGATATCTCCTCGATACTTCACCGTCTGCTTCCATTACTGTAAAATACCAGCGAGACGCATCGCATCGGTGATGGCTTGCTGGACGGGTGTGCTGACCTCCACGAGAGGAAGACGCAGGTCGCCTCGGACCTTGGAAAGTTGCGCCAAAGCGAATTTTACACCGGCTGGGCTGGTTTCGAGAAACAGTGCGCGGTGAAGGGCCATCAGTCGATCTTGAAGAGCCAATGCCGCCGTGAAATCGCCATTCAAGCATGCCCGTTGGAAATCGGCACACAGCCGTGGAGCAACATTCGCGGTCACCGAGATGCAACCGTGGCCGCCATGGGCCATGTAACCCAGCGCAGTGCCGTCTTCGCCGGTGAGAAGATTGAACTCGTTGCCGCAGGCCATCCGCTCCAGCGACGGGCGCAAAAGGTTGCCTGTCGCGTCCTTGACGCCTTTGACGTTCGGGCAATCCGTGAAAATGCGGGCGAGCGTTTCGACTTGAATATCGATCACGCTCCGACCCGGAATATTGTAGACGATTATTGGAACTGAAGCTTCCGCGTCGATGGCCTTAAAATGCTGATAGATCCCCTCTTGCGTGGGTTTATTGTAGTACGGTGCGACGATCAGCACACCATCCGCGCCGACCTGCTGGGCGTGCCGCACGAAGCCGATTGCTTCCTCGGTGCTATTGGAGCCTGCGCCGGCAATGACCGGGACGCGACCTTTTGCAGTCTCGATTGCGATTTCAACGACGCGCTTATGCTCATCATGATTGAGAGTTGGGCTTTCCCCTGTGGTTCCACAGGGGACAAGCCCTGACGTGCCCTCTGCGATCTGCCATTCGATGAGGTTGCGAAACGCAGCCTCATCGACTTGCCCATCGGTGAATGGGGTGACAAGCGCGGTGATAGATCCTTTGAACATCTTAACTTCCGGATGCAACGATGGGCATTAAATAGGCTGCGACGCCAGTCGGCGCTGCAGCCTATTGATGCAGACGACTTTCGGCTGGGTCATGTCTTCATAGGCAAAACGAACGCCTTCGCGTCCCATGCTGCCGTATTTGAACCCGCCAAAGGGCATAGCGTCGAACCGATAGTCGGACGACTGATTGATCATGATACCCCCGGCATCGATCCGCTTGGCGGCATCAAGGGCCTCGGCGAGATCGTTTGTAAAGATCCCCGCGTGGAGACTGTATTCCGGGTTGTTCGCCAACTGTATTGCCTCATCCAGGTCATCAAAGGGCTGAAGGATGACAACAGGCGCAAAGACTTCCTCATCCAATACGTCGCAGGTTGCCGGCACGTTCTCCAGGACGGTCGGAGGATAGAGCGTGCCCGAGGGCTTGTGACCGCAAAGCAGCGTCGCGCCGGCGCCGATTGCACGCTCGACCATGGCAGCGGTGCGGTTGACCGCCTTTTCGGAGATCATCGGCCCCATGTCGGTTTCAGCTTCCATCGGATTACCGGTCTTCAGCTTGACGGTCTGAGCCACGAACTCGGTCTTGAATCGTTTATAGATTGGGCGCTGGATCAGAATCCGCTGTGTGCCGATGCAGTTCTGACCCGCGGCCCAGAAGGCACCTGACACGCAATCTTCGACAGCAGCGTCAACTTCGCTGTTTTCCATCACGATAACCGGTGCATTACCACCGAGATCCATCGCGAGCTTCTTGATGCCGGCAGATTTTGCGATCGCCTCCCCACTCGCAAAACCGCCCGTGAAGGAGATCATTCGAACGTCCTTGGCCGAAACGAGCGCCTTGCCAAGGTCCGCGCCGCCGACAGCAACCGTGATGACGTCGTCCGGCAGACCGCTTTCAATCAGCACGTCCACCAACTTGATCGCCGAGAGAGGCGTAAGCTCTGAGGGCTTCAGGAGTATTGCATTGCCCCCGGCGACGGCGGGACCGAGTTTGTGCGCTACGAGATTGAGCGGGTCATTGTAAGGCGTAATCGCCGTGATGATGCCCAACGGCTCACGAGTGTACCAGCCTTGACGGGATTCCGATCCGGCATAGGCATCAAACGGAATAATTTCGCCGGCATTCCGTTTGGCTTCTTCCGCCGAAAGCTTCAAAGTATTAACACAGCGTGTCGCCTCCTTGCGGGCCTGGGTGATTGTCTTCCCGGCTTCCCGCACTATCAGGAGCGCAAATTCCTCCTTGCGGGCTTCAACGGTCGCTGCAGCCTTTTCCAGAATTGCCGAACGCTGGTGACGGGGGAGCGACCGGGCGATCTGCGCTCCACGTTTGGCTCGCTCCAGTAGCAGATTCACCGTCTCGGCATTGGTCTCGAAGACCGCTCCGACGAAGCTGCCGTCGAAGGGATTGGTGACCACGATCTGGCCTGAAGAGATCGTTTTGCTCAGGGCAAGGTTCGGCATCACGCAGCCTCCTTCGCGAGGTTGGCCGACTGGCCGCTGTGGATGGCAACGATGTCGGAGAGCAGAGCATAGGCGGTCTCGACCCGGCCGGCGCCCGGGCCTGTGACCGTGACAGAGCCGAGCAGTTCAGTGTTAAGCGATACCGCATTGGTGGCGCCGTTCACGCCGGCGAGCGGATGCCCGAGCGGAAGCTGCCTGGGAGCAACGCTGCCGGTTACCGTCCCGTCGGCATTGCGAACTGCCGACCCGATCAGCTTCCAACGGCTGTTCGCCTTTGCCGCTGCTTTGATGTCGGAAGGAGAAAGCTTGGAAATGCCCTTGCAGGACACGTCTTCCGGCTTGAGGTTTCCTCCCAGCAACTCGTTTGCCAAGATCACGACCTTGAGGCGAACGTCGAAACCTTCGACGTCGGCGGTCGGATCGGCTTCTGCATATCCGAGCACCTGGGCTTCTGCGACAGCGCTGGCGAAATCGAAACCGCTCTCCATGCGGCCGAGGACAAAGTTCGAGGTGCCGTTCAGGATTCCCTCGAACCCTTTCACCTCTACGCCGGCAAGGGTCTTCTCTACCATGCGGATGACAGGGGTGCCGCTCATGACAGAGCCCTCATATTCGAAACGAACGCCGTTCGCCTTGGCCAGAGCCTTCAACTCCTGAGCGGCGATTGCGACCGGCCCCTTGTTCGTGGTGACGACGTGCTTGCCGGACTTGAGGGCCCAGCGGCAGTGCGAAACAGCCGGCTCGCCGTCCTTGGGGTTTGTAAATGTCGCTTCCACGACGATATCGGCGGGCGCCGTCTTGATGATCGTCTCGTTGTCCGCTTCCGCGTTGCCGCCAGAGAGCCCGCCAAAGCCGCCCTTTGAAAAATTCGCTTCAACGAGAGTTTTGGCGTCGAGGCCGTTCGGCGAAATAACAGAGCCGAGATAGAGGTCGCTGACAGCAACGATGTTCAGGCGGAACCCGAGATCCCGCTCCCACAGCGAGTTCTTCGTCGCGATAAGCTCGGCCAGCGCGCGGTTGACGCCACCAAATCCGATCAGAGCAATATTGTAGATTTTCATGCGGTTCCCTCCAATGAAGCGATTTGTGCGCATATCATCAGAGGCGGATCACTCAGTCGGAACGGCACAAAACGACCAATCTGCCACGCATATTGCTCATTCTGCTGCCTTCTTGCACTGTGGCCGTCCCAGCCATTCAACAACCCGAACTATCAACGATCGGCTCGAGAAAAGCCGACTTGCTTCAAACACAAATCGTCGATCTGGCAATCACCCTTCAGCGAAGGCGATCGGTCTGACCGAATCTCGGTGGGAATCCAAACGTCAGGAAAAGTAATCGAAGTCAATCGGAACTGCAAAACCTGTCTTGACCCGGTCCATGACCACCATTGTTTTGAAGCCTTTGATGTCAGGATTTTCATAGAAGAACTTGCGGGTAAAGACCTCGTAGTCCTCCATGCTTTGAGAGGTGACAATTAGGACGAAGTCCGCATCTCCGGTCACATAGTAGCCGTTCATGACTTCGGGCGTTTGCCGGATCGACTGCTTGAACCGGTCAACGATGTCCGCTCGTTCGCGCTCAAGCGTCACCAGCACAAGCATTGCGATCGGCCGGCCGACACACTTGGGTTTCACAATCGAAACTTCCGCCTCAATCACACCTGTCTCACGCAGTCGCTTGAGGCGGCGCTGCACCGCAGTGGCCGAAAGACCGACCATCGCACCGAGCTCCTCACTGCTATGGCGGTTATGATTCTGCACGATACCGAGCAGGCGAGCATCAAGGCGATCGAGCTGCATTGGAAACTCCGGTTAATTCCGTCGTGTGACGGCCACAAGAAGCAGGATTTCTGCGTTCCATCCCTATTTATCGAATAATTCGGCGTTTGAATGCCTCTATGCTTCGATGGCAGGTCGGTGGAGCGCGGAAGTGTTCAAGTGACCTGCCGACTCGATGTCACGAAAGCTTTGCGATTGCAACTCGATGTTGGCGCCATGCGCGATACTGTTTCGGGATGCTCACGACTATGGAATGGCCAGCGTCAACTGCGGCGGAGTTTATCGATGCGCCTTTCCGTTGCCCGAACCGGTCGGGGCTCTCTCGCGAAGGCCGACATGTAAGTAGGAGATCAAATATGTGTGCTTTGGTGGCCAGTCCGCATAAGGAAATGACGATGACGAATATTGCTGAAATCGCAGAAATGGACCGCAGGACGGTTCTTCATCCTTTCACTTATCTGAAAGACTACGCATCGGGCGACACCGATCCCACCATCATGGAGACAGGCAAGGGAGTTCGCATCAAGGACGCAACTGGCAGGGAATATATCGATGGCTTTGCCGGTCTTTATTGCGTGAACATTGGTTACGGTCGCACAGAAGTCGCCGAGGCTATCGCACGGCAGGCTTACAAGCTCGCCTACTACCATTCTTACGCCGCTCACACCACCGAAGAGCTTGCACGACTGTCCGACAGGCTTGTCAGAATGGCGCCCGGAAACATGTCGAAGGTCTTTTACGGCCTTTCAGGCTCTGACGCGAATGAGACGCAGGCGAAGATCGTCTGGTACTATAACAACCTTCGCGGAATGCCGCAGAAGAAAAAGATCATCGCACGTGAGCGCGGCTACCATGGATGTTCAGTTGTCGCCGGCTCGATGACGGGTTTGAGCTTCTACCACGATCACATGGATCTCCCGGTTTCCGGCATCCTGCGGACCGGCGTACCGCACTACTATCGCGGCGCGCACCCGGGTGAAACCGAAGAAGCGTTCTCACAGCGCCGTGCCGATGAACTCGAGGCACTGATCATCGCGCAGGGTCCGGACGCTGTCGGCGCGTTCATCGCGGAGCCTGTTCTGGGAACCGGCGGTATCACCCCGCCACCTGCCGGATACTGGCCCAAGATCCAGGCCGTACTCCAGAAGTACGATGTGCTACTGATCGCTGATGAAGTGGTTTGCGGCTTCGGCCGCACGGGGGCGATGTTCGGCTCGGATCTATACGGTATGGAGCCCGATCTTGTTACTGTTGCCAAGGGTCTGACGTCCGCCTATGTGCCTCTGTCTGCCTCGATCGTGTCACAGAAAGTCTACGACGTCATGGAAGAGGCGACGCCGCATGTGGGCTCCTTCTCCCATGGTTACACCTATTCGGGTCATCCGATCGGAGCCGCGGCGGCAAACGCGGTTCTCGATATCGTCGAGCGGGAGGATCTGGCCGGCCAGTCTGCAACCAAAGGCGCCTACTTGCTGAAACGCTTGAAGGCAGAGTTCGACCAGAACCCGATCGTCGGCGAAGTTCGCGGTGTCGGAATGCTGGCTGCGCTCGAGTTCGTATCCGACCGTGGCAGCAAAGCTTCGTTCGATCCCGGTCTAAAAGTCGGAGCCCGCATTTCCCAGGCGGCGCGCAATCGCAACCTGATTGCCCGGGCCATGCCACACGGAGACATCCTCGGGTTCGCCCCGCCATTGATCATGACGGAAGCAGAAATCGACGAAATGGTCGCAATCGCGAAAGCCGCGGTCGATGAGGTGCTGAAGGAGCTGGACGCTCAGGGCGCTGTGGCGGGATAACGGATGCTCAATTCCTTGGAAAAGTGCCAGCCATGAACGAGGTCCTGAAGGTCCGTGCCCTGACGAAGGCGTTCGGATCCACGAGTGTATTGGATGGTATCACCTTCTCCATGCGCGAAGGCGAGGTGATCTCTCTGATCGGATCGTCCGGATGCGGAAAGAGCACCGCCCTTCGCTGCATCAACTTCCTAGAGACGCCGACGTCGGGGCAAATCGAGTTCATGGGTCAGACGGTCTCTGTCAGCTGCAACAAGCGTGGTGAGAGCGAGATGACCAACGCTTCCGGTGTCCGAGCATTTCGTCAACGGATCGGGATGGTGTTCCAGAGCTTCAACCTCTGGCCTCACCGCACGGTTCTCGGCAACGTGACGGAGGCGCTGTTGTATGTGCTGAAATTGAGCAAAAAGGAAGCCGATGACGTTGCGTTGTCTGCTTTATCGAAGGTCGGCATGGAGGGCTTCCGAGAACGTTACCCGCATCAACTGTCAGGCGGGCAACAGCAGCGTGTGGCGTTCGCGCGGGTGCTGGCAATGCGACCGAAATTGATGCTGTGCGATGAACCGACATCCGCACTTGACCCGGAACTCGTCGGGGAAGTGTTGAAGGTGATCCGCACCCTAGCCGAAGAAGGCGCTACGATCCTACTCGTCACCCACGAAATGCGGTTCGCACGTGAGGTGTCCAACCGGATGATATTCCTGCAAGAGGGCCGCCTTGAGCAGAACGACACGCCGGACGAACTGCTTCGAAACCCCGCAACGGAAGGAGTAAAGCGGTTTCTATCCAGCGTTATGCCGACCGGCGCTTAGAAGGCGCCAGCCACAACAACAATCATAAAAGGGAAACAGACATGATCAACAGCAAAATCATCAAGTCAGCATTGGCAACCGGCCTGCTGTTCTCAGCTCTTACCACGGCCGCATTGGCCAAGGACGGGGTCCTGCGCATCGGCACGGAGGGCGATGCGCCAAAGTTCAGCATGGCCGATCCGAGCGGGAATGTAACCGGTTTTGACGCCGATATCGCCAACGGTATCTGCATCGAACTCAAGTTGAAGTGTGAGTTCGTGGTGCAGGCCTTCAGCTCACTTGTACCATCCATGGACAGCGATCGCTTCGACGTCATCATTTCCGGGCTTGGGATTACCGCCGAGCGCCAGAAAAAGATCGACTATTCCATTCCCTATGCGACGACGCCTCTTTACTTCGTCGTCCCGAAGGATTCTGCGCTCGCGGGGTTGAAAAGCCTGCCTGAGATCGAAAAAGCAACTGAAGGCAAACGCGTCGGTGTGGTCACCGGCACGACTTACGCCAAGTTCATCGCGAAGCGGATGCCCGGTGTCGATCTGAAGACATACGACGCCGTTACCCAATTGACCGCCGACCTCGCGAGCGGTCGGATCGATGTGGCTTTCAGCGACTCGCCGACCTGGATGGACTTTCTTGCAACCCCCGACGGCGCCAATTTCACGAAGATCGACCTGAAGATCATGGCGATGGATGACCCTGACGTTCTCGGGCATGGCATGGGAGTAGGCATGCGCAAGGGCAACGCCGATCTCAAGGCGAAGGTGGACGCTGCACTTTGCAAGATGGTCGATGACGGCAAGGTCAAGAATGCCTCGATGCACTGGTTCCAGGACGACTATACCATTCCCTGCAAGAAGTGATCTTTGAAGATGAGACCTGTCTTGGCTTGGTCCAAGGCAGGTCATTTGGATGGTGTCCATGCTAACTGATTTTTGGATATTGATGGTGGAGCGAGGCTGGGCGCTTGCTCTGCTGCGGGGAAGTGCCGTCACGATTGCGATCGGCCTGCTCGGCATGTTTTTGGGCTTTGTTGTTGCAACGCCATTGGCTGTTTTGCGATGGCAGAAAGTAGCCTTGGTTTCACAACTGGTCGATATATATAGTATCATCGTGCGTGGTGTGCCGGGGCTGCTGGTAATCTACCTGCTGTTTTTCGGGTCTGTCGACATGGTTAAGACCGTTGCGACCACCTTTGGCTACCAGGACTCGGTCGACAGTGCATACCCATACATCGTTGGCGTTTCTGCGATTGCTGCAATATCGTGCGCTTATTCCATCGAGGTCATCCGCGGCGCACTGCAGGCGGTGCCATTCGGCTTGATCGAAGCTGCGAAATCGCTTGCCTTGCCAACGCGGATCACCTTTTCCCGCATCACCTTTCCGCTGGCATTGCGGCTAGCGCTTGGAGGGATCAACAACGTCTGGCAGATGACGATCAAAGACACATCGTTGATCTCGGTGGTTGGCCTGCAGGAACTGATGAGAACGGCGGCTATCGGCGCGGGAATTACCCGATCCCCTCTTCTGTTTTATTGCATCGCTGCGGCTTTGTTCTTCTGCATGACGGCGGTCAGTCAAACCCTGTTTTCGAGAGCAGAACGGGCGCTGAACCGCGGCTTTGGAGAGCGATGACATGGATATTGATATCATCGCTTATGCCATTCCTTTCCTGCTTGTCGGCGCCAAGACGACATTGCTGATTGCCCTATTCGGAATTGTAATCGGATTCCCTTTCGGCATCACTGTGGGCCTCGGGCGCGGTTCAAAGAACAGGTTTCTCCGCTACACTTGTGACGCCTACTGCGCGATATTTCGTGGAACGCCGATGCTGGTGCAGATATTCGTCATTTACTACGGCCTCGCACAGATAAGCTTCGTTCGGCACAATCCGGTACTCTGGTGGATGATTGGCGACGGACTGCACGCGGCGATCCTTGCGGTCGTGCTGAACACCGGCGCCTATACCGCTGAAATTTTCCGCACAGGTTTCCTTTCTCTGCCCAAGGGTCTTATCGAAGCGGCCGAAGCATGTGGGATGTCGCCCTGGCATGTGTTCACGCGCGTGAAGTTCCCCCTCGCGCTGCGCCAGGCGCTGCCCGCCTATAGCAGCGAGGCTGCCATCATCGTCAAGGAATCCAGTCTCGCATCGACCATCACCGTGCTGGAAATCACGGGATATGCCAAGCGTTTGATGAGCGAGACCTTTGCGATCATGGATATCTTCATCATCACCGCCGCCCTTTATCTTGTCATGAATGTCGTTGCCCTGACGGCATTGAAGCTCCTCGAACGACGCCTGTCGTTCATCCGGTAGAAACCTCCAGAAAGGCTAGAACATGTCCAATCTCACCTTCGTCGATCAGAACAACCTTCCTGAACCGCGCAAAGGTCAGCCCGCGCCCGACCGGCTTATCGAGGGAAACCCGCAGTTCCTGTCGTGGGACATCGCCCAGACCGCTGACGGCGTTGTTCGTTCCGGCGTATGGGAAGCGACGCCGGGGACCTATCGCTCGATCAAGGGCAAGACCTTCGAGGTTTGTGTCATTCTTTCCGGCGTTTCGGAACTGACCGAGGATGACTGCGAACCGCGCCGGATCGTGGCCGGCGACACTTTCGTCATGCATCCGGGCTTCACCGGCACTTGGAAGGTCATTGAGACCACGCGCAAGCTCTGGGTTTCCAGAGACTAACTCACCACTAGCACGTCCATCCTATCCTCTTCGGTATCCGCTCATGACTCAAACTCTTCAGCACTCGATTAAATCAACGCCCTTCTGGTGGGACGATTGCATCTTGCCATCGTTGCCAGTTCGGAACGTCGACAAGACGTGTGATGTGGCGATCGTCGGCGGCGGATATACAGGCTTGTCCGCGGCAATCGAACTGGCGCGAGCCGGCAAGCATGTCCAGCTATTCGACCGTCAGGCCTTGGGTCAGGCGGCATCCAGCCGTAACGGTGGGATGGCGAGTGGAAGCATCCGTCCGGGACGCAAGGAGCTTATCAAGCGCTTCGGTGAGGACAGGGCAAATGGCATCCTCATGGAAGGGAAGCGAGCGCGGGAGGATCTCTGGCGCTTCCTGAAGGATGAAGGTATCGAATGCGAGTTCGCCTTGTCCGGCTTGTTCGATGGCGCCATGACGTCTGACGAGGCCGATGACCTACGCCGTCATGCCGAATTCCTTCACCGCAACCTTGGTATCGAGGCATATCGGGTCGAACGGGTGGACGTCCGAAAGTACATCGGCACAGACCTCTATGTTGGAGGTCTGGTGCGCATGGACATCGGCGGTCTACAACCGGCAAAGCTTCTTGCGGGTATAATACGTATCGCACACTCGACGAATGCCATCATTCACGAGAACACCGCAGTCTTGAGTTCAGCCAACGACACCGGCGGAGTACGGATCAGAACATCACGTGGCGAGGTGCTTGCCAAAAATCTCCTCGTCTGCACCGATGGATACACCGATGGTTCTGATCCATGGCTGCGCCGCCGCCTGGTCCCAGTCCGTAGCAGGATCATAGCGACAGAGGTATTGGGCAAGGAGACTATGGATCGCGTCATGCCCGCCCGCATGATGTACGGCGATATGCGAAAGCTGAGCTACTATTATCGCCCTTCACCGGATGGCACTCGGATCTTGTTCGGCGGACGAGACGGGACGACTGTAGGCGATCCCGTCGCTGCGACCGTGCATCTAAAGACCGAACTGGCAAGGCTCTTCCCGGAACTCGCCGGCGTCGGCCTTACGCATAGCTGGTTCGGATACGTTGCCATGCACCGCGATATGATTCCGCGCATATTTTCGTCTGGCAACACAGTCTATGCGACCGGCTTTTGTGGCTCCGGTGTCGTTTGGGGGCGCTGGCTCGGCAAGAAGGCGGCGTTCAAGATCCTGGGCAATGCGGAACAGTCGCGCTCCGCATTCGATTTCGACGTGGCTCCCAAGGCCGTGCCGCTCTTCCACGGGAAACCCTGGTTCATTCCCATTGTCTACTCGATGTATGAGCGGCACGACAGGAAGACGCTGCGCCGTCGCCAGAAAAGCTGAGGTGCAGAATGGCGTTCCCCTGCCAACATGCCTGCCTTTGTGCGTCCGACAAAACGCATTCCAACGACTGGGCATGCGATCAAGCCCTGCTTGACTTTGCGCGCGCGCAACGGATCACGCTCAGTGAGGGCGGACTTGAAGTGAACAAAACATGATTAGTCTGGAAACGATCGAGCAAGCGCGCGAGCGCATTGTCAAGCACATCCGCAGTACGCCGCTCGTGAGTTCGGCGGCGCTGTCCGAATTGGTCGGGACGCAGGTCAGCCTGAAGCTGGAGCATCACCAGTTGACCGGAAGCTTCAAGCTTCGAGGGGCGACCAATGCCGTTCTGCAGCTCAGCCAATCCGAGCGGGATCGAGGCGTCATGGCGGCTTCCACCGGCAATCACGGAAGAGCACTTTCCTACGCCGCTCAGGCGATTGGCTGCCGCGCGACCATTTGCATGTCGAGCCTCGTGCCAGAAAACAAGGTATCTGAAATCCGTCGCCTTGGTGCTTCCGTGCGGATCGTCGGGTCTTCGCAAGATGATGCGCAAGAGGAGGTTGACCGACTCGTTGCAGAGGAAGGCCTCAGCATGATCCCGCCCTTCGATCATCCTTGGATCATCGCCGGACAGGGCACGCTCGGTCTTGAAATCGTCGAGGCGATGCCTCAAATCGCGGCGGTTCTTATTCCCCTTTCGGGCGGCGGTTTGGCCGCGGGCGTCGCGGCGGCGGTTAAGGCGGTTCGACCGGAGGCCAAGGTGATCGGCATTACCATGGAGCGGGGGGCGGCGATGAAGGCCAGTATTGACGCCGGCCACCCAATCCAGGTCGAAGAGCATCGAAGCTTTGCCGACTCGCTGGGTGGCGGTATCGGATTGTCCAACGCGTGGACGTTCCCGATGTGCAAAGCCCTTCTCGACGACGTGGTACTGGTCAGCGAGGATGAGATCGTGGCCGGCATACGCCACGCCTATGAACGTGAGCGTGAGATAATCGAGGGTGCCGGCGCTGTGGGTATTGCTGCGCTGCTCTCGGGTAGATTGGCGCATGTTGAAGGCCCAATCGCGGCAATCGTTTCGGGCGGAAACATCGACATGGCGTTGCACCGGAAAGTGGTCAACGGGCTCAATACGATGGGTGAGGGAAGCTAATGCCGACAATTAGGATATTGACAGAGTCAGAGCTCAGGACGATCGTTCCGCTCGACATGGATGCCGTGAATTGCGTGGAAAACGCCTTCCGCGCCCTCGCTATCGAGAATGCGGTCCAGATGCCGCCGATCCTGCGTCTCGACGTGCCTGACAGCCGGGGCGAGGTGGATGTGAAGACGGCCTATATTCAGGGCGTAAGCGGCTTTGCCATCAAGGTCAGCCCCGGCTTCTTTGACAATCCGAAGCTCGGGCTACCGAGCACCAATGGTTTGATGGTCTTGCTTTCGAGCAAAACCGGTTTGGTGCAGGCTCTCCTGCTGGATAACGGCTACCTCACCGATGTTCGCACGGCAGCGGCCGGTGCTGTTGCGGCAAACCATCTGGCGCGGAAGGATGCCTCAATCGTGACGGTCTTCGGAGCGGGCGTTCAGGCTCGGCTGCAACTTGAAGCCCTCATGCTGGTGAGGCCCATTCGAGAAATCCGTGTTTGGGCGCGTGATCATCGCAAGGCGCAGTCGCTCGTCGAACAATTCGCCGGCAAATGGAACCTTTCAATTTCGGCGTTTGACGATCCTCAAAAAGCGATCACCGGGTCCCAGATCATTGTCACGACGACACCAACGAACCGGCCAATTGTCGATGCTTCTTGGCTTGAAGCCGGGCAGCATCTGACAGCTATGGGTTCGGATGCGGAACATAAGAATGAAATCGACCCGATGGCCATCAAACGCGCAGATGTTTATGTGGCCGATAGCCTCAAACAGACGCGGAGGCTGGGTGAACTCCACCATGCCATCGAAGCCGGCCTCGTCTCAGGCGATGCGGACTTCCCGGAATTGGGCCAGATTGTCACAGGCGCCAAGACGGGCCGGAGAAGTATCTCGGAGATCACAATTGCCGATCTTACGGGGACCGGTGCTCAGGACACGGCGATTGCCACAGTTGCGTTTGCGCGCGCGGAAGCGCGCGACGCAGGGACGCTTTTCGAAAGTTGATGGCAGGCGCTCTTTGCCAGCCGAGCGCGACTGGTATGAGGGGCGTTGACAAATGCAGTCCGGCGGCAGGAACGTTTTGGCCGAGCGTCCTTTGTTCGTGCCGTGCCGTTTTCTTCGAGCGGCATCCGCAGTTCCTCGGTTGGATACGCTTGAGGACGTCGGCTCGGAGAATTGAAGCAACGCGTTGCTAGCGTCGCTGTATGCGGCCCGGTCCCGTTAGTGACACGGGAATTATCAACCATGCAAACCAATGTCGGCATGACGTCTGCGTCCGGCTGTTGTCACCGACCGATAACAGCCGTGGCTTTGTAGCATTAATGCTGCCATCGAGGATGAAATGCTGTTGCGCTCGCCGGTTCCGTCAACGAACCTCGCCCTATCATCGAATCCCCAGTCTTAGAGCATGGAAAAAAATCTGCGCAACCAATTTGATCTATATTGACACCAATCGCGAAACCAATTGTATATTGATCGCACGACGATCCTGATTGGTAGCGAATGGTGGTAAACGTGAAAACAACTCCAACACTTGAAACAACCCGTGTTGCTCCTTCGCAGGCGGCTGCTGTAGCATGCGATGCTCCCAGCCAACTGTTCATTGGCGGCCATTGGGTCGCCGCGAAAGGCGGCCGGACCTTTGATGTAATCGATCCCTCGACTGCTGATGCAATCGCCACCGTCTGTGACGCAGACATCCCGGACGCAATGGCGGCCGTCGACGCGGCAGAAAAGGCGGCTGCGGCCTGGAAAGCAACTCCGCCGCGCCGGCGCTCGGATGTTCTGATGAAGTGTTTTCACCTTGTCCTCGAACAGGCAGAATGGCTGGCACGACTGATCACAGTTGAAAATGGCAAGGCACTTGCCGACGCAAGATCGGAAGTCGCCTACGCGGCCGAGTTTTTCCGCTGGTATGCCGAAGAGGCGGTAAGATCTCCAGGTGAATTCGGACCTGCACCTTCTGGCGCGAACCAGATCATCGTCAGCCATGAACCGATTGGCATCGCCGTATTGGTAACGCCTTGGAACTTCCCGGCAGCAATGGCTACGCGCAAAATTGCTCCCGCGTTGGCCGCGGGCTGCACCTGCATCCTGAAACCCGCAGCCGAGACCCCTCTGACCGCGCTGGCGATCGGAGAACTCATGCGACAGGCAGGTGTTCCCGCCGGGGTGGTCAACATCGTTACCACGAAAAAAGCAGGCGCAGTGGTCAGCGCGATGCTGCATGACAAGCGGGTACGGAAGCTGTCGTTCACCGGCTCGACAGGTGTTGGCAGGATCCTGCTGCGCGAGGCGGCGGACCAAGTCGTAAGTTGTTCAATGGAGCTGGGCGGTAATGCGCCTTTCATCGTTTTCGATGATGCCGATCTGGAAACCGCTGTCGCCGGCGCAATGGTCGCCAAGATGCGCAATGGCGGTGAGGCTTGTACAGCCGCGAACCGCTTCTACGTCCAAAAGAGGATTCTGGCTGACTTCACGCGGCGTTTCGCGGAAGAGATGGCCGCACTCGAAGTGGGACCAGGCCTGGCTGCGGATAAGCAGCTTGGCCCACTGATCACCGAAGCCGCGGTGGCCAAGGTCGAGCGCCTGGTAGACGACGCTATCGCCAAGGGAGCCAACCTGGTTACCGGTGGCAGCAGATTGAGCGGTGAGGGCTTCTATTATCTACCGACCGTCCTCGCCAACGTCTCTGCCGATGCTGAGATACTTCGAGAAGAAATCTTCGGTCCGGTCGCGCCAATCATCGCGTTCGATACTGAAGACGAGGTCGTCGAACTAGCCAACGACACCGAATATGGATTGGTATCCTATGTCTTTAGCCGGGACCTCAGGCGTGCGCTCGCAGTCGCGGGCAGGCTGGAAAGCGGCATGGTGGGTATCAACCGAGGTGTCGTTTCCGACGCTGCCGCGCCGTTCGGCGGCATGAAACAGAGCGGCCTCGGACGCGAAGGCAGCCACCACGGCATGCTCGAATATCTCGAAACGAAATACATCGCCGCCGCTTGGTAGGCGCGCGATCAACGCAGTTACGTTTCGCTATGCCATGGCAATGGCTTGGGGAAGTCAAGTCGTCTCAAAGCCATCCAAAGGTGACGCGGGTGGCTCGAGCCACAACTAGGAGAGATAAATGTCGCTACTGAAAACCATCGTCCCGAATCCATTGTTCGAGCCGAAGCATAGAACTGCAGAGCCGGATCGCCTCATTGCGGGCAGCCCCGCCTTCAAGACATGGCTGCAGGACACCGCCAAGGACGGCACAGTCAATACCGGCGTTTTCGAGGCCACGCCCGGTGAAACGCACTCCATCAAGGGCGAGACCTTTGAATTTTGCCACCTCGTCCACGGAGTCATCGAACTGACCGAGAAGGGAAAGGAGCCGGTCATCTATCGTGCAGGCGACAGCTTCGTGATGAAGCCCGGCTATGTCGGCGTTTGGAAGACTATAGAGACGGTGCGAAAAATATTCGTCACCGTCACCTGATCACGGGACTCTCGACTACGGGGCGGAAACGGAGCGATCCGGCAGGCAAGACCTTCAGATGCTTCCATCCGAAACTGGATGGGCGGTTTATCCGCCCATGTCGACTTCCAAACTCGAAGGCCTGTATATCAAGGTCGTCGCGGTTCGGCCTAGACGTCAATCTTTCGCCCCTGTTTCACCAAAACCTGCCGCTTTGTTTTAGCGCAGAGACCCACGAAATGGTTGAACTCATGCAAACGGAATCGATCGTTCTTGCGCCTTTCGAGGCTCACCATCTGGATGATGCGGTGGCGCTGTCACGCGCGGCGGGCTGGGCTCACAGGAGAGAAGACTGGGAAATGATATGGTCGCTGAGCCAGGGGTGCGTTGCACTCGCGGGCGACCGGGTTGTGGGAACCGCTCTCATGACCCCCTTCGGCGACACCTGCTCAGCCATCAACATGATTATTGTCGACGAAAGCCAGCGCGGCCGGGGATTGGGAAGAAAATTGACCACTGCCGTGCTGGAACTCGCCGGGGATCGAGAATGCCGTTTGACGGCGACGAATGACGGCTTGCCGCTTTACCAAAAGCTGGGCTTTGTTGCGACAAATCAGATCGTCCGCCACCAAGGCATCGCCAATCGCATCAATGCTTCTGAAAATGTTGACTGGGTCACGCCCGACGCGCTGCCGGAAATCAAAGCGCTCGATGGTGCGGCATTCGGAGCCTCCCGCGATACGTTAATCGATGTCCTGGCGAAGGAGGGAACGTTCGCAGCCATCCGGAACGGTGATCGTATCGTCGCGTTCGCATTTACGCGGTTGTTCGGAAAGGGCGAGGTCGTCGGGCCGGTCGTTGCGGAAAAGGTCGAACAGGCGAGGGATTTGCTTGCCTTCATCCTCTCCGGCAAGGAAGGTCATTTCGTCCGGATCGACATTCCTAAGCAGACGGGCCTTTCGTCGCAGCTCGAAGACTGGGGGATGCCTCAAGAGGGTGAAGTCGTTGCGATGGTTCGAGGCGCTGCGGGCCACTCTCAAACACCAGCGGTTCAGACTTTCTGCCTGGCCAGCCAGGCTATTGGCTGACTTGATCGGCGGAAGTCCCTTGATTGCACGTCCAATGTCTCTGGGCGAAACATAATAAGTATGCCTGTACTCTGAGGTGATCGCGAGTGGCGATCACCTCTCCGCCTTGTATATCTCGGCAAGGTCGCATAGATCCCAGTTCCCGCCAGACAACACGACACAAACTTTTTCGTCGGGCTTGACGTCCGTGGCGCCCGCCAACAGTGCTCCCACGCCGATGGAAGCGGCGGGTTCAGCTATGAGTTTCGCGTCCTTGGCAAGAGCGCGCATCCCGGCAATGATATGCTCGTCTTCAACAAGAACAATCTCGTCCACATACTTTTCGATAATCGGAAAAGGATTCTGGCCCGGAACGCTTATCCTCAGCCCATCCGCAATAGTGTTCTTCAAGGGAAGCGATGTGCGCTCCTTGTTTATACGGCTCTGAAAATACTTCGGCGTCAGGGCAGGTTCCGCCCCAATGACGCGCACTGATGGTTTCGATTCTTTGATGGCAGTCGCGATTCCCGAGATTAGCCCGCCGCCGCCAATGGGAACAATGACCGTATCTACATCGGCGAGATCCTGCAGTATTTCACAGCCAATTGTTCCCTGGCCGGCCATCACCACGGGGTCCTCAAAAGCGTGGACAGCTGCGTATTTGTTTTCTTCAGCGATTTCATACACCCTTTTCCACCTGGCGGCGGTGTCGCCATCGAAAAGAATGACTTCTGCTCCAAGTGCCTTTGTGTTTTCAATTTTGATTTTGGGCGTGGTGACTGGAAGCACCAAAATTGCTTTTACGCCGAGCAACCTGGCAGCATAGGCAATCCCTTGCGCATGATTGCCCGACGACGTTGCTATGATGCCGTTCGCGAGCTCTTCCCGCGATAGCGAGAGAGCCTTGTTCAAGGCCCCGCGAATCTTGAATGCACCGGTAATCTGCAGGGTTTCCGGCTTAAGATAGAGCTGACAACCAGCGGCGCTTTCCATTTTTTCCGCGCGCAATAGCGGCGTGTGCCTGATGTGCGGTTTCAGCCGTTCCTGAGCTTCACGAATGTCTTGAATGGTGGGGTAGTTGCGCATGGTCATCACTCAAAGAACTGAAAGAAAGCGCCGACGTTGTTGGCTATTGCGTTCTGATAGATTTTGTTGGCTGTCGTATTGTCTTGTATGGCCATCCCCGTGGAGTCGAAAATAGTGATTTCGTTATCACTTTCTCGTCCCGGCTTCCTCCCCAACAATACCTCGCCGATTTCGCCGTGGATGTCGTCCTTGGTAATGATGTTCTTATTCAGCGGGTGCCAAGTCTCGCCCTTTTCCGTGCATTGTGAAAGCGAGTCGACGATGATTTTGGCGTCTCGGAATAGCTCCGGATCCAGTTCCTGTTTGCCGCGTTGATCCGTGCCGATCGCAACGATGTGTGTACCGGGTTTCACCCATTTAGCTTCCACAAGCGACCCTTTCCCTCGGGTCGTTGTGATCAAGACGTCGGCTCGCTCGACCGCCTCCTTCTTCGAGCTTGCGACTGTGACGGGAATGCCGAATTCCCGCTCGATGTCCGCCTTGTATTTGGAACTTGTTTCGTAGGTGCTATCCCAGGCGTGGATCTCTTCGATCTTCATGATCCCGTTGATCGCACGGACTTGCATTCTTGCCTGATTGCCTGTGCCGATCGACGCGATCGTCCTGGCGTTCTTTCTCGCCAGTGCTTTGACGGAGACGGCTCCCGCCGCCCCGGTTCTGAGGCCAGTGATCAAGCTACCATCCATGATACAAATCAACGCACAGCTCCTGGCATCAAACAGGAGAATGGTGCCCATGCTGTTCGGCACGCCGTGTTCTACCGGGTTGTTGGTGAACCCACCGGAATGCGCCTTCATAGAGATGGTTTCAGCGGCTTTATGATAGCCAAGCTTGAAGTCGATCTCGCCACGCAGGGAGGGCAGATGAATCCCGATATAGTCGGGCTGTTCCACCTGATCGCTGCTGAAGGCCTTGTAAGCCTCTTCGACCGCGCCAATGACTTCCGTCATGCCGATAAGCCGTCCTACGTCATTCTTCTTGAGTAGCAGCGTTTTCATGCGTGACCTCTCTATTTCAATTCATCCGATGCATGGGCGCATCACGACCTGACCTGCACTGATCATATTGGGCCTGCTGTATTTCTATTGGCCGTATCCGCGCGGCCTCAAGCAGATTGTTTTATACCGCATGGCGATTTTGGCAGAGAGTACCGGCAGGCGCTTTCGAAGCTTGGGCGGTGTGTTGGAACTATCCCGCCACCGCGGACCACTGCGACCCAGCACTCACAAGGGGAAATGATGTTTCCCTCCAGCATTTTGTGCTGATGTTCCGCAATCTCCGGGCAATTCGGATGCGAGCGCCGGGCTATGATTGGTCATAACTTAAACAGCTCCCCGCAAAGCAAGGACGAAGCGCATGACCACTTTCCGCCCGAAATACATCACGTTCGATTGCCACGGCACGCTGATCAACTTTCAGATGGCGGAGGCGGCACGCGATCTCTACGCCGAGCGCATGAGCGAGCAGAAAATGCTGCAGTTCATCGCCGACTTCTCTGCGTACCGGCTTGACGAAGTCATGGCCGACTGGAAGCCTTATGCGGAAGTCGTGCATAACGCATTGGCGAGAACCTGCAAACGCAACGGCATCCAGTTCAAGAACGAAGACGCGCAGATGGTTTACGAACGTGTTCCCACTTGGGGGCCACATCCCGACGTTCCGGCCGGTCTTGCCAAGGTGGCAAAGGAAATTCCGCTGGTCATCCTGTCGAATGCAATGAACTCCCAGATCATGTCTAACGTCGAGAAGCTCGGCGCGCCTTTCCACGCGGTTTACACCGCCGAAGAGGCTCAGGCCTATAAGCCGCACTTCCGGGCCTTCGAACATATGCTCGATATGCTTGGCTGCGGACCGGAGGACATACTGCATTGCTCTTCTTCGTTCCGTTACGATCTTATGTCCGCCCACGACCTCGGGATCAAGAACAAGGTCTGGGTCAATCGCGGTCACGAGCCGGCCAATCCCTATTACGGCTACACCGAGATTGCCGGGATCTCGGAATTGCCGGGCGTTGTCGGGCTTTAAGGAAGCCCTAATACATCTGAAAATCTCTCTTCCACCGGTCCGACAGCGAACCTCGGTTTGCCGGAGATAAGGGGCCGAGGGCATTGCGGTGCCGCCGTGTTCGGCGATGCGATCAAGGATTCCGGCACGGGCGAGGTAACAATGCCGGGGCCAGGACAATCGTGCTGAAGGCGGGGACAGTGGTTCCAGCGCCTTCAGTAGCATGGCCGTCCTTCACTGAGGTTGGCCGCAGCGGACTGGATGCCATACCGACGGTCGTTTTTGACCATTGCCGGGCGGCTCCAAACAGTGCGAGGGTCTCAATCGTGGGTGCTTGTAACGATGCGGTTCCAGACGACGGTGTGGGTCATCTCGACGGCAACCAGGTGGTCGGCGAGCCTTTCACCGAAGCATATTTCAGGGCCGCTGCCGCTATTCTGGCGACTAAGCCGAGCCATGCCGAGGCGCAGGTGTCCGGTGAGCTGCTACTGCGCCACTATGGTTTGAAGGGAACGATCAGGGTTCTGTCCTCGGAAGTGGAATGTACCGCCGAGGTCACTCTGTTGAGCGGCGATCGGTTGATCCTCAAAACCTCAGCGCGGCCAGAAGGACGAGACAGTTTCCGCTTCCAGGTTGCGGCCCTTGCAGGGCTGGAAGGCGCTTCCGGTTTCGCAGCACCTCATCCGGTGCGTACCGGCGCCGGTACGCTGATGTTCGAAGAGGAGGAGATTTGCGGTTACCTGCAGACCCGGCTTACAGGGGTGCCGCTGCACCAGGTGAACGCAACTCCGGATGTCCGCTACCGGGTCGGCCAGGCGCTTGGCAGGCTCAGTTTGGCGCTCGAGCCTCTGAAGCTGCCCGCCATGCATCGTCCGGTTCTTTGGCATTTCGGATGCTGGCCGAGGCTAATGGAACTGGAGGAGCATCTGCCGTCAGAGCCGGTCGCGGCCTTAGTGCGTCTTGCCATGAGCAACTATGTCGAGCTCATCAAGCCGCAACTGCGCGAGGTAGCATGGCAGGTCACGCACAATGACCCCAGCCCTTTCAACACGCTTCTGGCCGGTCAGGGTATCGCGTTCATTGATTTCGGCGACGGCTGCTGGGGTCCTCGGATTCAGGATCTCGTGGTTGCTGCGAGCCACGTGGTAACCGACCCATCTTTGGCTCTGGGCGGCGCAGAAAATCTCATCGCCGGTTATGCTTCGGTGACTCCGCTTTCCACGCTCGAGGCGAAACTGCTGGTCGGATTGATGAAGGCGCGCCAAAGCGCCCTCATCGTCATCAACTTCTGGCGAGCCGAGCTGTTTCCGGCCGAGGCAGAATATATCAAGAAAAACGTGGTCAGGGCCGAACGCGGGCTGTCTATCCTATCGGCGTTAAGCGTGAGGGAGGCCGATATGGCTGTGCGTCGCGCAGGAGCTTAGCCCGGCCGCACTCAAACGTTGCGTCACTCGCCTTGGTAATCAGGACGGTAAGCCGCGACCTTCTCGCGGATGGAAACTTAAGCAGGATCAAAGCTATGTCCACAGATCTCATGCCCAACCGCTTCACCCCCGGGGAAGCCACAATTTCCCCCCGGGAGTCTGAGCTGATCGCCCGGCGCGACAGCGTATTGGGAGCCTCTTACAGGCTCCAATACCGCCGGCCGGTTCATTTCGTTCGGGGCGAGGGCATGTGGCTCTTCGATCCGGACGGACGTCCCTATCTCGATTTCTATAACAACGTGCCCTCTCTCGGGCATTGTCACCCAGAGATCAACGCTGCCATGGCAGAACAAGCCAGCCGAATTAGCGCCAACACGCGCTATCTTGAACCGAGGCTGGTCGATTATGCCGAACGGCTCGTGGCCACCTTTCCCCAGGAACTGAACCGCGTTGTCTTTACCTGCACGGGTAGCGAATCGAACGACCTGGCTCTCCGGATTGCAAGGTTGACCAGCGGCAGCGAGGGCGTGATCGTCTCTTCCCATGCCTATCACGGCACCAGTGCGGCTACGGCGATGGTGTCGCCCAATCTGGGCGATGCCATCAAGCTCAGCCCTGCCGTGCGCATGGTGTCGTTGCACGGTCCCTCGGGCATACCGGAGCGGCAAGCTGCGGCATTCTTTGAAGAACAGGTTCGCTCCGCAATCGCTGATTTGAACCGGCGTGGGATTGGCATCGCGGCCCTCCTCATCGACACGATTTTCTCCAGCGACGGCGTCTGGGTTGACCCTCCTGGCTTCATCGCCGATGGAGTTAAAGCGGTGCGGGAAGCAGGTGGCCTCGTGATTGCCGATGAAGTTCAGCCAGGCTTTGGACGGACGGGCACACACATGTGGGGTTTTGGGCGTCACGAAGTTGTGCCTGATCTCGTCACTCTCGGCAAGCCTATGGGCAATGGATTTCCAATCGGCGCGGTTGTTGGCCGCAAGGCACCGATGGATCGCTTTGGCGCAACTGCCCGGTACTCAAACACCTTCGGCGGCAATACCGTCGGGATCGCGGCCGCTGACGCCGTCCTGACCATTTTGCACAGAGATCGCATCCCAGAGCATGCGCATACTATGGGTGAACGCCTGAGAATGGGGTTGGAGCATCTTGCCAAGCTGCACGGCGGTATCCGCGGCATCCGAAATGCCGGTCTGTTCTTCGGCATCGACATCGGGCTGGATGGAACGGGAGAGGCCAGCCGGCGCGCCATGGCATTGGCGATTGTAAACCTGCTGCGTGACGACGGCGTTCTTATCAGCACGACTGGCGCCAACGAGGATACGCTAAAAGTTCGGCCCCCACTAATTTGCCAGGCGGAGCATGTGGATCGGTTTCTCGAAGCCATGGAGTGCGCGCTCAGGAAGGTCGTTGCGTAGGTGTAACATCGGCTGCCTCGGCAGCCGAACAGGATCGTGCCATTTATCACCGAAAGCTAAGTCCATGAAACTCGACCGGACAGACATCAAGATCCTGCACGTGCTGCAGCAGAATGGTCGCATGACCAATGTGGAGCTTGCTGAGGTGGTCAACCTATCGCCGAGCCCCTGCCTCATGCGCGTCAAGAAACTGCAGTCGGAGGGCTATATCGAAGGTTACACGGCGCAGATCAACGTCGCCAAGTTGGGGCAGGCGCTATTGGTGTTTACTGAGGTCACGCTGAAGAACCACCGGCAGACCGACTTTGCACGCTTCCTCGCTGCTATCGAAAAGATCGAGCAACTCATCGAGTGCCATGTGATCTCGGGCGGCTACGACTATCTCTTGAAATTCGTGACTGCCGGCATAGGCGAATATCAGGAGATTATGGAGCGGCTGATCGAGCTGGACGTCGGCATTGACAAGTATTTCAGCTACGTCGTGCTGAAATCGCCGATCCGCAGGGCGCAACTGCCGCTGACGAAACTGTTTCAACCATAGGCTCCGATAAACTCCTCGCCCTTTCTCCGGGCGATCCAATCTCTAGAGACAAGGCGCGTCACCATGAAGTTTTTATCCTACTGGCACGACACTGCTCCGGCTTTTGCCGGGGCCGAAGAGGGTCCGATCGATGGCCATTACGACGTCGCGGTGGTCGGCGGCGGCTTCACCGGTCTTGGCGCTGCCCGGCAGCTCGCAAAGGCAGGTGCCAAAGTCGTCGTTCTGGAAGCCGAGGCGGTGGGCTGGGGCGCCTCCGGCCGCAATGGCGGTCACTTGAACAACGGCCTTGCGCATAGCTATCTGGCGGCAAAGGCGGAGCTTGGCAAGGAGCGCGCGATTGCGCTTTACAAGGCGCTGGACGACTCGATCGACACCATCGAGGCTCTAATCGAAGAGGAGAGAATTGATTGCAGCTTCCGCCGCACCGGTAAGCTGAAGCTCGCCTCAAAGCCCCAGCATTTCCAAACGATCGCCCGCAACTTCGAAGCCGTGCACGCCGAAGTCGATCCGGGCACGGCGTTGCTAAGCGCAGACGACCTGAAGCAGGAAATCGGCTCGCCCTTCCACGGCGCGATGCTATCGAAGAAGAGCGCGATGATGCATATGGGTCGCTACGTCATAGGGCTTGCCGAGGCAGCGAAGCGTCACGGCGCGACGATCTTCGAGAACGCGGCCGTCACGGGCCATCGGCAGGCGGACCGCCGTCATCATCTGAAAACCGGCCGCGGAAGCGTCACCGCCGACGCGGTGCTTGTTGCTACCGGCGCCTATACACCCTCGACCTTTGGCTATTTCCGGCGCCGGATCATTGCGGTAGGCAGCTTCATCATTGCCACGCGGCCGCTGACCGAAGCGGAGATCGCGGCGACGATGCCCGGCAAGCGCACCTGCGTCACGTCGAAGAACATCGGCAACTATTTTCGGCTCTCGCCCGACGACCGGCTGATCTTCGGAGGCCGCGCGCGCTTCTCGGCAACTTCCGATCACGGGTCGGACCCTAAGATCGCAGCGACCCTAAAGGCAAGCCTCGCAGAAATCTTCCCGCAACTTGCCAGTGTCGAGATCGACTATTGCTGGGGCGGGCTCGTCGACATAACCAAGGATCGGTTCCCGCGCGCCGGCTGTCATGACGGCGTCTGGTACGCCATGGGTTACTCCGGCCATGGCGCCCAGCTTTCGACCCATCTCGGAATGCTGATCGCTGACGCGATCCTCGGCCGGCCGGACTGCAATCCGATGAAGGGGCTCGAATGGCCGGCCGTCCCGGGACACTTCGGAACCCCCTGGTTCCTGCCGCTGGTCGGCATGTATTACAAGATGCTGGACAGCGTCGGCTAGGGACTTCATGTCCTACCCTCGCCTTCCGCCATGATCAGAGCCCGCCGACCTCGACTCTGGAGCCGTCAAAGAAGCGCGACAGCCGGAAGGGCGTGGGATCAACGCAAGGCCTATCGTTAGCAACCAGATCAGCGGCGAGGCGGCCGATGCCCGGGCCAATGCCGAAGCCATGGCCGGAGCCGCCTGCGGCCAAATAAAGGCCTTTCACATGATCAGACGCCGAGATAACCGGTACCGCGTCCGGTGTGCAATCCACATAGGCGCCCCAACTGTCAGCGATTTCGATACCCGCAAGCGCCGGGAACTGCTCGGTGACGCCCTTCAGGATAGCGGCGATCGTCCGGCGGCTCGGTCTTGGATCGAGAACACGGATTTGCTCGAAAGGCGAAATCGTATCCTTGTTCCAGCTCGCCAAAGCTTCCGGCCCTTGGAACATGGACTTGCCAACGCCAATCTGGACCGCTTTCAGTCGCTTCAGAAACATCGGCATGAACCAGCGCGCGTAGCGGAGACCTTGTGGCGTGATATCCAACGTCGCTCTACCGCTGACAGCGAGCGTGTAACTGCCGTCCAACCTGCGGGTCAGCGAGCACTCAGGCGTATAGATCGCCTCGCCGAGATTGGTTGTGGGTCGTGTACGAATTGCAGTCTGGCGCACGCTTGCCTGCGGGAACTGCACGCCGTATTGGCGACAGAACAAGGAGGTCCACGCACCGCCGGCGTTCAGAACGGCCTGCGACCTGATGATCCCTTTTTCGGTGATGATCCCTGCAACTGCACCATTGACGATATCGAGACCCCGTGCTGCGCATTCCTGGTGGATAGTCGCTCCGAACTTGCGGGCACCATTCGCGATGGTCGGCGCTGCAATGGCGGGTTCGCCTTTGCCATCATCGACTGAATGGACGCCGCCGAGCCAGCGGCGGCCTTGCGCGGGAATTCTGTCATGCGCCTCCCGGGCAGTTAGCATCTTAGTATTGACGTTGAATTGCCGGGCAAGATCAAGCCATTGTTCCCATTCTGCCAGCTGCTCCGGGTTGTCCGTCGCATAGAACAGACCGCATTGGCGGAAGCCGACGTCTTCCTCGATTTTGGCTGCAAACTGGTCCCACGCCTGCATGGAAATTCCCGAGAGCGGCAGTTCGCGCTCATCGCGGTTCTGCCGGCGGCACCAGCCCCAGTTTCGGCTGGACTGCTCACCGCCGATATAGCCCTTCTCGACCAAAGCAACGGAGAGCCCCCGCTCTGCGAGAAAAAATGCCGCCGACGCGCCGACAATGCCGCCACCGATGACGACGACGTCGGCCTTCGCGGGAAGCTCTTGATCGCTCTGTATGCGTTTGAGGAGTGGTGACATCGTGGCTGACCTGAATTGATTAGTCGGAGCTGTTTTCTGCCTGCCGCGCAGGAGCGGCTTGCACGAGAACGGCGATCGCGTCGATCTCGACGAGATAGCCGAAGTGGAGTTCGGGCACCGGAACCACGGTGCGCGCCGGGCGCGCCTCTCCCAGCCGCGCTGCATAAACCTGGTTGAAGCGCGGCCAGTTGCTGACACCGACGATGTAGGCCGTCACCCTGATGAGATTGTCCGGGGTTCCGCCTGCGGCTTCCAGGACCGCCAGCATGTTCTCGATGGCCTGCCCCGCCTGCGTCTCGAAGCTATCGTCGGAAAGCGGCGCCCCATCCGGCCGGATCGGGAGCTGTCCTGATATATATAGATGCTGGCCCGCCAGTTTGGCCTGGACATAATGACCGGCAGGGCTGGGCGCGCGATCGGTGTTTACGGTTATGACGTTCGACATCACCAGCCTCCGAAGCGCGGCCAACAAGCCTCAACGGCATGCGAGCCACTGCGGACTACATGATAGACCGGGTGCTGCGCAGCGGTCGCGCATGCGTGGTTCGGCAGGATCCGCACCCGGTCTCCGATCGCAAGATCCGGAAGGCGAGCGTCCGAGCCGGGCCGCACGGCGATGATGCCATGCTCCTGGTTCGCCTCGGCAACGATGATGTCCTGGTAGGCATTGCCGTCGATGTCACTGATGAGGCCATATCCCTGGTCGATGGCCTGCCTGCTGGTGCCGCGGTCCCGCGACAAAGACATCCATCCGCCATCGGTTATGATCCAACCCTTATCGCGCTGGTGTCCGATAACCGTCGCTAGAACGCTGAGCGCGATGTCATCGACCTGGCAAATGCCGATGCCAGCCATCACCAGATCGAAGAACACGAACACGCCGGCGCGGACTTCGGTCACTCCGGTCAGATCCTTCGCATGATGGGCCGTCGGCGTCGAACCGACGCTGACGACCGGGCACGGCAGGCCCACACTACGAAGAAGCTGCGCGGCTTCCACAACGGCCAACCGCTCGGCTTCCGCATAGCGTTGCTGCGCCTCGTCGCCTCCACCTTTGTAGCTATCGCCGGCATGGGTCAAAACGCCACGCAGCTCCGCGCCTGCCGCCAGCGTCTGCCCAATCTCCAGCAACTGCGCGTGATTGCCAGGCACAACACCCGAGCGGTGGCCATCGCAATCGATCTCGATCATGGCTGGGATCCGCATTCCGGCGTCTCGGGACGCCTCGGCAACCGCCTGCGCCTGTTCGACGGTATCCAGTACCACCACGAGATCGACGCCCTTGGCGCGCAGCTCGGCGACACGCGCGAGCTTTGATGGAGCGATGCCGACGGCGTAGATCACGTCGCGAACGCCAGCGGCCGCGACCTGCTCCGCTTCCTTCAGCGTCGAGACGGTCGCCGGTCCCTCTGGCGCACTCATCAACCGCCGGGCCACGTCAATCGACTTCGCCGTCTTCAGATGCGGTCGCAGCGACACGCCGAGGTCATCGAGCCGGTTCCTGAGCCGCTTGATATTGCGGTCCATCCGGTCCGCATCTAGGACCAGACAGGGCGTTTCCAGCGCCTCGAGCGTGGTCGTGGCTGCCAAGCCAGGGGAGGGGGCGAACGTCGCTAGATCCATTTGTCGGGTCTCCAAATTCGAAAGTCACCTTGTCGCCCAATCGTAAAGACAGCAATTAATGATTGGTGAAGCTCCGATTCAGGTGGGCGTTAATTCTGATGGTGTAATCCAGCCCGCGTCAGCCTGAATCCGCTCGAGAAAGTTGATCTCCGCCTCGATCTCCAGCCGCAGGTTGGAGCTGCCGGAAAAAGCGCCATTGAAAGCCGCCGTTCCGATGGTAAAGCCTGCAGCACCAGACCGTACGACCGCCGCCATCCTTTCAGGGCTGTCGATCGATCCTGCAACAACCACAGGCTTGGCCACGGCCTCGCACACCCGCGTCATCAGCGCTTCGACATCGCCGCCGAAGCGATAGGCGAGCAGATCGAGACCGCTGACACCGTTGATCGCCGTCAAATGCCGGGCGCTTTCCACAATTGTCTCGATCGTCCCTTCGAGCTTGCTCGGATGACCGACGATCTTGCCGGGGAACGGATAGTACCGGATGTTTCGCCCAGCAATAACTGGGAGAACGACATGTGGTCGGGTGCCACCCATTAAGATGTCGACGCCAAGCTCGACCGCGGCCTGCGCGGATCGTCGCTCGCTCTCCTCGTCGAGGCTGACCACTTCGAGGTAGAGCGTGGCACCCACCGCCTTGATTGCCGAAGCAAGGCCCAAGAGTTTATCGAATGGCAGGCCAATATCCTTGAACCCCACATGTCTGATGCCGGCGGCAAGCACATCCTGGAGGCGCTCCGCCGCGTCGGCAACGGTGCGGTCCTGGTTGGTCAACATAAATATGAAGTCGGGAGAAGTCTGGGGCATCGAAAGCGCTCCTAGATTGCGTTGAGAAGCAGCGCCTGATCGAAGGCGTAGCGAAGTGAGGAATGGTCGGCCGTACCTTGGCCGGCGATGTCGAATGCGGTGCCGTGATCGACGCTGGTACGGATGAAGGGCAACCCGATGGTGACGTTGACGCCGCTGTCGATGCCGAGATACTTGACCGGAATGAGGCCCTGGTCGTGATATTGCGCGACGACGATATCGAACTCGCCCCTGCGGGCTCGCATGAAAATCGTGTCTCCTGGCCAGGGACCGGATGCTTTTATTCCAAGTTCCTGGGCCCGGCTGATTGCCGGCGCGATAATGTCGAGATCCTCGCGTCCGAACATGCCGTTTTCACCGGCATGGGGATTGAGGCCGGCGACGGCGACGCGGGGCGAGGCGATGCCATATGCCTTACCCGCCCCGTGCGCCAATTCGATCGTCCTGAGCACAGATTCCTGCGTCACGAGGTCAATGGCGTCTCGCAACGAGACGTGGATCGTGACCAGGATGACACGGAGTTCGTCGTTTGCCAGCATCATCGCGAACTTGTCGGTCCCCGACCGTTCTGCAAGGATTTCGGTATGGCCGGGATAGTTGAGCCCCCCCATTTTCATCGCTTCCTTGTTGATCGGCGCGGTGACGATGGCCCTGATGTTGCCTGCCAGCGCTTCGTCGATCGCCCTCACAACATAGTCGTAGCTGGCGCGGCCAGCGCGTGCGTCCACCTGACCGATCGGCAAATCGTCAGGTAGATCTGAAACGTTGAGAACGGCCATGAGCTTGCGGTCTGGGATGGCCTCATCGACTGAAGTGACGGGCTGCACCTGGAGCGGAAGATCGAGGAGTCGGACGGCACGCTTCATCACCTTGGCATCGCCGATCACCACCGCGTGCTCAGGCAGTCCGTCCCCAAAAATGCGTGCGACGATTTCCGGGCCGATCCCGCAAGGATCGCCCATGGTTATTCCGATAGGCTTCTTCATTTCTTATCTCCAAGCCAGAGGCCCCGAAGCAATTCGGCTGATTTCAGCAGGACATTCGACGAACCGAAGCCGCCCGCTTTTGTGATGATGTGAATGGGACGCGATCCGGTCGTGCGCCCGACCGGAATTCCTGGCTCGATCTCGCCCAAAAGTTCGAGTAAACCAATCTGAAGTATACCCAACACGGATTCGGCAGTGTCGCCGCCGGTCACGAAGAGCCCGGTCACGTGATTAAGCTCCATAACCATGCGGACCGCCTGGCCAAGAGCGATTGCGATGGACCGTGGCACGGCCGACGTGCCGCGCTCAGACGTTGTTAGAATGACATCTCCGGTAGACCCAGATTGGCTATATTGCGCAACGGCGCTTTCGGCCGCGAGAACGGGAGAGTGAGACGCCTGCTCGGCGTCGATGACGATCTGCCGCACGTTGCCAGTGCTCATCAGCCTTGAGCATTGCTCGCGGCTCAGAGGGTTGACGCTGCCGATGACGAAGAGATTGATCGCCGCCGTGGCGGTCGACAGTGCCATGTGGTCGGCGGGGCCAACATAGTCCGCCAACGCAGTCGCCAGTCCCGGAGAACCACACCAAAGAATGGACTTAGGATCGGCCGCCGATTTCACCAGCAGCGCCAGGTCGTCCTGGGTTGCTGCATCGGCTATCAGTAACTTGCTGTCATTCGCGACAAGTTCGCCGGACTTTAATGCGCGAACTTCCGCAAGCCCAAGAAAACGCACTTCCGCGTCTGGAATATCCCGGAACAGAGCCCGAAGACGAGAGTTTGTTATCGGATGGAGCGGGTCCCTCGCAAATTCGGTCTTCTCCAACGGCACGCCACGCAGAAGCTGACGCCCTCCTTCAGTCGTTCGCCCGCCCGCTGGGAAGGCCGGAGCAACGATTGCAACAGCCCGACCGGATGCCGCACGTGCAGCAGATACTTCAGCTCCAACGTGGCCTCGAATGGTGGAATCCACCGTGTTGTAAAGGATCTCCGCAGACGCCAGGCTTTTTGCCGCCAGCGTCGCCCGATCGACAGCGTCCTCAATGGATACCGCCCGGCTTGCCTTGTTGACGGAAATAATCGCAGCATCTTGCGGAGACGATCGCTGATAATCGTTGAAGACAAAGCATCTGTGCCCCATGCTCACGAATGGCGCGGCGCCATCCGTTGCGCTCGTCAGATCGTCGGCGAGAATTCCTACCTTCAAAATCGCTCTCCCGTCGGTTCTCAATGTGACGAGAGAGTATTAGCGCTATTGCTTCTGACAAAAAAACGATGAATTCTGACAGAAATCCGTAACTTCAAGTCACAGATATGGCCGCACGAGTCCCTGCATTATCCGCATTGAGAGCCTTTGAATCCGCTGCACGTCATTTGAATTTCGGGCGTGCCGGCGATGAATTGTTTGTGACGCACAGCGCCATTAGCAAGCAAGTCCGCTTGCTTGAGGAAGACCTTGGCGTAGATCTTTTCGAACGAAGAAACAGGGCAGTTTTCCTCACCGACGCGGGGCGACGCCTCCTTGTCACGATGAGTGAAGTGCTTCGCCAGATCAGCGACTGTTGCGAGGAAATAAGAGTTGGCGGTTCGGCGCCGCTGGTGGTCTCATGCGAGCCGACATTCACGCAGCGGTGGCTGATCCCTCGGCTCCCACAATTCAATGCACTTCATCCAGATGTCGAGGTTCATGTATTGGCCGCTGGTGGTCCGGTGAGCTTCGATAGGAATCATATTGATTTAGCACTACGGAGAAGCGACTTTAGCTGGTCGCCGGAGCTCTTTGTGGAAACGGTGGTCGAAGAACGTGTTGGCCCCGTATGCGCGCCACGCCTGTTGGCTTCCGGCAGCAATGATATTCTCTCCTTGCCTCGCATTCATTCGGCCACGCGGCGAGACGCGTGGTCGCGATATATCGGCGATAATCTGCTCGCAGATCCAAATCCACCCGGGAACCAGATATTCGAACATTTTTATCTGAGCATTGAGGCGGCAATCGCTGGCTTAGGTGCAGCAATCGGCCCAGAGCCGTTGGTAGCCGACGCTGTAGAAAGCGGGCAACTGGTGGCGCCGCGGGGATACTCCGGCAACGGATACAGCTACATCCTTTTGAGCCGCCTCCCGTTCGAAGGCGATGCTAGGAAACGAAACTTCCTCTCCTGGCTTCGGCGGCAGTTTGCTCCCTGAAGCGCGCAGTCTGGTCAGTACCTTGAGGCTGATGTTCCGCGACGTGAGATAGTGGGGCTAATGAGCGAATCGTGGAGATCGCAGCCCGGGACGGCCGCAGCGGACAACGCGACGACGTGCTTAACACCAATCGCTCAGACCAAGTTCAGATGCTGGGGCCGAGTATGTTTGCTCTGGCTTCGATGATATGGTCGTACATGTTTCGCTCGGCCTCTCTGCTGTCGCGGTCTTTGATTGCGTCGAGAATCGCCTGATGGCTGACGATATAGGTCGCCATGCGCTCAGGGGTCAGCGACTGTTCTTTCATTTTTCCCCAGAGGTTTCCCGCACGTACCGCGTGAATGCCTTCATAGAGCGAGGCAAGAAGACCGTTACGAGCGGCTTGGACGATGATGCGATGAAAGACGGCGTCCCATTTCTCGAATTCAACCAATGTTTCCGACGTGCTGCCTCGAGCGATTGATTTCTGCATTTCTTCGACTTCCTGCCTGGTCGCCCGTAACGCTGCCAACGCGGCGATCTTGGGTTCTATGATCAGCCGAGCCTCGAAAACTTCTGCCGGATAGGTGCGCAAGGTGTCTCCGTCATTGCTCGACGGCCGGCGAAGAGCGCTCGAGCTTACGCCGCTGCCGGCGATAAAGGTGCCTCTGCCAACATGCCTGATTAGACGGCCTTCCTTCTCCAACGAACTGAGCATCCTCCTAAGGGCGGTACGGGGCAGACCGAGTTTCACCGCCAAGTCACGCTCAGGAGGCAGTCGATCGCCGGGTTCCAGGCCTTCCGCCTCAATGAAATCCTTCAACACCACGCTCATGTGACCTCCACAATAATTATTTTACGAAACCAATTTGATCTATATTGACACCAATGACAATACCAATCTTATATTGATCATCGAACCAACGCCGATTGGTAGCGAATGGTGCCGAGTTCAGAAGCTGTGCACCTGCTCGAACAGATTATGCGGCAGCATGCACGGATCGGCGACAAAATTTCAAACGAGACGCTGCGTGGATAATGGAGATAGACCGATGGCCGTTACGACAGAGGCTGCTACTTCAGGCGACGCAGCGCTTTCGGTGCGTGGGCTGACAGTCGACCTGCCGAAAGGCATGGAACGGGCTCATGCCGTCGAAAACATCTCCTTTGAACTCAAGCGTGGTCAGATCCTTTGCATTATCGGCGAGTCTGGGTCGGGCAAGTCGGTAACGGCGAACACGATCATGGGGCTCTTGCCCAAGATCATTCCGATCTCGTCCGGCACGATCAATCTCGACGGAACGACCATGGTCGGCGCGCCGGCAAAAAAACTGCGCGAGCTGCGCGGCCGCGTCGTGTCCATGATCTTTCAAGATCCGCTTTCGGCGCTCAACCCACTGATGACGGTCGGCGAGCAGGTTACTGAAGCGATGGCGGCCCATGGCGTGGGTACGAAGGTCTCGCGGCGTGACCGCGCCCTCGGGTTGCTGAACGAGGTCGGCCTGCCCGATCCGGAACTCATGTACCACCAGTATCCGTTCCGGCTTTCCGGCGGTCAGCGCCAACGCGTCATGATTGCGATGGCCCTGGCGCTTGAACCGACCGTTCTGATCGCAGACGAACCAACGACAGCCCTCGATGTAACCACGCAAGCGCAGATCCTGAAGCTGATCCGTGACATTCAGCGCCGCAAGGACATGAGCGTCATGTTCATCACCCACGACTTCGGTGTTGTGGCTGAGATCGCCGACAGCGTCGTTGTCATGGAGAAGGGCCGGATTGTCGAACAGGGCAGCGCCGATCAAGTTCTCACGTCCCCCACCCACCCCTACACTCAGCGCCTTCTCGCAGCCGTTCCGCGCCTCACGGGCGAAGACAGACCGGCTCAGCCGCAGACGCGAAACGAAACGATCCTAACGGTCAACGGGTTGTGCAAGACCTATCGCAGCGGCAGCGCTCTGTTCGGTAGCCAGCGTGTCGTGCCTGCGGTGAGGGACGTCTCATTCGAGGTGGCTGCGGGCCGCACCCTCGGCGTTGTGGGCGAAAGCGGTTCCGGAAAATCGTCACTGGCACGGCTCCTGATCAAGCTTCAGGACAGTGATAGCGGTCAAATCCTGTTTGAGGGCAAGGACATCGTCAAGCTCTCGGAATCCGAGTTCCGGTCTCTGCGCCCTCGAATCCAAATGATCTTCCAGGATCCTTTCGCGTCGCTGAACCCCCGTTCCACCATCGGCCAAATCCTCACCGTGGGACCCGTCGCGCACGGTATGCCCTACACAAAAGCGCGCGAAGAGGCCCGCGCTTTGCTTTCCCTTGTGGGTCTCGATGCCGGCGCCTTCGGCCGCTATCCGCACGAGTTCTCGGGTGGGCAACGCCAGCGCGTGGGCATCGCTCGGGCCCTGATGTTCAAGCCGAAGCTCCTGATTGCCGACGAGGCAGTGTCCGCGCTTGACGTGTCGATCCAGGCCCAGATCCTCAAACTGCTCGACCAAATTCAGCGTGAGACGGGCGTATCAATGATCTTCATCACCCATGACCTTCGCGTCGCCAGTCAGATCTGTGACGAAATTGCAGTGATGCAGAAGGGCCGGATCGTCGAGCGCGGCCCGCCGTCTCAGATCTTCCTGAAACCGCAATCGGAGTACACGCGTGAGCTTGTGGCTGCAATTCCTGGAGAACGACGGAGAGACACTTGAGAAGGTTCCGTTAAGTCCTGGCAGGAGCTTTCTAGTTAGCAAAAGAGAGGGAATAAAATGACAAAAGATTCTACGACCAAAGCGAACTATTCCCGGCGCGACGCGCTGCGCTTGATAGCAGCAGGCGGCATTGCATGCTTCGCCGCTCCCAACCTCATCGGCAAGCCTGACTTTGCCCAGGCCGCTGACAAGAAACTTGCGGGTCGCGTGGTGGTCGGGCTTTCGCAGGAACCCACTGTCTTCAATCCGCTGATGGCTCACATCGAAGTGGACGACGCAGTACATTTCTCCCTCTTCGACGCCCTCTTCCGTATAGATCCCAATGGCGTTCTCCAGCCCAATCTTGCCGCAGAAGTACCCACGCAGAAGAACGGCGGTATTTCGGAGGATGGCCTGAACTGGCGCATCCGCCTGCGTGACGACGTTCGCTGGCATGACGGCAAGCCATTCACGGCTGAGGATGTGAAGTTCACCCTCGAGCTGATCACCAATCCAAAATTCCGCGCCTGGCGAACGGGCGGCCATTCTCTGGTGCATGATCTTACGGTGGTATCGCCAACTGAAATCACCTGGCGCATGGAGCAGGTGTTCGCTCCCTACCTGTCGTTTCTTGCCGAGACCTTCATCGTACCGAAGCACCTTCTCGAGAAGGAAGCCGATCCCAACGCAGCCGCCTTCAATCAGGGACCCGTCGGCACTGGTGCATTCAAGTGGAGCCAGCGCGTCGCCGGCGACCATCTCGAACTGGTCGCGAACGCGGATTACTTCGGGGACGGCCCGTACATCGAAAAGCTCGTTTTCAAGTACATTCCTGATATGACGGTGCTCTACACCCAGTACGCGAGCGGGGACATCGACCTCACCGATCAGGCATATATTACGCCAGACCACTACGCAGAGGCCAGCAAATTGCCGGGCCGCGTAGTGACCCTGGTGCCCGGCGGCTCTGTCGAGTCGATCTATCTCAATCTCGAGCGCCCGCAGTTCAAGGAACTGGCGGTACGCCAGGCGCTCTATGCCGCGATTGACAGAAAGGCCATCATCGACGCGATCTACTTCGGCGTGGCCGCAACGACAGAAACGTTCATGCCGCGGAAGTCCTACTATTTCAATGCGAACCTTCCGGCGCAGGAATACAACCTCGACGTCGCACGCAAGCTCCTCGACGACGCCGGCTGGGTGCCGGGGCCGGATGGGATCCGTGGAAAGAATGGAGTGAAGCTCGCGTTCAACAACTCGACGACATCCGGCAACAATCTTCGCGAACAGGTGCAGCAGTTCCTGCAGCAGACGTTCGCCGAAATCGGCGTCCAGATGACGATCTCGAATTTGCCGGCTGCCGTCATGTTCGGCGAATTCTGGCTGAAGTCGCAGTTCGACACGGCGATATCAGGCGTTACCCATCTCATCGCGGCGGACCCCGACGCCACAAACCGTCTTGCCAGCAGCGCGATTGCCGCGAAGGGCGGGAAGGGCTCGAATGTCGGCCAGTACTCCAATCCGGAAGTGGATACTCTGCTCAAGAAGGGTGTCCAAACCTTCGATCCAGAAGCACGTCGCGCAATTTATTACCGAATTCAGGAAATCGTGCGTCAGGATCTGCCCTTCCTCCCGCTGTTTGCCGCCACCTACGTGGTTGGCACGAAGGAAGGCCTTCAGGGCTGGGAACCGAATACAAACGCCCGTACGGCATCATGGCATGCTGCCGGATGGCACTGGAAAGGTTGAGGTAAACCTACCGTCGCCGCCGGTGCGCCTTGCGGCGGCGGCCTCTATTGATGCTATCACAGGGAGAGCTGAATGCGTAGCTTCCTACTTAACCGGTTCGCTCAGAGCTTGGTACTGCTCCTGATCGTTTCCATCATCGGCTTCGTGGTCCTCAATTTGATCCCGGGCGGGCCCTTAGCACAATTTGGACTAGATGCGAGTATGACGCAGGACGATCTGAACCGATTGACGGAGCAGTTAGGCCTGAACCGTCCTCTGTGGATTCAGTATCTAGACTGGGCCTGGCGCCTTATGCAAGGCGACTGGGGTCATTCCTTCCGGGACGGGACGCCAGTTCTCGAGGTGATTGGCCGGCATCTCGTGGCAACGCTGTTGCTGATTGGATCCTCCACTGTCATCGCAATCGCCATAGGTACCTGGATCGGTGTTCGTGGCGCCACAAAGCGATATTCGATTTTTGACTACATGGCGACGGTTGGTGCCATGGTGGCCCTTTCAATCCCCACTTTTTGGTTCGGTCTGGTCGGTATTTACGTCTTCTCGCTCCGGCTTGGCTGGCTGCCCGCGGGCAACATGTACACGATTGGCGACGAGTCCGTTCTGAACTATATCCATCATCTTATTCTGCCGAGCATCGTGCTCGCGCTGGTGCATGTGGCCGTCTGGAGCCGCTACATGCGAACGGCTACGCTTGACGTTATCAATCAAGAGTTTATCAAGACAGCGCGCGCCAAAGGACTGAGTGAGCGCCGAATCCTGATGAAACATGTCATCGGCAACGCCCTCCTGCCGATGATCACGCTGGCAGGGATGCAGCTTCCCAGCGTTTTGACGGGTGCTTTGGTCACCGAGACGGTGTTTACATGGCCGGGAATGGGCCGCCTGTTCCTCGACAGCCTCGGCTACAGTGACTACCCGGTGGTGATGGGGTTGCTCATGTTCTCGGCAATACTTGTCGTCCTCAGTAACCTGGCCGCCGACATTGTCGTCGCCATCATCGATCCCCGTATCCGTCTGAGTTAAGTGCCATGAACGCTCATCAGGAGTCAGCCATCATGACTGCCATTACCACAAATTCAATCCGGGAGCGTTGGTGGAACAGCCGAACTGCGCACCGTTTCATGAACCACCACCTTGCCCTCATCGGCATAGTGATGATAGCCCTCCTAACGCTGGCATGCGTCTTTGCCCCACACCTATTGCCGTACGATTCGCTCTATATCGATCTGCGGGCCCGCTTCGCTCCGCCGTTTACCGGCCAGCATTATCTGGGCACGGATCCGCTGGGACGAGACCTGGCTGCCCGGTTGTTCATGGCGGGCCGGATTTCGCTCCTGGTCGGTTTCTCGGCGATGCTGTTGTCGACGCTAATCGGGACCGTTGTCGGCGTGCTGGCGGGATATAAGGGCGGCTTGATCGGCACGGCACTCATGCGCACCGTAGATGGCTTCCTTTCCTTTCCGTCCATCTTCCTCGTGCTGGCTCTTGCCGCTGCGCTGAAGCCAAGTCCGATCATGATCACCGTCGTCATCGCTTCCACAAGCTGGATGGAAGTTGCCCGCATTGTCGAGGCCGAGGTCCGATCGTTGCGCGAACGTGAATTCGTCCAGGCCGCGCGCATGCTGGGGCTGAGCGCAACGCGTATTATGTTCCGCGAGATCCTTCCCAATGCCGCCGGTCCGATCATCGTCGCTGCCACTCTGACCATCGCCCGGGCCATCCTGATGGAGGCCTATATCAGCTTCCTCGGCTATGGGATTCAACCGCCGCTGCCCAGTTGGGGCAATATGCTGAACGGCGCGCAGCAATATCTAGGGACCGCACCGTGGCTGGCCATCATTCCCGGCGCTGCCATTACTATCGCTGTAACCAGCTTCAACTTCATCGGTGACGGGCTGCGCGATGCGCTCGATGTTCGCGGTGATCATAGCTGACATAAAATACCGTCTGGGGGAGATGACGACGGTCTAGCGTAAGCCGGCGGCATTACGGATGTCGAAAAGCCGTCCGGCGCTGGCGCGCGCGTGAGGTCGGCGGACCGGAGTCAACCTCGTCGCAACCGCCGAGGTCGGAAACGTCGCGTGTTCGCGATGACTAGTTATTGAGCTTTTAGCGTTCCTGCCGGAGATGACCGGAGGACGATGCCAGAGGAATAGAGACTATGCAGGTCGAGGTTCAGAAAGTAAGGGACAGCGCCTCTTTTCCAACCCAGGTCGACGTCGTCGTCATCGGGGCGGGGATCGTCGGTGCCTGCACGGCCTACGAGCTCGCCAGAAAAGGGGTATCCGTTGCTCTGCTCGAAAAGGGCATCGTCGGCGGCGAACAGTCAAGCCGCAACTGGGGATGGGTCCGCCAGCAGAACCGCGACCTTTATGAACTCACGCTTGCCATGTACAGTCTGCGGCGCTGGGAGGAATTGGGCACGGAGATAGGCCGCGATCTTGGGTTTCGCCGAAGCGGGATACTTTATTGTACCAAGAACGAGGCGGATGTCGCCCGTTGGGAAAAGTGGGGCAAGGCTGCACGCGTTCAAGGATTTCATAGCCAGATACTCAGTGCTTCCGAGGCCAATGAACGGGCGTCGGGTGGCACGTCCTCCTGGCTCGGCGGCGTTTGGTCACCGACCGATGGTAGAGCGGAGCCCAGCCTTGCAGCGCCTGCCATCGCCGAAGCCGCGAAGGCAAACGGCGTGGCGCTTCATCAGAACTGCGCCGTCCGGGGCCTCGACATTGCCAACGGCCGGGTAACAGGAGTATGGACGGAACGCGGGCTTGTGAAAGCAAGTACTGTTGTTTGCGCAGGCGGAGCATGGGCGTCCCGCTTTTCTCATCGTTATGGAATTGAGCTTCCGGTCGCAAACATCTCCGGAACCGCGATTAAGACGAGCCCCGCGCCCGAAATCATTCAAGCAGGATGCCTCTCGGCTTCAAACTTTGTGTTGCGGCGTCGGACAGACGGCTCCTACACGGTTGCCGTACCGGGACATGGTACGCTCGACATCACGCCGCGGGGAATGCGACATGCATGCAAATTTTACCAGATGTACCGCAGCAAGATCGGCAAGAAGCTCAAGTACCGCCTCAAGAGCAGCTTCTGGAATGGCCCCGACGCCTATGGCAACTGGGAGAACGACGAGATCTCCCCGTTTGAAAAGAACCGCATTCTGGATCCGGAGCCCGACGGGGAACTCGTCAAACTCACATTGAAGAACCTTCAGAGCGAATACCCGGCGCTCAAAGGCATTGGGGTCGAGCGCGCGTGGGCAGGGCTCATCGACACCTCTCCGGATCTCGTTCCCGTTATTTCGAGAGTGGAGCAACTGCCCGGTTACGTGATTGCCGCGGGCTTCAGCGGACACGGCTTTGCTATCGGACCCGGGGCCGGTCGGCTGGTCAGCGAGATCGTCATGAACGAAACCCCGATGACGGACATCTCACCCTATAGGCTGAGCCGGTTCCTCGACGGCTCGGCGATCAGACGTCCGGAAATGATGTAGCCGTCGATAGCGGTTGTAGTCCAGGGTGCTGTTGTCACCTGGTGTCCATAGACGAGACTTCGAGCCGACAACTGGGGTGGGGATATGAAATCAGACAGAACTGGCTTCAAGATCCTCGTCGGGCCAACGAAATGATCCGCTTCCCACGAGCGAATAGTAAGGAGCTAAACCGTGACCCTCGAATGCTACACCGTGCCTCGCGCCGTCGGGGGGGGCCGGGCCCTAATCGAGGCGCTCGAAGCGCGGACGGTGGCGGTGCCTCACTGCGCCCGCCTTTGCGCCGAACGACGAACCGACGCCAATCTTGCCGAATTGGAGACTATACAGCAATGTTGGGGAGGTTGCGTAAGGCGGCCTTAGTTCCATAAATACTATTACGTGTAATTCTTACGTAAATTATTGAAAAACATATCTTTATCCAAATATCGATCGATTAGCGCTGGATACCAGCCGCAACCGCGCGCCGCCGAGTGGCGCCGTCTGCATCCCCGTGTCGAGCGTAAATTTCCGATCAATGAGATGCCAAGTGATCGCATCACCGCAAGGATCTCACGTGCCGCTAAATCTGCCCCACTTACACGATCCGGGTAAGTGGGGCAGATTCTGTGTATGGCTTTTAGTTCCCGACTTCAATTGAAGCGGTAAACTGAAAATCCGGCACGCAATTTGAGATATCGGTTTTACGTCGGGCGGGAGCGGGGCGGCTTTAAAGCCCCTGGGCTTTTGTCACATTGACCGGAAACGATCGTGTCGCCGCTGATTTTTCCACGCCATCTCAGCGCTGGCGCAGTCGAGCTGATCCTGGCGGGCGTGTCCGCGGCGGTCCTTGATCCCGAGGCAGCAGGGCTCACTCCTGGTGAACTCGAACGGCGTCTCGAACATCGAACTCCAGAAAGGGGTGCCTTCGAACAATGTCGAAGGCACCGATCATTCAGGCCGCGCGGTAGGATGAGAGCCAATGTGCGTAGGGGGCGGGCAATGTCCAGGACGGTCGCTCGACGCTGAGCTTGCGCGCGGCTGAGTACGGCCAATGCGGATCGGCGAGCATCGCCTTGCCGATCATGACCAGGTCGAGCTGCCCACTGCGGATCAGTTCGTCGGCCTGCTCCGGCCGAGTGATATTCCAACTCGCCGAGCCGGGGAGGCCGGTGGCCTTGCGGACTCGTTCTGCATAAGGCGCGATGAACCCCGGACCCCAGGGAATATTGGCGGCGGGGATCGAGAAGCCGAGGCTGACGTCGATGAAGTCGAGGCCGGCCACCTTGAACTTTCCGACAAGTCCGATGGCGTCCTGTAGAGTTTCCTCGTCACGGCCGTCAAATTCGATGACGCCGAAGCGCGCCGTCAGCGGACGATCTTCGGGCCAGACCTCGCGAACGGCGGCCAGGGTCTCGAGGAGGAAGCGTCCGCGGTTGTCGGCGCTGCCGCCATATTCGTCGTCGCGCTGGTTCGAATGCGACGAGAAGAAGCTTTGGCCGAGATACCCATGGGCAAAATGCAGCACGAGCCAGCGGAATCCAACGTCGCGCGCGCGGATCGCCGCAGAGACAAAATCGCCGCGAACGCGATCGATGTCCGCTTTTGTCATCGCCCGCGGCACCTTCCGCAAGCCGCCGCCGAATGCAATGGCGGAGGGTGCGATGGTCTCCCAGCCGCGTGGATCGCCGTCGGCGATATGATCGTCGCCTTCCCATGGACGGTTTGCACTGGCCTTGCGACCAGCATGGCCGATCTGGATCCCGGCGACCGCACCCGCCTTTTCGATGCCGGCTACGATCGGGGCAAAGGCCTCGGCCTGTTCATCGTTCCAAAGACCGGTGCAGCCCGGTGTGATCCTGCCTTCCGGAGAGACCGCGGTCGCTTCGACGTTGACGAGGCCGGCGCCGCCGCGTGCCAGGCTTGTGAGATGGACGCTGTGCCAGTCGTTGGGGACGCCATCGATCGCCGAATACTGGCACATGGGGGAAACCGCGATACGGTTTCGCAGTGTCACGCCTTTCAGCGCGAACTGGTCAAATAAGTTGGGCATTGGTATCTCCTAATTATGGAAAGCAGGTTTCCCACACGGATTTGCTCACGCCGTTTGGCGCATGCACTACTCCATGCGGTCGATCCATTGCGTTTTACACTCCCGGCTTAGGCGGCGCGGTAGCGGGGTGCAGGTTCGCCGGTCTGAGCCGCGGCAAACAGCTTGGATCGGGCCTCGTCGAACTTGTCCCAGAAAGTGGCGTCAGCAACGGAGGGCAACGTGATGTCTTCGCCCTTGTCGAAACCCGCCAGGGCAGCATCGACCAGGTTTTCGGACGTCATAACGGCTGTCTGGTTGAGCGATGCCAACGGCACGCCTGCCAAATCCCAGAGTTCGGTTGCCGTAGATGCGGGCATGACGAGCTGCAGGCGGACATTGGTCCCAGCCAATTCCTGCTGCAGGCCCCGACTGAAGTTCATCACATAGCCCTTGGTGCCGCTGTAGATCGCGCTGATCGGCAGTGCGTGGAAGGACAGGACCGAAGCGACGTTGATAATCGCGCCCTCGTTGCGGCTGAGGAATGCCGGCAGAATAGCGTGCGTCAGGCGTGTGAGCGCGGTTACGTTGAGTGCGATCATCGCAGCCGCGTCTTCCTCGGAGGTCTTGGCGACCGCAGCGAGCGTCGCGTTGCCGGCGTTGTTGACGAGGAGCGTGACCGCCGGATTCGCCTTCAGGACATTTTCGACGCGGGCGACGTCGGCGTCTTTCGTCAGGTCGGCTTCCACCACCTCAACTTTCGTGCCATGGGCCGCGCCCAGTTTATCCGAAAGCGCCTTCAGACGATCGGCGCGCCGAGCCACGAGGATGAGGTCGTAGCCCCTTTCGGCGAGGCGTTCGGCATAGACGGCGCCGATGCCGGCAGAGGCGCCGGTGACGAGGGCGATGGGCTTGAGCGATGGTGTAGACATGTCAAAATCCTATTTGGTTGAGTGCTCAAGTTTAGATATGGCCGCCCATCACCCTTGTCAATGGATGAGCGCTCAACTATTTTAGTGGGATGGGTACTAAACTTTTGACTGTTGATCCCGAAGAGGAATTGCGCACGGGTAGGCTGAGCCCGCCGGAGCTTCTCTCCGAACTCGTCTGCACAAACACTGCGCTTCGACGGGCGTCACGGCGGTTGGGCCAACTCTATGATGACGCGGTCGCACCAACCGGCTTGAAGGCCACTCAGGTCGGGCTTCTGACGCAGATTGCCGCGTTACACGAGGGCGGCCATGGATGGCCCACTTTGCAATCGCTCGCCGAGCGCCTTGCCGTCGGCATCTCCGCTTTGACCCATGCGCTTCGCCCGCTGGTCCGAGACGGGCTCGTCGAGCTCATACCTGACGAACATGATGGCCGGACGAAGCACGCGATGCTGACGACGTCTGGAGAGCATCGTCTGCACCAGGCGTTGGTCCATTGGGCTGACGCCAATCAGCGCGTTGAGGTTGTGCTTGGTCCCTCCGCGGCGGCGCTTCGCGCGCTGGCAGATGACGTCGCCTCTCCGGAGTTCCTGGAAGCCTATGAAGCGCGTCGCAGGCTGAAAGGCTGATCACCTCTACCTAAGCTCGGTGAGAGCCGCTCACCTACGGGCGGGTGGTGGCTCGTTTTCAAAGCAACGGAATTGCAACGCCGCTGTACGTGGTCTGTGCGATATGCCCTTTTTCTTGAGTTGGAACCTATGGTGCCGCGATCGCGTCGATCCCGGTTCCGAAACAACTGGCCGCGTTCACCTGACTTCCCCGCCCGTGCCAATGGTTGGCGGGTGTGGCTGACCAGGGGCTTGAATCCAAGGCGCCTCGACGCCGCTGTAAGCGGCGGCCGTTAGGCAGGCGACACATTCCCCTCATTCTTGACGCAAGGCTTTCCATGCGCTTCGGCGCCAGCTCGCGGCCCTCTGTCAATTCGTGACATCTCCCCCACGAGCGGGCAGATTGGCTGGAGCGCCTTCGCCCACGACATAGGCATAGAAGTCTCAGCAGCTTTTGGCGAGGCGGCCGAGAGGTTTCGGCTGATCTCCCTTTGCGGGGGAGATGTCGGCGGAGCAGACAGGGGGGGCTGCGCCGAAGGCCATGAGTCGATTGCATGTGACATGCTCTAACCGGCAGCCTTGGCACCGGCTCCCCCCGCCTTCTTCAAAACGTCGATGAAGGCCCGCAGCCCCAGCGGCACATGGCGCCGGCCGGGATAGTAGAGAAACAGACCGGGTATCCACGGGCACCAGTCTTCCAGTACCAGAACCAAGGCACCGCTTTCGAGATAGGGCCGCAATAGGCGTTCGGAGATATAGGCGATGCCCATGCCGTTGACTGCCGCCTCGGTCATTAACGACATATGATCGAGCGTCAGCGGGCCGGTGACATCGACCGCCATTTCCTGGCCGCGCTTTTCGAACTCCCAGCGAAACAGCTTGCCGCTCGACATCCGAAAGCGGATGCAGACATGATCCTTCAGGTCGTCCGGCGTTTTCGGGGTTTCGCGACCGCGAAGGTACTCCGGCGACGCGACCGTGACAAACCGTGTCGCGCCATCGAAAGGCACCGCGATCATATCCTGTGGCAGCGACTCCCCGAGCCTGATGCCGGCATCGAAACCCTCGGCGACGATGTCGACCAGCCTGCCCTCTGTCACCAGATCGAGCGACATCTCGGGATAACACTTGAGAAAAGCCGGCACGATGGAAGTCAACAGGACGCGGGCGGCGATTTCGCTGGTGTTGATCCTGAGCGTGCCGCTCGGGCGGCCGCGGAATTCGTCGACCTCCTCCAGCGCCAGGTCGAAATCGCGGATGACCGGTACCAGCCGCGCCGCCAGGCGTTCCCCCGCCTCGGTCGGTGAGACGCTGCGGGTCGTCCGGTTCAAAAGCCGCACGCCCATGTTGATCTCCAGCGTGCGAAGGACATGGCTGAGCGTCGAGGGCGACATTCCAAGTTCGTCGGCAGCCTTCCGAAAACTGCGATGGGAAACGATGGCGACGAAAGCGGCGAGATCGCTCAAAGCGGGCTTTGAATTCATGGGTAACTTTCATCAGATCATCCAGCATTGTGCCGATAGTTTGGACAAACGACAAGCGCTATTTTCGCCAGGTGTTACCTCGCGAAAGGAATTTCCGATGACTAAGACCTGGTTCATTACCGGCACCTCCTCCGGCTTCGGCAGGATAATGACCGAAAAACTGCTCAACCGCGGCGACCGCGTTGCCGCAACCCTGCGCAAGGTGGAGGCGCTCGACGACCTGAAGGCCCAGTATGGTCACCAGCTCTGGACCGCCTCCCTTGATGTCACCGACACTCAGGCCGTTCATCAGGCGGTCGACCGCGCCTTTGCGGATCTCGGCCGTATCGACGTCGTCGTCAGCAATGCAGCCTACGCCCTGTTCGGCGCCGGCGAAGAGGTGACGGACGAACAGATCCGCCACCAGATCGCCACCAACCTGATCGGCTCGATCGCGGTCATCCGTGCTGTCCTGCCGCATTTGCGGGCGCAAGGTGGCGGCCGGATCCTGCAGGTCTCGTCGGAAGGCGGCCAGATCGCCTATCCGAACTTCAGCCTCTACCACGCGACGAAGTGGGGCATCGAGGGCTTCATCGAAGCCGTCGCCCAGGAAGTCGCGCCCTTCGGCATCGAGTTCACTATTGCCGAGCCCGGCCCGGCAAGCACCGGCTTTCGCGGCGGCCTCGTCAGCCCACCCCCGATGGCCGTCTACGATGACACGCCGGCGGGGCACGTACGGGCAGCAGTAAGCAGCGGCGCGTTCGTCCTGACCGGCGATCCCGTGAAGATGGTGCAGGCAATGATCGATTCGACGGAACGCAGTCCCGCACCGCAGCGTCTTGCATTGGGTGTCAGCACCTACGCCTCGATCCGCAAAGCTCTGTTGAGCCGCCTGGCGGTGCTCGAAGCGCAGAAAGACATCGCGTTCTCGACCGACGTCGATGCGTGACACCTGTCGAGCGTAACGCCGTCAGGCGCTACGCTCGACAGCTGTCGCTTGACACTCAAACATGGGGTCTTCTTCGCTCTGTGTGGTGGTGGAATTTGCTGTGGACGAAACGCTCGACGCCGTACCGGACGAGGGGAATTCCCGTGAAGTGGCGGCCGCGCTGAGGCCAGATCAGCCGATTGGAGACGATCAAGTGTGCGCTTTATGGCAGAATTGGCACGGAGCATGCTCGGAGAACACATGCTACCGCTCAATTGGCGGGGTCACCACACAAAGTGAGGAAGACCCCCGACTAACTGGAAACGACATCGCCGCCAATCACGACGAGCGCCCGATCCGGGCCATTCGTAAGCAGACAGGACACCATCAACCCGCCGGGTGACAAAAGAAAAACATCTTCGTTAGCGCTTCCTAAACCGTTTGCGCAGTATTTCTTGCCGATTGACGGTGGGACGCGGATGAGTGTCTTTAGGCGAACGCTCGGATTTGTTGTAATCCTGTTGACCGGTACGCTGCTGCTGGTGGCGCTGCGCATAGACGCTCAGCGGGACTTCGCGCTCGCCAGGGAACGCTACCTCGAAAATTCCCAAGCGGCATCCAAAACGGCGGCCAAGACAGTCGAAGATGCCTTGCGCGCGGTCTATGAAAATGTCCGAACCCTTACCTATCTGCCCAGCGTCATCAACCTCGACCGGCACGGCACCAATCTGGGCGACGAAGGCCGCGCCACGATCCAGCAGATCTACAACAACCTCGCAAGCAATGTGTCCATTTCCGAGGTATACTTCCTGCCCCTGGATTTCGACCCCGATCGCTTCGATCCCGTCACCGGCAAGCTCGAGGAGCCAATCCTCCAGTTCGACCAGCTGATCGTCAATGCCAGGGCAAGGACCGACGCCACCGGATACGCAAAGCCGGGAAAGCTGGTCGGGAATGAGCTGACCCGACCAACCGAGGAAGTCGAAACCTATGAATACCATGAGCTTGCCAAACAGCTTGCATGGCTGAAGGCGAACTATCCGAATTCGAGCGCAATCGACGGCCTCAACGTGCCGATCATCGGCACGAAGGAGCTCATCACCTGCGACAACACCGATTTCATCCACAGCCGCAATGATGCCGACCGCTCCGGCTTCATCCTTTCGGTTCCCGTCTACGCAACGGACGGCAGCCTGCGCGGCTCCGTTTCGGCGATCATGCTCACCTCGGCACTGAGGAAATTGCTGCCGAGCGCCGACTATGTCATCGTTAATTCAGGATACGGTTTCGAATCCGACCAGCACAGGCTGTCGACGTCACTGGCGGCAGATTCCCGTTCGTTCACGGCGCCCGACCCCAATCTGATCTATTCCGAAGTCATCCCGCTCTCGCTCAACGATCCTAGAAGCGCCTGGCGGCTCTGGGTCGGTTTTCCCAACAGCAGATTCGACAGCAACATAGACGCCCAGTCCGCGAGGGAATTCGAACTGGCCGGCTATGCCGCGGTTGGAATTGTCACGCTGCTGGCGCTGGCCTGCTGGTATGTGATCGGACGGGCGATGACGATGCAGGTCGAGGCTGCCGAGACCCTGGAGCGGCGGGTCGAAGAGCGTACCGCCGAGATCCAGCACCTCGCCACTCATGACATCCTCACCGGCCTGCCCAACCGAGGCCTCTTGGCCGACACAATGGACGAGGCGCTGAGAAGCCTCAGGAATGGCGAGAAGCTGGCAGTCCATTGCGTCGACCTCGACCGTTTCAAGCCGGTCAACGATACGCTGGGACATCCTGTCGGCGACGAGCTTCTCCGCGCGGTGGCGAAGCGCCTGAGCCAGCAGGCTGGCGAAGCGGCGATGGTGGCGAGAGTGGGCGGAGACGAGTTCATCATCCTCCAGCTTCTGCTCGATGGCGATGAGCAGGCCGCCGTGCTGGCAAGCCGCGTCATTCATGCCTTGTCCGGCGAGTTCTCGATCCAGGGCCACACGATCAACATCGGCAGCAGCATCGGTATCGCGGTCTCCCCCGACGATGGACAAAGTTCGGAAATCCTCATCCGCAATGCGGACCTCGCCCTATACAAGGCCAAGATGGAGGGTCGCGGCACCTGCAGGTCTTTCGAGCCGGGTATGGATGCCCGGCTGCAGGAACGCCGCCAACTCGAATCCGAGCTCGCGCTCGGCGTGCCGAACGGCGAGTTTGTCTTGCACTACCAACCGCTGCACGACGCCAAGACGTCGAATCTGACAGGCTTTGAGGCACTTGTGCGGTGGAACCACCCGAGACTTGGATTGCTGCCCCCCTCGGAATTCATTCAGCTCGCCGAGGAGACCGGGGTCATCGACGTGCTTGGCGAATGGATCTTGCGGCAGGCCTGCGCCGATGCGGCGAAATGGCCCTTACCCGTCAAGATTGCGGTCAATCTCTCGCCAGCACAGTTCAAGCAGCAGACGCTGCCGTTTCAGGTTGCCGCGGCACTCGCGGCTTCAGATCTCCTGCCATCACGGCTCGAGCTCGAGATCACCGAGTCGGTGCTGCTGGCGCACAATGAAAACACGTCAAAGACGCTGCATAGCCTGCGTGACCTCGGCATCAGCATAGCCATGGATGATTTCGGCACCGGCTATTCTTCGCTGAGCTATCTGCGGTCGTTCCCGTTCAACCGCATCAAGATCGATCGCAGCTTCGTCAGTCTGATGTGCGAGAGCCGAGAAAGCCAGGCGATCGTCAAGGCAGTCGCCGAGCTTGGTGCCGCGCTCGGCATGACCACAACGGCGGAGGGCGTCGAGACCGCGGATCAATTTCGGCTGGTCAGGGAAAATGGCTGCACCGATGTCCAGGGATGGCTGTTTGGACGGCCGATGCCGATATCCGAGGTCTACGCCCTTTTTGAACAGCCAAAAGCCTTGACGGCGTAAGGCGTAAGGACAGTTTCTCTCTACGGCGGCAATGCACCGAAGTGCCTTCAATGCTGCCTTCTGCCTTGCGGGCAGAAAGTGTTGCGTACCGCTCGGCTTCCTAACATCCGCGTTGGAGGTCAAAAACGGACGTTCGACGCGCAATCGCGGATTGTACGCGCAAGCCTCCGAGCCGGAGAATGCGTTTGAGATGAGCGAACAGCATCTCGACCTCTTGCGGCGCCTACAAGCTTCCTCACAGCCGACCATTTCACGCTTCCTCTTGGTGTCCGCTCACACAGGCGTTCAGCTGGGCCACGGTATCGCGAAGCGAAAACACCGGGTCCGATCCCTAACGAGACCTGTGCGCGGGAAGAGTTTTCTTTGATTTTGTTTGATCTTTTCGGTTTCCAGCGTGGAGGGCAGAAAGATATCAGCGCCAACGACGTCGGCTGTGGCTTGTGACGCTCTCGTGTGTGAAAACGCCTTCAACAATGACCGCGGCCAGCGGCCCCTATAAGTGGTTGATGACGCTTCGGTATCTACCATGGGCGAGGGGTCAAGTTTCGCGCTACGCGTGACCCCCTTTCTACATGGGAAAACTGAGCACTTACAGACAGATCGGTAGGTATTGGGGCGGGTTGCGGGTCGATGTTGCGCGCGTTTTCACAGCATAGGACTTCTCCTCGACGCGCGATTGTGCCCGCGTCGCCACCGGCTTGTATCGATCTGGAGTTCAAAAAAAGTGGTTTTCAATGAGCAAACGACGCCATATTTTGATGACGCGTCCTCGCAAGCGCTCGAGATCAACGATCTCAAAAGATGCTACTCACAACCTGATCGATCGCGCTGTTTTAGTTGCTCCTCCTGATAAATGCACGTAAAAAGGTTATGCCCCTTGTTAACAGCGAGCCGTTAGGATGGACACGATTCCCAGCGAAGATTTAGATGCGGCTTTGACATTGACCGATACGCTTGACCATCTACCTGCCACCTGCCACCTGCCACCTGCCACCTGCCACCTGCCACCTGCCACCTGGCGCCGGGCGTGGCAGCTGTTCCAGCCTCGTATCTGGCCCGCGAGGATGCGTCCAAGATGGCTCTGGCCCGGGACTCATCTCGATTTGATTGGCAGCTTCACCCCGCACATGAGCGAGGCAGACAATGCGTGCTAGCGAATGCCTCCGTTTACATCGGCTCGCCAGACGCGCTCAAAGAGTCCGGCGACCTTATTTGTCCGATAAATGATGGTGTCATGCAGGCGTCCGATATCATCGGCACCCGGTCTGATCTCGCGGCCGGAGCATGGGCTTATAAAGATCTGACAGCCTGACGTAACTTTGGAAATGCTTCGAGCACATGATGTGGCCGAGAATACGAACCACTCGAACCGCTTGCTCAGTCACCTACCTTGAAAGGCTCCCCAATGGTCAACCTCGCTGACCGACAGATTGTCTCAGGAACGGCGTATGTTCACGGCAAGGCTTCGGGCAATCTTGTTGCAAGCGATCTGGAGCTGAGCTTTTGGGGCGGGGTTGATCCGTGGACCGGCGAGGTGATCGATCGGCATCACCCCTTGAGTGGCCGCTGTCTCAAAGACCATATCCTCGCAATTCCAGGGGGTAGGGGATCCTGCTCTGGAAGTGGCGTGATGTTGGAGCTTTTGCTGAATGGCAAAGGTCCTAAAGCGATGTTGTTCGAGCGAGAGGAGGATATCCTTACGCTCGGTGTCGTCATCGCCGAGGAGGTATTCGGTCAATCTATTCCCGTTGTGACGCTCACGCGCGAGAATTTTCGCAAAGTGGTGAGTTCGGCATTCGTCGAGATCGACGGAGACGTGGTCTCCTGTTTAGCCGACGGTTTAGCGACGGACGCCGTTGCTGCGCGCAGTAGAGACTCTGGCCATCTTTTCGGCGAAGTCGAATTGTCGGAGCTGGATAGAGCTTATCTGAACGGGCACCACGGAAAGGCTGCACAATCGGCGATCCGCATAATCCTGCGAATGGCGAAACTGCAGGGCGCCACGCAATTGATGGATGTCTCACAAGTCCACGTTGACGGCTGCATCTATACCGGACCGGGCTCGCTTTCGTTTGCCGAAAAGCTGCGGGATCTGGGCGGGCGTGTCGTGGTGCCGACAACGCTAAACTCGATTTCGGTCGATCACCGACGCTGGCGCTCGCAGGGTATTAATCCCTTTCTGGGAGAGCCGGCCAGCAAGTTGGGTGACGTCTATGTCGAGATGGGTGCGTTGCCCACCTTCACCTGCGCGCCCTATCTGCTCGAGACGGCTCCCAAGATCGGCGAGCAGGTGGCTTGGGCAGAATCGAATGCGGTCATCTACGCCAATAGCGTTCTTGGTGCGCGGACAATGAAATATCCGGACTTTCTCGACATTTGCATCGCACTAACCGGCCGCGCGCCGCTGGCAGGCCCGCACATCGACACCAATCGAAAAGCCGGGCTAGTTATCAGTGTCGGCAATATCGAGAACATCGACGATTCCTTCTATCCGCTGCTCGGCTACCACATTGGTGCTCTGGCATCGAACCGTATCCCTGTTGTCACCGGCCTTGACCAAGCCGGTCCGACCAATGATGATCTTAAGGCCTTTGGTGCGGCGTTTGCGACCGTTTCCAGTGCACCGATGTTTCACATCGTGGGGGTGACGCCTGAGGCAACAACGCTGGATGCCGTGGTGCCCGCAGGCATCAACATTCCTTCCATCAACCTTCGGCTCGATGAACTTGCATCGAGTTGGGAAGAGCTCAACAGTGCAGGCGAAGAGCGCGTCGATCTCGTCTCGCTCGGTAACCCACACTTTTCGCTCAGCGAAATTCGAAGGCTGGCGTCTCTGTGTGCTGGGCGAAAGAAACATGCGGATGTGGCGGTGGTTGTTACCTGCGGACGCGCAACGCACGACAAAGCCAACGAAGTCGGGCTGATAGCGGAGCTCGAGCGTTTCGGGGTCCAGTTTGTGACGGACACATGCTGGTGCATGATCACGGATCCGATCATTCCTCCCGGCGCGGAAACCATACTAACGAACTCAGGCAAATATGCCCACTACGGGCCAGGGATAACCGGTCGACGCTTTTACTTCTGCGGCATTGCCGCATGCGTTACGGCTGCATGTAGTGGGGTACATAGCAAGGCGGCGCCCGGCTGGTTGCTGCGGGTGTAGCGCGGCCATTGGGGTAAATTCTAAATTCCATTCCGGCAAACGAGAGACCGGCTCGGGGAGTGCAACCTGACATGCCGTTGGGAAGGAATGAGCCTATGATGGGATTGAGTTAAGAATGAAGATCAACCTTCACCCACCCCCTCCCTTCGATTGCAACCCGATCCAGCCGGTCCGGTCGCGGGCTCGCGCAGCTGGAGTGTCGCATCTCTAAATGGCTGAAGACGCCGGATGTGACACTTTAACTTTGCGCACAAACGGACATTCTAACCTTGCCGCCACATTTATCTGTAGCCGGGTATATTCCCCACTCGACACAGCGCACCTCATATCCGCCGTTCGCTCGAAGCATCGAAAATCGATACTCTCGCAGTGTCAAAACTAATATCAATGGCACCCCGGATCCCGTTGGCCTCTGAGGTTGGAATGCGCATCGCCCAGCGTCGCGTGCCGACGGTCATCCAAATCAGGGTGTCGGCACCCAGCGGTTCGGTAACCTGTACCTCTGCTCTCAGGCGGGGGGCATGCAGCGCGGTTGCAGACGTCACGGGTTTCAGGTCTTCGGATCGTATCCCCATGATAACGTCGTGTGCGCCGCCGGAGCGGTTCTTGAAGTCATACCCACCGACATCGACCTCAAACCCCTCAAAAGCAAGCTTTCGGGCGTCTGGGCCGACGAGGCGGCCTTCGGCAAAATTCATTGGCGGAGATCCGAGGAACCCAGCCACGAACAGGGTTTCCGGCCGGTCGTAAACGACCTGTGGAGGATCGTATTGTTCGATATGGCCGCCGCGCATGACCGCCACTCGGTCGGCCATTGTCATCGCTTCTACCTGATCATGGGTGACATAAATCATGGTAGAGCCGAGTTCGGCGTGCAGGCGTTTCAACTCGATGCGGGTTTCTGCGCGAAGCTTGGCATCGAGATTGGACAGCGGTTCGTCGAACAGGCAGATACTGGAAGACCGGACGAGCGCTCGCCCGATGGCAACGCGCTGTCGCTGGCCGCCCGAAAGCTGACTGGGTTTGCGATCAAGGAGCGGTTCGATCTGAAGCAGGCCTGCAACCCAGGCCACCCGCCTTTCAATCTCGCCTTTGGCCACCTTGTTAATCCGAAGTCCGAAGGAAAGGTTCTGGCGCACGCTCATTGTTGGAAACAGCGCATAGGATTGAAATACCATGGCCAGCCCCCGATGGCTCGGCTCGACGTCGGTCATGTCCCGGTCCGCGATTATGATCTGTCCGCCGTCGGGCTTGTCGAGGCCTGCGATCAAATTGAGCAGGGTCGACTTGCCGCATCCGGATGGGCCCAGCAATATGGTGAACTCGCCGGGCTTGACCTCCAGATCCACGCTCTTGAGAATGTCGATCGCGCCGAAGGATTTGCGAATCTGCCGTACCGAAACACCTGACATCCTTTTATCCTTTGACCGCACCGGAGGCTATGCCGCGCACGAAATATCGGCCCGATAGTAAATAGACGATCAAGGTTGGTATGGCGGTCAGAACTGTCGCCGCCATGTTGACATTGATCGCCACTTCACCCCTGGCGTTGTTAACGAGATTATTCAGCTGCACCGTCATCGGCGCATTGTCATTGCCCGCAAATATGAAGCCGAGAAGGTAGTCGTTCCATATTCCGGTGAACTGCAGAATGCCGACGACAATGACCATGTTCACCGAAAGCGGCAGCATGATCGACCAGAAAGTCCGCAGAAATCCAGCTCCCTCCATCCGGGCCGCCTTGGTCAGTTCATCCTGTACGCCGACATAGAAATTTCTAAAAAGAAGTGTGGTATACGGCAGGCCATACACGATGTGGATCAACACGATGCCGGCATAGGTGGCGAACAGGCCCGTAGCGGCCATGATCTTGACGGTGGGATAGATCATCACCTGATAGGGAATGAAAAGCCCGACCGTGACGAACAGCATGATAATGTCGGCATATTTCGATTTCCATTGCGACAACGCATAGCCGTTCATGGCGCCAGCGAGCACGGAAAATATGACCGCCGGCGCCGTGATCTTCAATGAGTTCCAGAGGCCGGGACTTATGCCTCGGCATTCCAGACCCGAGCATGCGCTGCTCCAGGCAACGCCCCAGTATTCCAGGGAGGGATTGATTGGAAGAGAAAGCAGGCTGCCCTGCCGAATTTCGTCCATGGGTTTGAGTGAGTTCATGAAGATCAAGATCAGCGGCACAAGGAAAAAAATCGCGGAGGAAATCAGGAACAGGTAGATGCCGATACGGGCCACCGGCAGCGCGGGCCGTGATCTTCGAATGGTTTCCAGTTGGACAGGAGCTGGCTGCACGCTCATGGTTTTTTCCTGAATTCCGAATAGAAGTAGGGCGCCAGCAGCACGAGCACTATGACGAGCATGATAATGGAAGCGGCGGAACCAAGTCCGATATTGGCCCGACCGAAGAACTGGTCCACCGCAAATTTCGCCGGCAAGTCTGTGGAGAAACCCGGTCCACCCTTGGTCAGCGCGATCACCAGATCATAGCTGCGGATGACGTCGGCCGTCAGAAGCACGACGCAAGAGGCAATCATCGGTTTCAGACTAGGAAGTATGACGTGTAGGTAGGCGCGCCAGCGTGGAATGCCCTCGACGTGGATGGCTTTCCAGATGTCATCGTCAACACCGCGAAGTCCGGCCAGCATGATAATCATGATGAAGCCAACGGAGTGCCAGATGGCCGCAATGACCAGCGTGTATATCGCCCGGTGTGGATCAGTCAGCCAGTCGAAGTGAAAGCTTTCCCATCCTGTTGCGCGCACGAAGTGTTGGATCCCCGTCTCAGGATCAAGCAGCCATCGCCATGCCAGCCCGGTTACGATCAGCGACAGCGCCAACGGGTAGAGGTAGATTGTGCGCAACAAGCCTTCCATCCGGACCTTCTGATCCAAGCAAATGGCCAGAAACGTCCCGATGAGAAGTGAGAGCACGATGTAGAGACCGCCGAACACCACGAGATTGGAGCAGGCCGTCAGCCAACGCGGTGTGTTCCAGAGACGAACATACTGATCGAAACCCACAAAGTGGAAACTAGGAAGAAGCTTCGAATCCGTAAGCGAGATCAATCCGCTCCAGATCAGCGAGCCATAAAATATCGCCGCGATCACAGTGAAGAAAACACAGACAACGATATCTGGCCGGAATGCCCCCCTAGTCATCAACCGCATGATTGTTTTCCCCATCCGCTGCCAGGGTCCGAACCCCAAGGCTGCACGGCACGCCGCACAGCCTTTGTAATCATCGGATCCGCTATTTGAAGATCGCTGCAAATTTTGCGGCAGCGTCTTCAGATGTCATGGAGCCATCGGACCAGAATTGGCTGATAAGGTCGGTGACCTGCCCATTTTGGTCCGCGCTAAGTGCCGCGTAGGGGGCCACCACGACCGTATTGCCTGCCGCAACCGCCTGGCTCCCGATTTGCGAACAGGCATCAAGCTCCGTACGATCGACATCGGTCCGACCAGGGACCGAGCCCTTTGCCTTGGCGATCGCCACTTCGACGGCTGGATCAAACAGGGCGCTTACAAGCAGATCTTGGCCTTTGACGGCCTCCGCGTCCTTGACCACCGGGAAAGCCATGATATCGATTAGCACAGCATAGGTTCCCTTGGAGCCAGGTGCCAGCATACAGCCATAGTCCTTGCCTGGGACCTTGTTTGCGGCCTTAAATTCGCCTTTGGCCCAGTCGCCCATGAACTGCATGCCGGCTCGGTCGGTGATCACCATGTTGGTGGTGGCGTTCCATGAACGACCCGGGCTTGCCGGATCGACATAGCCGTTCAGCTTTCGAAAGATATCGAAGGCGTGTTTGATCACAGGCGAAGTCGCCGCCTCGGCCTTATGATCCATATAGAGGCTTCGATAGAAATCCGTGCCGCCGATGCCGATGACGATCGAGGTAAACAGGTTGCCTTCCTGCCAGCCCTCGCCGCCAACCGCCAGGGGTATATACCCGGCAGCCTTGATCTTGTCGGCATCCGCGAAAAACTCATCCCAATTGGCCGGCTCCTTGAGCTTCAATTCGTCAAAGATCTTCTTGGAGTACCAAACCCAATTGTTCGCATGCATCCCCATCGGCAACGCAACGATCTTGCCGTTGGAGGTGATATTCGCCAGCACGACAGGCGGCAGTACGCTCGCCCATTTGCCCTCTTTGGCCATACCGTCGAAGTCGCGCATATAGCCAGCGGCAACCATTTCATTCAGCGTAGAACCGGGGTTCATGAGTATCGCGGACGGTGGATTGCCTCCGGCGATACGACTGTTGGCTGCGGCAATTGCATCGTCAAAGCTCGCCGCCGGGCTGTCAATCCACTTGCCACCCTTGGCCTTGAAAGCGTCAGCCAGTGCGTTCATCGCCTTGGACTCGCTGGAGCTCGTCCAATAATGAATGACATCGACAGTTTGAGCGAGGGTAGGTCCTGCAACGGAAACCAGCAAGAATCCGGCCAGGCATGCTGTGCGTGTGATCAGTCTCATAGTCGTTCTCCTCTGCCATGCGAGATCTTCTGTCTCGTCCTATGGGATGGCAGATGCTGCTCCGACCCGGGAAGACCGTCAAGGCGCAGATATACCACTATTTGCTATCAGTTTTTGATGTTTTGGTGAAGTGCGCTGTGAATCAGGCCATATGACCATCATTAGTTGACTATTCGTGCCAAGCTGTCGCCGGTGCTTCCTGGATCACCCGTCGATGTGAAGCTCCAGATTATGAGGCGCCGAAAATTGCAGCTTGTCGGCGGAATCCGATTGAATCGCCGCGATCAGGGTGCAGGCGTCCGGGAGCCATGCAATATTGCGGCCGAGCCTGTCGGCGATATCCTGCCGATCTTCTTCGGGTACTGCGGCGTGGCCAACCGAGCCCGTCTGCAATTTTCGATATTCGGCGGGACTGCAGCCAAAGCGCTCGCGAAACTTGGCGAAGAAATGCGTCGAGTTGGTAAAGCCGGCCTCCTCTATCACCTCGGAAATCGTATGGCGGGTCGTTCGCAGCTTCTGGAGTGTGCGGTCGAGTTTAAGATTCTGGACATATTCACGAAAGCCTATCCCGACGCATGACTTAAACAGGCGAGAAAGATGGCTGAGGGTCAGCCCCTCGGCAACGGCGATATCGCTCAAGTTCATGTTCTGCCTCTCGGAAAGGCGTATGTTGCGCATGATCTCCACGACACGCTGACGCCCGCCATTTCCACGCGGATTCCGGTGGTTCTCGGGACTGTTCCAGGGCACGCGTCGATAAATGAAATAGCAAAGCATATCGGCAAGGATATTGCGGGCCATCGCTTCATCGGGCCGATCCGGCGCATTGAGCACGAGGCGGGAAACGATAGCCTTTATTGGCTGCGCTATCCGGTCGAATTGCTTGCCGTGCAGGAAACTCTTGCACAAGAACTCCCTGCGGGCAAAACCGGGTAGGCCATTGTTGTCGAAATACTCGGCATCCAAATGAACGCCACAAAGAATGGCGTCGGGCGACCATGCGACGGAATTATGGATGACATTCGCATTGATGATCATCACATCGCCTTCGGCAAGAAGGCACTGCTGGCCCGCTACGAGCAGGTTGATCGAGCCTCGCAGCGACATGACCACTTCTAACTCGGGATGCCAATGGAACGGGATGTCGACCGCGCCATGCATGAAAGCCCGGAAAGGTCTGTCGCCCGGCAGCGCCACGGACTGATAGCCATACTCCGCATCCAGCGGCGTATTGTCTGCAGAAAAAGCAATCGTCTGCACTTCCAAATCTCCTGCATTCTTATGGCTAGAGGCATCACCAACATCGGGTTCATTCGGAGCCTGGACCACGCTACATCAAAAAATGATGTACCGAAAGGTTGAGCGATAGCCTTTCGCAGCAAGCATACGAAGGGTAATCTCTGCTTTGATTTTGATAAAGGCGCCAAAAATGAAGCCATTTTCGCTCGATTGCCAAGAGGATGTCGCAACGCTTGCTTGTTGGCTTGGGACATTGCCGGCAGACCTGAATCGCAAAGAGAGATACAAATGAATTTCGATCAAAAGGACCGTGATCTGCTCGCTATCGTCGATAGTTTGACTGATGTCGAGAAAGTCGATCTCGTCAGCGGGCATGGTCTTTGGAAAAGCAAGGCGAATTACCGCACCAACATCCCTGAAATCGTCATGACCGACGGCACTTACGGCGTTCGCTACTCGGTCAGCCAGATCGAGGAGAATCCCGAGGGCGAGAACACCGCCCTCCAGCAGTTCCTTGCGGTCGTCAATCAGCGTGCGAGTGAGGGAGCGTCCGGTGTTTTCGGCTCGACCCGCAAGGCTACATGTTTTCCCAACGGAAGCCTGCTGGCCTGTTGTTGGGATATTGACCTTGGGTACCGGCTGGGGGAAGCGCTGGCGAGGGAATGCCAGGAATTCGGTGTGCACTTGTTGCTGGGCCCAGGCATCAACATAAGGCGCATGCCGTTGGCGGGGCGCAGTTATGAATACTATTCCGAGGATCCGGTTGTTTCGGGAGAAATTGCTGCGAGCGTAATCAACGGCTTGCAGGACAATGGCGTCGGCGCTTCACTCAAGCATTTTGCTTGCAACAACTCCGAGATTGAGCGAACGACGATGAGTTCCGACGTGGACGAGCGAGCTTTGCGTGAGATCTATCTCGCTGGCTTCGAACGGGCAATTTCCAAAAGTCGACCGTGGTCGGTCATGAGCGCCTACAATCGCATCAATGGCGTTCAGGCAGCTGAAAACGAATGGCTTCTCAATACGGTCTTGCGCCAGGAATGGGGTTATGAAGGCCTCGTCATTTCCGATTGGCACGGCATCAAGGATAGGCCAGCGTCAATCCGCGCCGGCAACGATCTCGATATGCCGGAAAGCCGGCAGAGAAAGGCCAGCCTTCTGGATGCGATCAGCAGCGGCAAGGTTTCGCGTGAGACGATCGATGCTGCCTGCTTTCGTATGTTGCGCCTGATCCAAAAGGTTCGCGCAGGGGCGCAAAAAGATTTTGAGTGCGATTTCGAGGCCCATCATGAACTCGCACGCGAAATGGCGGCGGAATCTCTGGTACTGTTGAAAAATAAAGGCTCGACGTTGCCTTTGCAGGCACAGAACCCGATGCGCATGCTGGTCGTCGGTGACTGGGCAATTGATCCCATTATCCAAGGGTCCGGTTCGGCGACCACCAACCCGACCCGCATAGATCGACCGCTTGACGAAATCGTTCGGCTTGCGGGCGAGAAAGCTATCATACGACATATTGGCGGCCCAGCCATCGATGATCTCATGATTGCGGAGGCGGTCAGGACAGCGGCGGAGATGGATGTCGTCATCGTGTTTGCCAGCGCCGAAACGGGAAGTGATGGCGAAGGTTCCGATCGTAGGAGTATGTCTCTTGCTTGCGGACAGGACCAGCTGATTTCTGCGCTGGCGGCAAACGCGGCGAAGGTCGTTGTGGTACTTGCCATTCCCGATGCCGTGGAGATGCCCTGGATTGACGAGGTTGATGCGGTAGTTGCGGCTTTCTATGGCGGCCAGGGCTGTGGCGAGGCAATTGCAAGAGTTCTATTTGGTCTGCAAAATCCCTGCGGAAAACTGACGGTTACATTTCCCAGAAGGCTGGAGGATGTTCCAGGGTTTCACAGCTACCCCGGTGAAAGCGATCGGCATTGCTACAGCGAAGGGATTTTCGTTGGATATCGCTATTACGATCTCAAGCAGATCGCGCCGATTTTTCCGTTTGGGCACGGCCTGAGCTACACGAGCTTTGACTATTCCAATCTGGAAATCGATACCACCGAGATTACGTCAGGGCAGTCGGTTAAGGCCATGTTCCAGCTGAAAAATTCGGGCAACCTGCCCGGCAAGGAGGTTGTCCAGCTCTATGTACGGCCGGTGGTGCCGGGCGCCAAGCGCCCCGTGCGCGAATTGAAGGGATTCTGCAAGGTCGCACTCAAACCGGGTGAAACACAGTCCATATCGATTGCACTCAGTCCGCGGGATTTCCAGTATTATGACACACATGCCCGGCGATGGGTCCTGCGCGGAGAGGCATTTCATATCGAGATTGCATCGTCTTCCCGCGACATAAAGCTTTCTGCCGAATTGCACTGCCGATCAGAGGCAGCCGGCTATCGCCGGCTTACGACCGAAAGCCAGCCAATGTTTGTGCTAGCCAACGGCTTGGCGGTCGAGCGCCTGGTCACTTTCATCTCAGAATCGCTTAGCGTCAGTGATACCGACGCGCGAAAGATGCTTGAATTAACGAGAAGCTCCTTTCTCGGGATATTCAACACGCTTTCCTGGTATGTGGGTGACGCTCTTTCCGAGCAGCAGCTCCAATTGGTTCTTGACGAGATAAACGCCGGAAACGGTTCTGATCTTGCCCGCGCTTGAAAGAGAACAAGCGGCTCCAGGAGGAGCGCAACATGTGAACATGTAGTTATCAAATTTTGTCAGGATCATAATGTAGCAACAGAGCTTCTTCTTGGGAACTTTCTCCGCCACTACATCCGATGAGCTTCATAATTACCACTTCGCTCGCATCGCGAGCGTGAAGATGTTCTCGGTCTGCGCTCATAACGTCGCATAAGGTCTCGTCTGGGATCTCGGCGAAAGGACGGAATAGAGGCCTGCTATTTACAGATGTGAACCTATTCGTTTTTTCCCCTGTCGTGGCGTCACGGGCAAGTCATTTCCGGATCGCGCCTCGCTCGTTTCACGTCGGCACGATCGGCGGCCGTGACTACTTCTTGCAATTCCAGCTTCGGTGAATTAAATGTGGTTACGTAACCACAAATGGCGGGGCCACGAACGTTGGAGTTTGCCATGACCGTCACCACGCTTTCAGGCCGTGAACTCAATCACGATCTAGGTCGCGCAAAGCGCGCCGCCAAGGACGGCCCTGTCATCATCACTGACAGGGGGCGGCCCGCGCACGTCCTCCTGTCGTTCGACGAGTACAAGCGGCTTACCGGCAAAATGCGGACGCTCGGTGATATGCTGGCCGCGCCGGGAGCAGCAGACGTTGACTTGCCTCTACCGCAGCGCACTGAACATGCCAAGCCGGTTGACCTGTCCTGATGCTATTACTTGATACCAATGTCGTGTCTGAGCTGCGCAAAGTGGCGAGCGGCAGGGCTGATCCCAATGTTGTCGTCTGGAACGAAACCGTCGATCCGGCCGAAACCTTCATTTCATCCGTGGTTCTGCACGAGCTGGAGATTGGCGTTCGGCTGGTGGAGCACAATGACCCCGTCGCCGGGAAGGTCCTGCGCAACTGGCTGGAAAACACGGTCCTCGGGGCATTTTCCGGCCGTATCCTGCCGCTGGAAGAGGCGGCAGCCGTTCAGGCGGCGAAATGGCATGTACCCAATCCCAGGCCGATCAATGACGCTTATATCGCGGCAGTAGCCTTCACCCGGCGTATGACACTGGTCACACGAAAGGTCAAAGATTTCGAGGGCATGGGAGTGAACCTCGTGAATCCGTGGGATATGCCGGCGTAACAGTTTTAGATTCCGTTCTCACCGCACATTAAATAGACTTTGCAGCAGTGCAGCCATGCGAAAGGTGCAATGGTTCGTTCGAAGGCGAGAAACCTCCTACAAAGCGCATGATCGCCTGGGCAAGAGCATCCGCGCAATCATCCTGCCATTCCGAGACCAAGGTACGCGCTGTCGCCGGCATCGGGTCGAGATCACGGACACGCTTTACGTCTATCCCGTTTGTTCTGAGATGATGGACTGCAGAAGCAGAAGCAGGCTGCCGCCGCCTGACGCTCACGCCGATGCGACATGAGCATCGCGGCGGAAATCCGAAGGCGGCTTTCCGGCAATTTGCCGGAAAGCCTTGTTGAACGCACTCACCGATCCGAAGCCGCTATCCATAGCTACCTGCAGAACGCTGTCATTGCCATTCAACAGCATGGCTTGCGCTCGCGACAGACGCAGCAGGGTTAGGTACTTGACCAGCGTCATACCCGTTGATTTGCGAAACAAGTTCATGGCGTATTTCGGATGCAGACCGGCAGAGGCAGCGATATCGGTTGCGTCGATCTCCTCGAGATAATTGCCGGCGATGAAATCACACATGCGTACGACGCCAAGCGAGGGCGGGACTGAGCCGCTTTCGGCCTTGCGTTCCTTGCCGGACGAGACGACCGTGTAAGGCTCCATGAACATTCGCTCGACGCGCAGCAGCAGTTCTTCCACCGTATGCTGGGCCTTCACCTCGTCTCCGGAATTGGCCCAGTTGTGCCAGCGCGGAAAGTTCTGCTCATCGGCGCAATCGGTCTTAGACGTCAGCATCGTCGCGCCGCCCATGAGCATCGCGGAGATTGCCGGCGGCAACCGCATGCGGAAGAAATGCACTAGCGGCAGATGGGCGCCGGCATAGACTGAATCATTGGAGGATTCGTCCATCCTGTGCGGCTGCCCGCCCCAGAACAGGCACATCTGTCCGGCGCCGAGCCGCAAATCGTGGCCGCCCATGCGATAATGTACCGAGCCTCGCACCATGTAGTTTACTTCGATTTGCGCATGCCAATGCGGGCGCATCATGACCCGAGGGTGGGCATGGAAGAACTGCAACCGGGTCGGCATTCCTTCGATGCTGCCTGGACACGGCTGGTAGATCGTTCTTTCGACAATCTTACTTTCCGCCAAATCCACATTCCCTTTGAACGAGACAGATTTTTGCCCCGGGATAATGTGCCCGTGTCGCTGAAGAACGGCAATTGAAAAAGGGAGGTTTTCAATGCTCCAGATATTTGGGCGCAATGGCGCATATCACGCATCTACCGGCGTGTCGCGACGCCGCACGTGCCGGCGATGAGATGCAACCGACCGTGAGGTCGCCTCTCGGGCGATGCTTCCTGCTCGATGCTGCATGCAACCGGTCGGCTGATCAATCCCACTACTCTTTCAGGGCTAACTGAAAAGGATTTTCCATGAGCTCAGAACAACCGATCCGTTGGGGCATCATCGGCCCCGGCACCATCGCGCGGGCATTTGCCGAAGGAGTTGCCCGTTCCGCTACTGGCCGCCTTGTGGCGATCGCGACCCGCAATCCGGAAAAGCCCGGCCTCCATGATGACTTTCCGGGAGCGCGCATCGTAAATGGCTATGATACGCTTCTGGCCGATCCGGAGATCGACGCGGTCTACATCGCCACACCGCATCCCGGTCATGCCGTATGGGCGATCAAGGCAGCACGCGCCGGCAAGCATGTGTTGATCGAAAAGCCGATGGCGCTTTCAGCCTTCGATGCGGCATCGATCTTCCATGAGGCGAGGAAGGCCGCCGTCTTCGCCGGCGAAGCCTATATGTACAGGTTCCATCCCCAGACGGCCCGTCTCGTTGAATTGGTGCGTGACGGCGTGATCGGCGAGGTGCGGATCATCCGTTCGAGTTTCGGCTTCGACATGGGCCGCTATCGCCCTGAGCATCGCCTATTTTCCAATGAACTTGCCGGTGGGGGTATTCTCGATGTCGGCGGCTATCCGGTCTCGATGGTGTGCATGCTCGCGGGCGCTGCCGAGAAAAAGTCCTTTCTCGAACCGCTGACGGTGTCGGGCGTTGCCCATATCGGCGCGTCCGGCGTTGACGAGTGGGCATCGGCGGTTCTCAAGTTCCAAAACGGCATCGTCGCGGAGGTTTCCTGCTCGATCATGGCACAGCAGGACAACGTGCTGCGCATCATCGGTTCGCAAGGCCGCATCGAGGTGAAGGATTTCTGGTTCGCCTCGGGAAAACAGGGCGGGGTAGGGCAAATCGAAATCATTCGGGGCGAAGGACAGCAGACAATCGAGGTCGAGGAAAAGCGCTATCTGTATTCGTTCGAAGTCGATGCGGTGGGCGAGGCCATCCGTGCCGGCCGCAGCGAGTTCACCTTCCCCGGCATGAACAGCGATGAGACGCTCGCCAACTTGCGTGTTCTCGATCGCTGGCGCGCATCTGTCGGTCTCGAATACGAGATCGAGACAGCTACCAGGCGCACGACCGACATTGCGGGTGCGGCAGTTGTCGCCGGCAAGAGCGTGCCCAAGCGGCAAATCCACCGCTTGGCCAAGCCTGCCTCCGCCGTTGCGTTGGGCTTCGAGTTCTTCCCGAATTTCGCATCTGCCTCACTGACACTCGATGCCTTCTACGAGGCGGGCGGCAATCTGTTCGACACCGCATTCGTCTATAGTGGCGGCAAGACCGAGAGCATTTTCGGCGACTGGCATACGAGCCGCAAGGTCGGCCGGGAGGACATCGTTCTGATTGGCAAGGGCGTCCATTCGCCCCTATGTTATCCCGACGTCATTGCCCGGCAACTGGATCAGTCGCTAGAGCGGTTGAAGACGGATTACGTCGATATCTACTTCATGCACCGCGATAATCCGGACATCCCTGTCGGCGAATTCGTCGATGCCATGGATGCGGAAGTTCGACGCGGGCGCATTCGGGGTATATTCGGTGGCTCTAACTGGACGCGTGACCGCATGGACGAGGCCCTCGTCTATGCCGAGAAAAGCGGCAAGACCGCGCCCGCCGCCCTTTCCAACAACTTCTCGCTGGCGCAGATGCTCGATCCCATTTGGCCCGGCTGCGTCGCGGCGTCCGACGACCCTTGGAAAGACTGGCTGAAGAAGCGACAGATTCCCAACTTCGCCTGGTCGAGCCAAGGGAGAGGTTTCTTCACCGATAGGGCAGGGCGCGACAAGCGCGACGATGAGGAGATTGTCAGGGTCTGGTATTCCGACCGCAATTTCGAACGCCGTGACCGCGCAATCGAGCTTGCAAGGAAGCGTGGCTGCAGCCCGATCCACATCGCCCTTGCCTACGTCATCGCCCAGCCGTTTCCGATCATTCCTCTCATCGGTCCGAGGACCGTGGCGGAACTGGAAGACAGCCTTTCGGCCATTCAGATCACGCTTACTCCCGAAGAGGTGCGTTGGTTGGAGGGTTGAGTGCTCAGGCCTGGCGAAAGGCATTGGCAAGTCAGAGGGAAATCGTCTTTGCTCTCGGTCCTACTTTGATTTCGTTGGAATTGAGGTGAATTCTTTGAGGGGTCGGAGATTCCGATCCCTTCAAGACCGAGGCATCGAAAACCCGTGCGGAACCTCGTGGCAGGACTGTTTCAGGATTTAGTTGGGTACGTTGACCGGTGTATGCAGTGAAGCACCCGCCTTTTCGGCCGCTGCCCGCAGGCGCTTGTCTCTGGTCCATAAGGCCGCTCGCTGGTCAAGGAGGACCGATGCCAGCAAGTGGGCATCCGTGTAGCCAATGCCCATACTGAAAATGCCGTGGTGATCGACCATTGTCATAACTTCGTCGTGCGTGGCGACCACTGCCTCGCGCTGAGCCGCCAGGAAAGCCATCACGCTGCGGCGATCCCGAAGGCTGCCAAGCGCCAGCTTGCCGATCACGCTTGGGTGGCAAAGTAGGCGATCATCCTCAATAATCCTGCGCAGCTCGGCATCGACATGGCGGAAATGATCAATCCAGATCGAGGTGTCTGCTAGTATCACTTAACCGCTGCGCTCCGGCGCCGCGGGGCTGCCTCGGCATCGGGCATGGTTCCTCCAAGCGCAATGAGGCGCTTTCCGGACTCCACACGCACGAGCGTCTCCAACGCTTGGCGGACGAGCGCCGCGGTTTCCTTGGTGCCGGTTAGGAACCTAGCCCTTTCCATAAGCGTGTCGTCGAGATTGATAGTCGATCGCATGAACTGGCTCTTTTGTTAAGGCGCGTAAATTAGCACCATTTGGTGAGAAAATCTACGCCTAGATTCTGCTTCCATGTGCAAGAGCAGTTCTTTAGCTGAGGAACGGTGACCTATTAATTTATTGGACAGTCGGCGTGCTCCCCGAGGCCAAAGCCAGCGCTATTTGCGCCTGCCATACGCGTATGACATCTGCGCCTATCAAAGGAAAAAATTGTCGGTCATGGTTCGATTCTATTCAAGGCTGGCAATAGATAAGCCCGCACCCAGGCGACGAAGAGAACCACGCCACCATCGACGCGTAGAGCCGCGCCAGTGGTCGCGAAAGCCTGTTCCGAGCATAGGGACCGCGCAATAGAAGACACGGGCCCGATCACCAATGCTTTGCTTTGGTTTCATGATCCGGCTCCAGCTTTGACCTGGCTCCTAGCGCTGTTACCTTACGCTCGCCTGGTTGTTGTCCTCGGCAGCATGGATGGTCGACCGAAGCTGATCGAGTCTGCGGCCAATGTGGTCAAAATGCGCCTCGGCAGTGTCCCTACGGCTAGCGGCCGTCGCTGGCTGACGAACGCTGAAATTGGCGCGGGTGCAGTCGTATTTGCCCTTCAACTCGTCCACGCACAGCAATGTCATTCATCTCGGTTTGATCGAAATCAATGGACGGGTCGCGATGATCCATTCCAGGGTTCGCGCTTCAGGGTCAATGTTGCCCGTGACGTCGGTCACGACAGCAGCACTGTCGGCCCGGTTCTGGAACACGCCAGGAATGCGATCCAGGTTCAGCCCGCCGATGGCGACGAGTGGTAGCGCTCCGATCCGGTGCTTCCATTTGCGCAGACGGTCGAGGCCTTGTGGCGCCCATGGCATTTTCTTAAGGATGGTCGGGTAGACCGGGCCTAGCGCGATATAGTCCGGACTTGCGGCAAGTGCAGTCGCCAGTTCCGCCTCGTCATGCGTCGAAAGCCCGAGCTTCAGGCCCGCCTTGCGAATGGCCCTAAGATCGGCCACGGCCAGATCTTCCTGTCCGAGATGGATGAAGTCGCATCCTTCTTCGATGGCAAGCTGCCAGTAATCATTGATGATGAGCTGGCACCGATGCGCCGTGCAGATTGCCTTTGCTCTTTGGATTTCGGCGCGGATCTCCAATGGCGTGCGATCCTTGATGCGGAGCTGCACCAACTTGACGCCGAGCGGCACCAGCCGGGCGATCCAGTCGGCGCTGTCAACGATGAGGTAGAAGGGATCGAGCCTCATGCGAAGACCGCCCTTCCGATCACCGGCGTCGATGGCACCGCCATATCGCGCGGCTCCAGCATACCGGCGCCAAAGGCCTGCCGACCTGCATCGATCGCCTTGGTAAAGGCAGAAGCCATCGCGACCGGGTCGCCGGCGCCGGCAATGGCGGTGTTCAAAAGCACAGCATCAAAGCCGAGTTCCATGACGGTTGTCGCATGCGACGGCCGGCCGATGCCGGCATCGACAATCAGCGGCACATTGGGGAAATGCGCCCGCATGGCCCGAAGGGCGGACAGATTGAGCGGACCTGCCGCGCTTCCAATCGGCGCGCACCAGGGCATCAGGACCTTGCAGCCGACGTCCAGAAGCCGTTCGGCCACCACCAGATCGTCTGTCGTATAGGGAAAGACCTCGAAACCCTCGCGGACGAGAATATGTGCGGCCTCCACGAGCCCGAAGACATCCGGCTGCAGTGTATCGTGATTGCCGATGACTTCCAGCTTGATCCAGTTGGTCTGAAACATCTCGCGCGCCATCTTGGCCGTCAGTACAGCTTCGGAAACACCGTGGCAGCCGGCGGTATTGGGAAGCACACGGACGCCGAGCGCACGGATTATATCGAAGAAGGCGCCGCCATTGCGTCCGCCGGCGCTCTCGCGGCGCAGCGACACCGTCACGATCTCCGTTGCCGATTGTCTGACTGCCTCGGCGAGAATGGCAGGAGAGGGATAGCGGGCGGTGCCCAACAGAAGGCGGGATGCGACGTCGGTTCCGTAAAGGGTCAGCATGGATCAGCCTCCTTGCATTGGGGTCAGGATTTCAATCCTGTCATTGTCATTGAGCGCGTGGTCGGCGCGATCCTCGCGATGAACGAGTTCGCCATTGACGGCGGTCGCAAGCCAGTCGCCCTCATAGTCCAGCGTAACCAGCAGTTCGGAAAGCGTCGTGACGGTGATAGTCTGGGGCTCGCCATTGACGATCAATCTCATGGGGCATGCGCTCCTATAGAGGTTCGGGAAAAGACAAGATTTGCGGCTTCGGTGGCCATGGCCGGCGCCAGCAGGAAGCCGTGGCGATAAAGGCCATTGAGGACGATCGCGTTGCCCTCCCGCCTCACACGCGGAAAATTATCGGGGAAGGCCGGGCGAATACCGGCGCCGGTTTCAACGACGGTGGCATCCGCGAAAGCCGGGTGCAGCGCATAAGCGGCATTCAGCAGTTCCATCAGTGAGCGCGCCGCGATCGGCCCGTCGAATTCGGTCTCGATCATCGTTGCGCCGACCATGAAAAGGCCGCCGCCACGAGGAACGATATAGACGGGAATGCGTGGATGCAGCAGGCGAACGGGCCGGGCGAGTTCAACCTCATCGGTCCGAAGGTAGAGCATTTCGCCTCGCACACCGCGCAGGTCGCGGGTCTGTCCAATGCGCGCGACGCCTGTGCAGTCGACAACATCGTCGAAACCCTGTTCGCTTGCATTCTCATTGACGAAGGTGACGCCCTGCCTGCCAAGTTTTTCCCGCAATGATCTCAACACCTGCCGAGGGTCAAGATGGGCTTCGCGCGCAAAGAACAGGCCGCGGCTGAAGCGCCCGGCAAGCGCCGGTTCAAGCACGGCCATGGCTTCTTCTTCCACCCATTCATAGCCCGTCGTGCGGCCAGCGAAGCGCTTCAGCTCGCCGTGATCGCGTGCCGGCGCCACCACCAGCGTCCCGTTGCAGATGACTTCCCCCGGCAGGATCGCATCCCAGCGCTCAGCGGCATCGAGGCCACGCGAGAGCACGGCCTCCTCAGCGCTCTCGCGCTCGCACCAGGGCGCTAGCATGCCGCCCGCCAGCCAGGATGCGGCGTGACCGAAATCTGGGTGCGGGTCGATGACGGTGACGTCGCCGCCGCGTGCGCGGAGTTCATGCGCCACCGTGAGGCCGGCGACGCCGGCCCCTTTGACCAGGACGCGCATCTCAGCCGGCCGAAGGTTTGACGGCATCGACCGGCACGTAGAGATCGCCGCCGTCACGGTACTTTGCTGCCATAGCCTCCAGCCCTTCTTTTTGTGCCTCGGCGCGGATGTCATGCGAAATTCGCATGGAGCAGAATTTAGGGCCGCACATCGAGCAGAAATGCGCGACCTTGTGCGCCTCCTTCGGCAGCGTCTCGTCGTGGAAGCTGCGGGCGGTTTCAGGGTCGAGCGAGAGGTTGAACTGGTCCTCCCAGCGGAATTCGAAGCGGGCGCGCGACAGCGCGTCGTCGCGCAGTTGCGCGGCCGGATGCCCCTTGGCAAGATCGGCGGCGTGGGCGGCGATCTTGTAGGTGATGACGCCGGTCTTGACGTCGTTGCGATCCGGAAGACCCAGATGCTCTTTCGGCGTGACGTAGCACAGCATCGCCGTGCCAAACCAGCCGATCATCGCTGCACCGATGCCCGAGGTGATGTGGTCGTAGCCGGGTGCGATATCGGTCGTCAGTGGGCCCAGCGTATAGAAGGGCGCCTCGCCGCAGACGGCAAGCTGCTTGTCCATGTTTTCCTTGATCTTGTGCATCGGAACATGGCCGGGGCCCTCGATCATCACTTGGCAATCCTTCGCCCAGGCGATCTTGGTCAGCTCGCCAAGAGTTTCAAGTTCGGCGAACTGGGCGGCGTCATTGGCATCGGCGATCGAACCGGGACGCAGGCCGTCGCCGAGTGAGAAGGAAACGTCATAGGCGCGGCAGATGTCGCATATCTCCTCGAAGTGCTCGTAGAGGAAATTCTCGCGGTGGTGATGCAGGCACCACTTGGCCATGATCGAGCCGCCGCGCGAGACGATGCCGGTGACGCGGTTGACGGTCAGCGGGATGTAGTGAAGCCGTACGCCGGCGTGGATGGTGAAATAGTCGACGCCCTGTTCGGCCTGCTCGATCAGCGTGTCGCGGTAGACCTCCCACGTTAGGTTCTCAGCAATGCCTTCGACCTTCTCCAGCGCCTGGTAGAGCGGCACGGTGCCGATCGGCAGTGGCGAGTTGCGGATGATCCATTCGCGGATATTGTGGATGTTGCGGCCGGTCGAAAGGTCCATGACCGTATCGGCACCCCAGCGCGCCGCCCAGACCATCTTGTCGACCTCCTCCGCCATCGACGAGGTGACGGCCGAGTTGCCGATATTGGCGTTGATCTTCACCAGGAAATTGCGGCCGATGATCATCGGTTCGGCTTCTGGATGGTTGATATTGGCCGGAATGATCGCCCTGCCGGCCGCTACTTCCTGCCGGACGAATTCCGGGGTGAGGTGATCGGGAATGGCGGCGCCGAAACTTTCCCCGTCGCGGATATGGCTGGCCGAGGCAGCCTTGCGGCCGAGGTTCTCGCGGATGGCGATGAATTCCATCTCCGGCGTGATGATGCCCGCCCGCGCATAGGCAAGCTGCGTTACGGCCTTGCCTGGTCTTGCCTTTAGCGGCTGGCTGATAACGGGAAATTCCGGTGTCAGTCGTTCGCCGCTGACAAAACCGTTGTCTTCCGGGCGGACGCGGCGGCCCTGGTATGCCTCGACATCATTGCGCGCGAGGATCCAGTCTCGCCGCAGCGGCGGGAGACCTTTTTCGATGCCGATATCGGCGTTTGCTTGCGTATAGGGGCCGGATGATTCGTAGACGATGACGGCCGGTTCGCCGGATGTCGGGTGAAGTTCGATGCTGCGCATCGGAACCAGGATGTTCGGATGGATTTCACCCGGAACATGGATTTTGGTCGAGGCGGGCATCGGTCCCGTCGTGACGGTCGGTGTGATATTCTTTGCGGCAATGTTCATCATGAGGCTCCAAGCTCGTCGATTGGAGACCCAGTTCACGCCGGAATGATGGAAAAACGCCGGTGCATCTCTCCTGTGAGGGAATCATGGCAACCGAAGCGTTCGCACCGTCCCTACGCCAGTATGAACTGGATCAGGTTCAACGGGTCACTGCGCGCGCTAGCAGTATCTCAGCCCCTTGCCGGGACCCCCCTGGTGAATGACACAAGAGTTATGCCCTCAGTTTAGGTCATGTCAACCCCGGGGAGTTGTCACTTTGTCCGTGGCTTAGCGTATCAAATATCATTCGTCAGGCCCCCTTTGCGGCGAACGTTGCAAGATTGAGGGAGCCACTTGGTAAGGCCGGTTCGCAGGCAACCAACTGCGCGGCGGAAATGGTCCTTTAGCATGGCTGGGAGCTTTGGGCCGGCAACGAAATACCACAAGCAATCCGCAAAAGGTGGATGCCGCAGCATTTCTTCGCCCGGATTGCGGTTGCGGCAAAAGAGATCCCGATGCGAAGCTTAAATTTCACCCCAGCGCAAGGTCAGGTCAAAGGGGTACTGCTTATGAATTCGCGGAATGCCTTTTCTGCCGAGCAGAATGGGGCAAGAGCCGCAGCTGTCTCGCCATTTCGCCGACACATCTATCCGACGACCATAGATTTCCAGCATCTCAGATACGTTCCTCGTGAGCGAGTTTGGCCGCAAATTTCCTTGAACGCTGCTGGCTGATGCCTCCTTGAGGCCTGGAAAGGTGGCTGGCGCCGCTCGACAGCCGAGCCGACGCAAATTATCTATCAGGCATGACCAATCATGATGAAGAGACAATCGCTGGCCGGATCAGCCGTATTCTGGCCGACCAGATCGTGACAGGCGCCTTATTGCCCGGTTCTAAGCTTAAGCAGGATTATCTTGCCGAGGAGTTTGGCTCCAGTCATGTGCCTGTGCGCGAGGCGCTTAGGCGGCTGGAGGCACAAGGGCTTGCGGTCCGTGAGCCGAGGCGAGGGGTGCGGGTAGCCTCGTTCGATCTTGCTCAGGTGCAGGAGGTCGCTCGCATGCGAGCGGCTCTTGAGGTCCTGGCTTTGCGCAACGCCGCTCCCCATCTGACGCCCACCATCCTCGATCAGGCGGAATGCGCAACGCTTGATGGTGATAGAGCGACGGATGTAGCCACCTGGCAGGCAGCGAACCGGCGCTTCCATCAACTGATCCTTGCTCCTTGCAGAATGCCGCGGCTGCTTGCCGTCATCGACGATTTGCATGCCGCAAGTGCGCGCTTTCTGTTTGCGTCCTGGAGTTCCGGCTGGGTGACACCAAAGGACAAGGATCATCGCTCGATCCTCACGCATCTTCGCGAGCAGAAAACCGAGCAGGCCGTGACAGTCCTCGATCGGCATGTCCAGCGGATCGGTCACCGACCAAAGGAGAGCGCTGCGGCTCCCGAACGATTTGCCATTGTTGGCTGAGGATCAGAACCGGAAGCTTAGCGACGGAACAATCCAAAATAGCCGCCCCGGACATTCGAAATCACCTTGCCAGATATTGCATTGCAATATTATAGATAAAACCAACGGGAATCTATTTTGGAATTGGGATCTGGGGAGGAAGTTCGGTCAAATGCAGGATGATGTAGCCAATATCGCGCCATTGCGTAGGCAGAACGACGCAACGCCGGAGATTCATACAGCCGACGGTGCTAAAATTATCTATAATTTACCGTTCAACGATCTTCTTTTCCAGGCGCAAACAATTCATCGCGCCAACTTCGACCCCAATGCGGTCCAGATGAGCCGCCTTCTCTCGATCAAGACCGGCGGCTGCGCCGAGGATTGCGGCTATTGCAGCCAGTCCGCCCACTACCCGACCGGTCTCAAGGCATCAAAGCTGATGGAGGTCGAGCGCGTTGTTGCCGAGGCCCGCAAAGCCAGGGATGGCGGTGCGACGCGTTACTGCATGGGAGCGGCATGGCGCAGCCCCAAGGACCGCGACATGGATGCGGTCATTGCCATGGTTAAGGGTGTCAAGGCGCTTGGCATGGAGACATGCATGACGCTCGGCATGCTAACCCCAGTGCAGTCGGCCTCGCTCGCCGCCGCTGGCCTTGACTACTACAACCACAATATCGATACGTCCGAACGCTTCTATGGCGAGATCATCACGACGCGCACGTTCGCCGACCGCCTTGAAACGCTCTCCAACGTTCGCGAGGCCGGCATGAAGGTGTGTGCCGGCGGTATCCTCGGGATGGGCGAGACCGTCGAGGATCGCATCGCGATGCTGGTGACGCTTGCCAATCTGCCCACACCTCCGGAAAGCGTGCCGATCAACATGCTGATCCCGATCCCAGGATCGAAGCTTGCCAACGCCGAAACCGTCGATCCGATCGACTTCGTTCGCATGATCGCGCTTGCGCGTATCCTGATGCCCAAGTCTCACGTGCGGCTCTCAGCCGGCCGGACGGAAATGAGCGACGAGATGCAGGCCCTTTGTTTTTTCGCCGGTGCCAACTCGATCTTCATCGGGCAGACCTTGCTGACGGCCGACAATCCTGGCGAGGACCAGGATAGCGCTTTGTTTCGCCGTCTCGGCCTGAAGCCCATGGAATTGGGTTCTGTGCAATGAGTGCCACTGGCCTTGCCCGTTTCGAGCAGACGCTGGCCGGCCTCGAACGCAAGGGGCGTGCACGTTCGCTGGCCAGTCAAGCCGGCATCGACTTCACCTCGAACGACTATTTGGGGTTGGCTCAATCCGACCGCCTCGCAAATGCGATCGCCGCAGCGCTTGCGCGCGGCTTACCCGTCGGGGCAGGGGGATCGAGGCTGCTTCGCGGCAATCACCCAGAGCATGAGGCCCTGGAGGCGGAAGCCGCCGCCTATTTCGAAGCAGATAAGGCGCTCTATTTCGCCAGCGGCTATGCTGCCAATGTGGCCTTATTCTCGACCCTTCCGCAGCGCGAGGACATCATCCTTCACGACGCCTTGTGCCATGCAAGCGCCCATGAGGGGATTGCGGCCAGCAAAGCGCCTGCCATATCGATCCGGCACAACGATGTCGGCGCCTTCGAAGACGCAATCAAGACATGGCGACGCTCAGGCGGTGTTGGCCGGCCGTGGATCGCGGTCGAAAGCCTCTATTCCATGGACGGTGACCGTGCGCCGCTTGCCGAACTTGCCAGCCTTGCCAACACCCATGACGCCTTCCTGATCGTCGACGAAGCGCATGCGACCGGTGTATTCGGACCTGGGGGGCGCGGCCTCTCGGCCAATCTGGAGGCCGGTGACTACCTCATTGTCCTTCATACCTGCGGCAAGGCGCTCGGTGTTTGCGGAGCACTTTTGTCTGCCAGTGCGGTCATCTGCAACTATCTCGTCAATCGAGCCCGCGGGTTCATCTATTCGACAGCGCCATCGCCCTTGATGGCGGCGGCTGTTCGCGAGGCGTTGCGGGTTCTTGCCGACGAGCCGAAACGGCGCGAGAAATTCGACGCGCTTTATGCCTTCGCAAACACCGCGCTCGCCGCTGCGATCGGTGTGGAAGGCAGCGGATCGCAGATCCTGCCTGTGATGATCGGCGACAACACGCGTGCCGTGCGGATTGCCGCACGGATGCGCGCCGAAGGCTTCGACATCAGGGCCATCCGGCCGCCGACCGTTCCCGAGGGGACTGCGCGGCTAAGGATCGCCATCACCTTGAACGTCGATCCCAGCGCGATTTCCCAGATGTTTGAGCGTCTGGCGATTGTCATGGCGGAGGAGCGCTCGTGACGAGGCATTATGTCGTCACAGGCACCGATACCGGTGTCGGCAAGACCCTCTTTTCCGCAGCCCTCACCAATGCGCTCGATGGCTATTACTGGAAGCCGGTGCAGTCAGGCCTTGAGGAGGAAACCGACAGTGAAGCCGTCGTACGGCTTGGCGTTCCTTCGGCACGGGTCCTTCCAGAGGCCTATCGGCTAAAGACGCCGGCATCCCCGCATTTGTCCGCGCGGCTTGATGGCATCGCCATAGACGCAAAGCGGCTGGTCCTGCCTGAAACCGATGAGCCGTTGGTGGTCGAGGGGGCGGGAGGCCTATTGGTGCCGCTGACGGATCGACTGCTGTTCGCCGACCTGTTTGCGCGCTGGCAGGTGCCGGTCATTCTTTGCGCCAGAACAGCGCTCGGCACCATCAACCACAGTCTGTTGTCTCTCGAGGCGCTCAGGAACAGAGGCGTTCCGATATCAGGTATAGCCTTCATAGGCGATGAGAATGTCGAAACCCAGCGGATCATCCTCGAGATCAGTGGCGTGCGATCGCTCGGCCGCCTGCCGCGATTGTCGAATGTGACGTCCAGGACACTTGGCGAGGCATTTGCCGAACATTTCGATATTAAGAGCTTCAAGGAAGACTTGGCATGACGGGTTCGGCAGTCTGGCATCCCTTCACCCAGCATGCGCTGGAGCCACCAATGAAACGGATCACCAAAACAGAGGGCGCCTACCTCATCGACGAAGACGGTAGCCATGTTCTCGATGCGATCTCGTCCTGGTGGGTGATCACCCATGGTCACAGGCATCCCGTCATCATGGCGGCAATCAGGGCAGCTGCGCAGCGTTATGACCAGCTCATCTTTGCGGAATACACGCATGCTCCAGCCGAAGAATTGGCCGGAGGCCTGATTGCCCTGGCGCCACCCGGTCTTGCCTATGCCTTTTATTCCGACAGCGGATCGACCTCGGTCGAGGTGGCTTTGAAGATGGCCCTCGGATTTTTTCACAATAGAGGCGAAAAGCGCAATCGGATCGTCGTCATGGAGCATTCCTACCATGGCGACACGATCGGTACGATGTCGACGGGCGAACGCGGCGTCTTCAACGCTGCTTACGAACAGCTGCTTTTTGCGGTCGACAAACTCCCCTTTCCCGAAGCCGGCCGTGAGCAGGAGACGCTTGACGTCTTCGAACACCTCTGCCGGTCAGGCGATGTGGCAGCCCTTCTGGTCGAGCCGCTCGTTGTTGGTGCGGGTGGCATGAAGCTCTTTTCGTCATCGGTTCTTTCGCAGTTGAAAACGATTGCCGACCGTCATGAGGTGCTTCTCATCGCCGATGAGGTGATGACCGGCTGGGGACGCACCGGGACTGTGTTTGCCTGCGCGCAGGCGGCAATCACACCCGACATCCTCTGCACGTCGAAAGGGCTGACCGGAGGCGCTTTGCCGCTGGCGGCGACTTTATGCAGGGCCGAGATATTCGAGGCGCATCTATCCACTGATCGTCGCAAGACCTTTTTCCATTCGAGTTCCTACACAGCCAATCCGATCGCCTGTGCAGCAGCGGTCGCCAATCTTGCCGTCTGGCGGGATGAACCGGTGCAGGCCCGTATCGACGCCTTGGCGGAAATGCATCGGGAGCGCTTGGCACGTTTCGCTTACGACCCTCGGTTTGAGAACGTGCGACAGCTTGGAACGATTGCGGCCCTGGACCTCAAGGCAGCTGCCGGCGGGTATCTGGCCGAGGTCGGGCCGAAGCTTCGCGCCTTCTTCCGTCAGCGCAACCTGCTCATCCGGCCGCTCGGCAATGTCGTCTATCTGATGCCTCCCTATTGCATCACCGCCACCGAACTCGACAGCGCCTACGAAGCGATTGATGAGGCCGCATACCATTTCGGGGTATCGGCATGACGCAGGTGAGGTCTTCGCAGCTGATTGGATTTGGCCACAGTGTCCCGAGGCGTCGCGTCGAGAACGCCGAAATCGAAATGTCGCTTGGCCTCGAACCTGGTTGGATCGAGAGCCGCACCGGTATTCGCGCCAGACATTGGGCGGAGGAGGGCGAGACGCTAAGCGGGCTTGCGACCAGCGCCGGCGCCATGGCACTGGATGATGCCGGTATCGACCGATCTAAGATCGCCCTGACCCTGCTTGCAACATCAACACCGGATCATCTGCTCCCGCCCTCATCGCCGCTGCTGGCCCACCGCCTCAAACTTGCAAACTCCGGGGCGATCGATCTTGGTGGCGCATGCTCAGGATTTCTCTATGCGCTGACATTGGCTGACGGCTTTGTCCGCACGCAAGGCCGATCCGTTCTCGTCGTTGCAGCCAATATCCTAAGCCGTCGCATCAACCCCGCCGAACGTGCAAGCTCAGTTCTATTCGCCGACGCTGCTGGTGCCGTCGTTCTTTCGCCGTCGACCGTTCCAGACGCCGGGGTGCTCGGCGTTGACCTGGCAGCCGATGGAAGCGCCTATGACCTGATCTCGATTGCCGCCGGCGGCAGCAATCGTCCGTTCGCGCCAGGAATGAACGCGGCAGACTTCCTAATGACGATGCGCAACGGACGCGAGGTGTTTTCGCGGGCGGTTGAGATGATGACGGAAAGCTCAACCCGCGCACTCGATCGGGCGGGCATCATTGCCCGAGACATCACCCGGTTTGTTCCGCATCAGGCCAATACGCGGATCTTCAGCGCCGTGTCTGAGAAACTTGGTCTTTGCGCCTCGAAAACCGTGAGCACGATCGAAGATTACGGAAACTCGTCCGCAGCGACAATTCCGCTCTCGCTCTCGATCGCAAACAGAGCGCGTCGCTTCGACGCAAACGACAGGCTCCTCCTTGCCGCTGCAGGTGCTGGAATGACAGGTGGCGCTGTTGTTCTAGGGTTCCAGAGGCATTAATGATCTTGACGCCCTGGCGAACGCGGTATGTGCGGAGGCGAGTTTGTTTGAGCCTACCGTTGAATTCCGCCGCGATTTGACCCGTCCTTCCGCTTGGCGCTGACCCTGCTAGGCGGAGGCTGGCCTGGGAAGTGCTTCACTTGCTGCTGCCCGCCATCCATTCCGCATAGCTTGCAAAATTTGCATTCCGCAGGGAATGCCAGCCACCGGCCATTACAGCCTCCGCGGGCGGGGGGAGGTTTCGGCGGCCGCGCTAATTTCGGCAAAGAGGTAGTCTGCAATGGTCATTGCCGCATTCTGGTGGCGATGAAAAAACTCGCATCCGAATTATGCGAGTGAACCGCCGATGATGTCAGGAATTCAGTGCGCTATTGAGATCATGCAGCCCGACCATCAGCATCATGGGGTCGGACGGCGAAGACAGGAAGCCGATCGCCTCATAGAAGGCTCGCGCGTCATCGGAAATCGCATGTACCAGCACGCCCCGAATGCCGAGGATTTCAGCGGCATTGAGCAGGCGTAGGCCTGCGTCGCGCACCAGTGCCCTGCCGATACCGCGCCCCTGGTAGGACTGATCAACGGCGAGGCGGCCAAGTACGGCAACCGGAATCGGATCAGGCATGTTACGCCGAAAACGGCCAGGTGCTTCCGGCTGCTTCACCGCGCCGGAGGCGAGCGCATAATAGGCGATGACGCGGCTTGCCTCGCACACGACGAAGGTGCGCGATGCGCCACGTGCCTGATTGGCATGGGCGCGGCGACGCAGCCAGTCATCCAGTTCAGGGACGCCAGAAATGAATTGCGCCAGTTCATGATGATCGGCCAGTGGTGTCGGTACGCTGAGGGTCACGCCTCATCCCACGGCGCTTTGGTCGTCATAGTGCGTTTCAGACGCTCATTGGGTTGAGTGGGCGCATCGAGCCGGGCAAGGTACTCGGCATAGATTTCGGGGCTAACCGTGAATATCGTACGGTCGAGTAGCACTTCCTCGGCGCGGCGCTCGGAAGCTTCCAGCATAAAATCGGTGCGCGTCTTGCCGAGCAGCTCGGCGGCGCGATCGATAAGGTTACGGGTTGCCGGCTTGATGCGGATATTCAGCGGCACGCTGGCCTCCGGGCTTTTACTGGTGTGCGATGTGGGCATGAGGGAACTCCGATCTACACTCACCATAGCGTAACGACATCATCTTTACAAGGACTGTAATGATATTGTCATTACGAATTGGGAGAAGGTATGACGAGTTGGCCCTGGCCGTCTGGCAACTATCAAATCAAACTTGCAAAGAGGCGCTTGGCGGCCCGACCTTTTCAAAGGTGCTGAACTGGAATTTCTGTACTGATCCCCATGGAGTCGTGTGTTCATGCCGCTGCGTTTTGGCCAACTTGAACTGCTCGCCAAGAACAGCTTGCAAGCCCTTCGCATCGTAGCGAGCAACGGCCAGACCGCTGCATTTCTCCGGCCCATCCAAAGCGAAGGTGCCGATCACGGCTTTGCCGCCTTCTTTGAGTGCCCGAGACATCACGCGAACGTAGGCTTGCTGATCTGCGACTGTCGTCAGGAAATGAAAAGCGGCCCGGTCATGCCAGAGATCATACCCGCGGTCGGGCGTCCACATGGTCACGTCGGATACAATCCATTTCACCCGTGTCGTGTCCACCAGTCGAGAATGCGCTGTTTCGAGGGCCGCGGCTGAGAGATCAAGGACGCTCATGTGGAACTGCCCCGCCGCCACGAGAACATCGACCAACCGCGACGCGCCACCTCCGACGTCGATCACCGACATCTCCGGTGTCAGTCCCGCTTGGCGTAGCAGTTTCAGCGATAGCTCCGGCGTGTCCTCATACCAACTGACCTCCGAATCGGCTTTGGTCGTATACACGCCTTGCCAATGAGTTTGTCGGTCGAGCGTCGCCATCAAATCATCTCTGTTAAGAAGGCTGGTTTATCAGATCTCCGCCATTCCAGGAACGAAGCATTTATAAATCCAGCTCCCCTCACACATGTTATCCAACGGTGCTTGGCGAATTCCACGGTGAGCATCTTCCGCCGTAGCCCCTAAGCTGACTTAGCCACGGACTATGATCGGGCACGCCAGCCCGTCGAAATTAGCAGGGCTTCACGCTCATCGGCCGGCATGGCACGGACCCGGTGTCGCGCCGTCAGCCGTATTGCCGAAAATCCGACGATGAGCAGAATTGTTTTGCTGGCTATTCCGAATATCGTCATCGTCAGAGCCCAGGTGGCGAAGTCGGTATTTACTGCAAGGTAGGCATTTAGTATGGCCGAAATGAACATGAGACCGGACCATGCAAAGCCCACATAGGTGGCGATATCGGATGCGGTGGACTTGGCAATTGCAGGCAGGTAGCGGTTCATCCAGCCGGGTCTCAGCATCGCCACGCCGATGATTGCGTAGATCGCGCTCGGCTTGAACATCACGAAGCGCGGGTCATCCGTCAGCACGGTTGCGGTGCCGGACGCGATGACCAGAAAAAGGCTCAGCCATTCCATGACTTCGATCGGCTTTCTGCGGGCGAACTGCATCACGATCTGGATGAGGCCGAGCAACATGCCGAGGCAGGCGGAAAGAAGGGCGTTGTGCGTCAGGGAAAACAGGAGAAGGAAAAGCAGGCTCGAAGCCAGGTCGCTGAGCAGCAATTTGACCGTTTGCAGAAAAGCTTTCATCGGGCGTACGCCAGCTCCTGATGCAACAATTTGCAGCGCTCATAGAGCTAAAAGGCACTTTCATCAAGTGGTCACGACTATCGTATGAATGACCGGTATTGGCGGCGTTGGCAGTGTCACTTGCTGAGAACGTCCAAAATTGGGCAGCGTGTTGCGTGCCCGCCCTTGCACAGGTCTGCGGTCTCGGCGAGCGTGCGTTCCATCCGGCGAAGATTGAATTCAGGCGTCTTCGCAAGTGTCTGGCGAAACGGCTCTCACGCCCCAGCCACTCACCTAAATGTGGAATCTCAGGCTTTGCTCCAGTTGGATTTTTTTGGAAGGCGAACGCGGCTTCAATTGCTTCTCCCGTTCAAGGATCAACGTTGATTTCTCTAAGACTCCCAACCGCGTCAACGGCACCAGCTCTCACGTGGATTGAGACACAACCGCATGTGCGGCTCCTCAGGCTAGCTGAAGCGAGTCCCCACCGTTATCTCAGGTGCATCAGTGTTTTCGCCCCCGAATGAGAAACCTTCGTAGACGAAGGCCGATGCAATCCTCTCGCAATCAAGTTCGCTGACGCCAGCCGACCGTACTGTACCGTACCACGTGTTTCCCACCTGCTCGGTCATCGTATCGATGATCGAGGCCGCGTCTTCTTGCGAAAGGCGGAAACGTCTCGCTGCCGAGATCAGATTGTCTCTATTCGCATAACGGCCAGATTTGCCAATATCCATTGCCAGATCGCGACGCGCCACAGAGAACATTGGGGTCGGCGTGATGTCATAGGCAGGCGAGAGCCTCCAGCCGCTTCCATCAGCAATAAACGCATGATTGCGCGGGTGATCGTCCGTGTTGGAAACGAGGCAGTTGAAGCATATCCTCCGGAAGAGTTCATGCAGTTGCTCGTCGATATTTCCAGCCACGAAGCGCAACATCTCTTCGGCCAGCGACACATAGGACCACCGGTTGTCGCGGGTTTCGTCTGCTCCAAGAATGGTCAGCGCGCTCGTCATCCGCTTGCGGTAGAAGCCTTGTTCACCCAGATCACGGTCGAACCTGCGCACCACAAGTACGTCCCGCTCGCCGATGGTGACGATGCCCGTTTCGGCCGTATCGATTCCGCACTGTCGCGCAAGCGTCATGACGCCGTGTTCGACGCGTGGATTGTTCCATTTGTCGGCGTTCAGAGGAAATTTCGCAAGCCACAGCAGGCCGTTGCTTTCAACGGTGGCCTTGGGGCGTGCGCCGCCCATCGACGTTCCTGCCTGCAGAAGCCGCTCAACCCGCTCAAGGTCTTCTCGGTTGTTGGGCTTGGCCTTGGGATCGTTATCAGCCGCTACGATTTCGTTAGCGATCTCGATCAAAGACCCGAGATCGACAGTCTTGTTGAACTGCCAAACTGGAGCCGGTGGCTGCTGGTTGAGGCCGAAGCCGAGCGCGCCCGCACGGTCATCCGGTGACTTCAGGAGATAGTCGAGTTCGTTCAGTCCAGTGTTGCCGACATGACGGTCGATGAGCCTCCGTCCCCATGCGTCAGGGGCTGAGTCTCGCAAAGCGCCGAAGATGCCTCCGAGCCTTGTTGTCGTGAATATAGTATCGGCGAGCTTTAGTTCGCGGGGATCGAAGTCAACCTTGTCATTCCGGGCGAGATATCGCTTGCCGTAGACGAACCGGCCTCGTGCAAAGCCGGACGCAGGATCGATCTCGACTCGAAAGCGCCCGGCAGTGACCATCTCGGTCGTTCCCGGCAGCGTGATGTACACGTAGCATTCAGAAGTCATTGTTCATCCCTCTCGGAGCAGACGCGCGTTCACGCTCTTCCGAGCGGGCTAGAGCAAGGCCATGGCTATCGTTGTTTGGATCGGCCACAGACTGAAGGTCGGGAAGCATATCCATTGCCCAGAGCATGCCTGCGTAGACGGCAACGGCTGTGCCGGGCTTTCCTCTTTCGGCATCCGACAGCACCGTTCGATGCATTCCGAGGCGCTCTGCCATCTCCTGTAAGGACATGTTCCGCCGGAGCCGAGCGGTCTTGATATTGTATCCAAGAACCTCCAGGGCTCGCTCAACCTGAAAGGGTACCATTCTCCGCGTCATGTCTGAAATTTCCGCCTCAATAGGACTCTATGTCGAGTTTAATCGACATCTGTAGCCGTAGTCTATGCAAGTGTCAAGCTAGATCAACGCGATGTCGTGTTTTGCTGACATTAACGGCCTCTCTGTCTAAAATACCAAACCAATGATGCAAGCTAGCCTCGAAAGAGAGGGCCTCAAAATGAGTGAATGGCGAGAAAGTTCTCGACGAGAAGGGTCAGCGCATTGTCTGATTTACCTGCGGCAGACGCCGAGATGCCGGGCGTGCGCCATGTCGTTGTCGACGAACTCAATGGTACTGCCGCAGCGACGGTCAGCGTTGATGATGGGCAGGTCACGCCCGGAGCTACAACCGCCGCCGTCACCAATGCGGACCCCGCCGTTCATGGGCACGTGAACTGAGCACGTATCCGGCGTCGGAAGCAAAAGGAAAACTCATGATGGAATTGCGTTCGACGATCACCTGTCCGCATTGTGGATGGCAGGCAACTGAAACAATGCCGATCGACGCCTGCCAGTTTTTCTATGACTGCAAGGGCTGTGGGAAGCTCCTGCGGCCGAAGGAAGGCGATTGTTGCGTGTTCTGTTCCTATGGCTCAGTTCCATGCCCGCCAATCCAGGAATCAAGAGCGTGCGGGGGTTTCAAGCGCGTTTGAATCTCACCCTGCAGCGGGTTCAAGTTCACAAAATCGCTTGGCTATACGCTACAGCCTGAACCAACGCCCAGCCGACAAATGTTTCTCAGCAATGCCGCAATATCACCGTCGAGCGCCCGCCATATGCGGCGATGTTTGTCATCGTCCTACAGGTATTTTGTGATCGTCTTGAATTCGTCGATTGATTGGCGCTGATCGCGGGCGAGCGCACCGACCGTTTCTTCGAGGCAGTGGTCGAGATGGTCCTGGATCAGCGTCCGTTTGGCGTTGGTGATCGCCTTTTCCACGGCGGAGAGCTGCTGGGCGATGTCGAGGCATGGCCTGCTGTCTTCGATCATGGCGATGACGCTCCTCAGGTGGCCTTCCGCGCGCCTGAGACGCTTGACGATCTCTGGATGGGTGGCATGCGTGTGCGGTTCGGTCATCGTGTCATTTCCAAAATCGTTTCCGTCGCCTTCGACAGGTTACCCGACGATACGCCGACGGTGCTCCGATGGGCAAGGTCAGTGGTGGTGCCGTGCCGGCTCTTCCATCTGGAACGGCAGGACCGCCGAACGCTCGCCTGCGGCCAACTTCAAAACCCCTTCGAACTCGTGCGGCTCTGCCGGAGCTTCCATGGATATCAGAGCGTGGTGATCCGTGCCCGAGGGTAGCAGCTCCAGCTTTTCGATGACGCCACCTGGACGCTGGATTTCGACGACGGCCTGAAGTCCGTGTGCATGCTTCGAGATCATCAGCCGCATTCGTTCGCCTTCAGGCGTATCGATGATCTCCAACAGGCCGGTCGCCAGCGGCGAGTCCACCGTGAACGGATCGGGAGCATGGTGATGCCCACCCTGTTCGGCACCTTCGGCGTGTGCTGCACCGGCCGTGTCAAACTGGATTGTCGTCGAGCCCAACGGTACAAGGTGCGCGTGCAGTTCTTCCCGAAGGGCAAGCGCGATGCCGTTCGCTTCGGCGACTGATTTTCCTTCGTCGACGGCGATCGTGACATCGGCATGGAGCTTATGGCCAAGCCAGCGAGCCTTGACATCGGTGATGCGATCAATGCCGGAAACATGCTCTGCAGCATGGCGGATTTCGTCATTAATGCCGGGTTCGACGCCGTCGAGGCTACGAGTGATGACGGCACGAGCCGACTGCCAGACGATTCCGAAAATTGCGATGGTGATCAGCAGACCGATGATCGGGTCGGCAAGCGGGAAGCCGAGCCAGACCCCGAGCGCGCCGATGACGACGGCAAGGCTGGTGAGACCGTCGGTACGGGCGTGGTAGCCGTCGACGATGAGCGCCGCGCTGTTCATCTCGCGGCCGACCTTGATCCGAAACACGGCGACGACCTCATTGCCAACGAAGCCGACGACGCCTGCAACCGCAACCGCCAAAAGCTGCGTGATTGGCTGCGGGTGGATCAATCGGTCGATGGCCTCGTAGCCGGCAACGATGGCACTGAACAGGATGATCAGGACGATCACCATACCTGCGAGGTCTTCGACGCGGCCGAGGCCATAGTTGAACGTGGCGGTCGGCTTGCGGCGGACCAGGACAAAGGCGATCCAAAGCGGAATGGCCGTGGTGGCATCACCGATGTTGTGAATGGTGTCGGCCAGCAGGGCCACGGAACCGGAGGTGAAGACCACGATCAACTGCAGAATGGCAGTGATCGCCAGAATGACGAACGACCATTTGATGGCCCAGATGCCGCGATCCGATGAGGCGATGCTGGGATCGACCACGCCATGCGTGTGGCCATGGCCTTCGGCGCTGCCGTGGGCATGAGCGTGCGAACCATGGCTGTGGCCGTGATCCGTTTGGCCGAAGCCGAACCATTCCTTGATGCTGGCGAACATGTGAGACCTCAGTGAAGGTGCAGGTTACCTATCCTCCTGGAGGGGATATTTCAAGCGCAGTTTCATTTCTTCAGGCGAATGTCAACCAATCGCGGTCACTTGCCCATTACTGACTTGAGTTCTAGCCGGCGGCAGCACCACGACTGCTCTACGTGAAAAGGTAGGGTCGATTACGCAATTCGACCTAAGGCTGCCGTCAAAATGTTGCGTTGCACAGGCTCCGTTGACAGACCTATGCTATCGCATGGGAAAGCGAACAGCCTCTTTCGTGCTGAATGTGATCAAACTTGCGATCGTACTTTCGCTTGCTGTGTCCGGCGCGGGAGCCGACAACGACGCATTCGCTATCGATACCCATGGTGCCCGGACCTCCTCAGCGGTGGTCGTTGCTGTAAATGGCATGACGTCCGACTGTATCATCGTTGATGCGCGGTCGACCCACGACGACCACGACGGCAATTTCAAAATCAAACATTGCTGCCGTACGACCTGCTCGATCCTGGCGATTCTCACGCCTATCGCCACCATTCGTTTCGTTCGCCAGACCAACATCGAGGCGAACGCGGACTTCCGGGAGCTGGCCTCCGTCGTTCCCCAAAATCTCCAGCGCCCGCCGATCGCTTGACTTGCAGTGTTGCACGCCGGCAATGGGTGAGAATCCTCCCCCAACCGCCCTGCCTGCTGATGCAAGACATTCTGAAGACCGTCTGCAGGACTAAGCCCCGTAGGGTCTTCGGGCAATTGATGGGTCTTCGTCTGTCGCCGTTGCTCAACGCACCACCAACGGGCGGTGAAGATGCAGATCTAGCTCTCAATAGTTGTGCTCCGCGCTCCACCCAATTGGACGTGTGAGTGCAAAGGACCGTGGAGAACCCTCATGCCAAGCAATGTCGCAAGCCTCACCGATATCATCCGCCGGACCCCGCGAAAACTATGTCGGGCCCTATGGGGCAGGATTCCAAATTCCATGATGGAAACCGACACCATGAGATTTACGGGTCGATTCATCTATCAAAACTTCAGCCGGAATGCCGTGCGCATCCAAAGTCACCACACGCACTTCATGAGAAATCTGCCGCAATTGGAAGTTCTCGCGAATCTTCTAGCCGATTTCGACAAAGGATCGACGGTGCGCCTGGCGTCAATCGGATGCAGTACGGGAGCTGAGCTTTACTCGGCCTTATATCTGCTCCGTCGAGCACGACCGGACTTAACGATCCTGGCTCGGGGCGCTGACATTTCCTCAGGTGTCGTCGAAGTTGCACGTCGCGGCCTCTATCGTCCCGACGCTTCGGCTGGAGAAGCTGGGCTCTATCTGGCTGGTCGCGCCGAAGTTTCAACCCAGGACATCGATGAACTTCGTGGCATCCTGGAACTCATGCCGGATGGGACGATGCGGGTTCACGATTGGCTGCGCGAGAACGTCTGCTGGCTGACGGCCGATGCCACCGATCACTCTCTCCTCGACGTGGTTGGCAAGCAGGACATTGTCATTGCCAACAATTTCATCGGTCCGATGGAAGACACCATGGCCGAGGCATGTCTCGGAAATGTCATGCGGCTGGTCAAACCTGGAGGCCTCCTTGTTGTCGAAGGCATCGACACGGATCTGAAGACGCGCATTTTAAAGGCATCAAACTTCAGACCCGTGTTGTTGTGGCAGGAGGAGATCTGGACAGCGGATGCGTCCAAACGAGGCTGGCCATGGGTGCGCTGGAGCCACGAACCTTTTCACCGCAATGAGCCGACCTGGCAATATCGCTACACGGTGATCTTCAGGCGCGGACACTGCTAGCGCGTGCACAGCCTCATCGCACTATGGGAAGTGATCTTAAGGCAGAGTGCTTGCGGTCCGACCGGCCAGGCGATAGGCGAGCAGTCCAAGCCATTCATGTGCAGCGATATCCGTGAGTTCAAGACCCCCCGCCATCGAACTGACGGGACGGCGCAGATCAGCGGGGCGCGTGCGGTAATCGACCGGATATGGAACGACGCTAAAGTTGGCCGCCCTGAAGGATGCGACGGCTCGAGGCATGCTATAGGCAGAGGTCAGCAACAGCCAGGTATCTGTGGAAATCGGCTTGGCGACGAGAATGCTCTGCGTGGCATTCTCAAACGTCGTACGCGACCGCTCCTCCATTTCGATCCGCGCCGGCGCAACACCCAGATCGATCAGAATGCGCCGGGCAATCTCGGATTCATTCAGCGGCTCCCCGATGATGAGGTGACTGGCACCACCGGAAAGGATGATGCGCGCCTCTGGATAGCGCCTGGCGAGGGCGGCGGTCTCGAAAATCCGCTCTGCATTGTCGTTGATCGCGTAGCTCTTTCTGTCGCTTGTGATGTGTGTGTCGACGGCCCCTCCAAGCATAATTATTCCTGTAATCGAAGCGGGCAGCTCCGGAATAGGGAAGCGGTCTTCAAGTCGCATGACAAGGGCGGGACCGAGCGGCGACCAGCCTGCCAGGATCAACAGCACCGTTGATATGCAAAGCAGCCCCATCGCTAGGCGTCTGCGCCGTATAATGAACGCAAAAACGCCGAGCACGGCGAGCAAAGCAATTACGTTCGAAGGAAGCAGCGCGGATTGGACAAGTTTGGATACGATGAAGAACATTTGGCATTCTGCCTTGGATGAGGAGGCGCGCGACGGCCTCGCTTGGCTTATGGCGGTAGTTGGGCTCGATTTGACGGACGCAGGCCCTCGTTGACAGACCTCAAGCCTCAGTGTTGACGTAAAAAGGTTACTTCCTGCCGAATTGAAATGGATAACGGCAATCGAAGACATCGAGTATTGGGCCTGATGACAATGTCTCGCGACGCTGGAAGGCACCCATGATCAGCTTTCCCAGGTCAGCAACGATCGCTATTGCAGTCACGCTATTCTCGCCGCATGGCTGGTGTGGTCGTTTTCGATGACGATTCGCCGCTGGCGCTTTCTGACGCCTGTCTTCTAGAGGAACAGCCAGATGACAGAACATGCTCCTACGGACACCGGCCTGCACCGGGTCGTCAAATGGGTGGCACTGCTCAACCTCGGCTATTTCGGGGTTGAGTTCGCCGTGGCGCTGAGCATCGGGTCGGTGTCACTGTTTGCCGACAGTGTCGATTTCCTTGAAGACGCCTCGGTCAACCTGCTAATCGTCATGGCGCTCGGTTGGACTGCGCGCAATCGCGCTCGCCTCGGCATGGCGCTTGCGGGCATTCTCCTCGTGCCAGGCTTGGCGACGCTGTGGACAGCATGGGACAAGATTATGGCACCCGTCGCCCCCGCGCCGCTGGCGCTGTCGCTTGCCGGACTTGGTGCGCTGGTGGTCAATTTTTCCTGCGCGGTGATGCTGGTGCGCTACCGTCACCATAGTGGTAGCCTGACCCGTGCGGCATTCCTCTCGGCACGTAACGATGCCTTCGCCAACATCGCCATCATTGCCGCCGGACTGGTGAGCGCCTTCCTGTGGCGCTCTGGATGGCCGGACATTGTCGTTGGCCTCGGTATCGCCGCGATGAACGCGGATGCGGCACGACAGGTGTGGCAAGCGGCTCGCGCCGAACATCGGACTGTCGAACCCTGATCGTGCGAGCCGATATCACCGTCCCTCGATCCGCCTATTTCGTCGCGGCATGCCTCCTATTGAATGGCTGCGCTGTCACCTGCCACGGTTCGATGGTTTGGCTGCCAGGGGAGCGCCATTGGCAACTTGTCATCCGCCAGTCGAAGCCGCTGCGGCTGCCAAAGATTTGAAAAGTGGCGCGTAAAGATAGCTGATGCTGCTAGCCATGGTCGCGGTGATGTGGTCGGCGTCCTTGTACAGCGCGATGCCGTTGCGCTCTGCATCACAATGTTCGTTGGCACAGATTGTCGGAAGGGGGTCGACGACGGTCGCGCCGTATGTCGCGGCAGAGGTCGCAAGGATCGAACGGCTGAGCGCCTGCCTGGCCGCGATGTAGCTCCACGGCGGTGCGATATCGGTGGTGGTGCCGGTCATCAACGCCTTGGCCAGCGCCTCCGGCACGAAACGTCCCATTTCTGGAACGTCCATTACCAGTACGGCCTGCTTCCCCTGCTGTTTCAGCTCGGCAAGGGTGTTGTCCAAGGCGGTCTTAATGAATGCCGAATGGTCTTCGACGGGCGGCGGAACCGACGGGTCGAAATACAAACCCTCGTTCGGAAGCTCGGCATCGTGTACATATTTCGGCCAATAGGCGACCATGAACACGACCGGGATGTGCTTTTCAGCTATGAGATCGCGCACCGCTGCATTGTAGCTCGCGCATTGCGCGGTATCAGCATCGTTCCGGCGTGACAAGACGACGTCGGGCAGAGGTGGACATGAAGCGTGACCGGTGAGCAGGCCGCGCATACCGACGTCGGCGGCAGCCTTGTCGATGGCGGGTGCCATTGCGCCCGAGTGCGAGTCGCCCCAGACAATGAAATTGATAGGACCATTGCCTGCCGCACCAAGCTGACAAAGCTTGCCCGCACGGACGTCGGCAAGGGATGGTCCGCTACCGTTGGTGTCGATGGAACAGTCAGAGCTCGAAAAGCGGCTGAGGTCGTAGGTGGCGCTATAGGCCTCGCGGGCTGCCGCAGGAAGGCGTCCGGGCAGTCCCTGTTGATTGGTGACATAGCCACCGAACAGCACCGCCGCGACGACCACCGTGGTGGCCCCCGCAAATAGCGGCAGGCGAGCGATGCGGCTTGAGCGCCCTCGGAAAGGCTGTTCGATGAACCGCCAGGACACCACAGCCACGACGAGCGAGGCGACGACCAGCAACACGCCTTGCATCGGCGAAAGAATGTGCCCGGTAAAATAGCGGGTGAATACGATCAGCGGCCAATGCCAGAGATAAAGGGAATAGGAAATCAGGCCGACGAACACCACGGGACGTGCCCTGAGGAGCAGACCAGCGGGTCCTCCTGTCGCTGCTCCGTGGATCACCAGCGCCGCACCCAGGCAGGGAACCAGTGCGGCGAGACCAGGAAACACCGTGCTGTCGCTGTAGGTCAAAACCGCATAGCCAATCAGCACAATGCCGAGAGCTGCAAGGCATTCGCCGATGACAGGACGTGTCGGCTGGGGCAGGACATCAAACGCCAGCAGAGCGCCGAGGAGCATTTCCCAGCCCCGGAACTGCGAGAGATAGAAGGCAGCGACAGGGGCGCGGTGCACATACCAGGCGCTGGCCGCTAGCGAGGCAACGAGGAGAACGAGCAGCACCCACGGCGTCCGTCGCCGGTCGAGCTTGGCAAGCAATACAAGCACCACCGGGAAAACGATATAGAACTGCTCTTCGACCGCCAGCGACCAGGTGTGAAGCAGCGGCTTCAACTGGGCGCTCATGTCGAAATAGCCGCTCTCTTTCTCGAAGCGGATATTGGAAATGAATTGCGCCGTCGCCCTCACGCTGCGTGCGAAATACTCGAATTCGACCGGCATGAATACCAACCATGCCATCAGTGACGAGACCGCGACCATCGCAAACAGGGCCGGGAAAATGCGCCGGATGCGGCGCTCGTAAAACCGCAGAAGGCTAAATTCCCCCCGGTCGATTTCGCCGATGATCAGCGACGCCATCAGATAGCCGGAGATGACAAAAAACACGTCGACGCCGACAAAGCCGCCTAGAGGCTTTACAAGTTTGTAAGGTACGTCCGTGTCGGTTTTCCTAACGTCTTACAAATCCGTAAGTTCACGAACAGGCCGCCGTATACCGCTGCTTGCGGCCTCCTTTTCGAAGCGACGACCCGCGGCATTTGCTGTGTGGGTCCGCCAAAGACAAGGAGCTTCTCATGCCCGTTCGACTTCGGCAGCTTCTTCCTCGCCGTGCGCCCGATCAGTGGACGACGGTGGCCGCGTCGATCACGCCGCGCACCGTCGCGCCCTCGGCAATCCTCAAAAGGCTGTTTGCCTCATCAAAATCCAGCAACTTGGCCAAAGCGCTCCGCGAACTCGGCCGCATCGAAAGAACTTTGTTTATGATCGAATAGTACTCGAGCCCGCCATTGCGCCGGCGATGCCAGGCAGGTATCGACAAGGGGGAAGCGGCCCATAAGCTCAAGCGCGCCGTGTTCTTCCACGAGCGCGGTGAAATCCGGGATCGCCCTTTTGACAGTCAGGCATTCCGGACCTCCAGCCTCAATCTCGTCGTCAGCGCCATCGTGCAGTGGAACATCGTCTATCTCAGCCGTGCCACCGCCCATCTGCGCCAACAGGGCAGGAACATTGCCGACGAGCTGCTCAAGCACGTCTCACTGCTCAGTTAGGAGCACATAAACCTCACCGGCATCTGTTCCTGGGATGCCGAGCAGCAGATTCCGGAAGACTTCAGACTTTTGCGGCTTCCCGCCCCGATCCTGGGCGCAGCCTGATGTTCATCGTTCGTTCGGCCTTAGAGCGCAGGATTTTGAACTACTCTTGTCCCGTCCCCCACCGGACTAGAGAATGCGGGCCGCCAAAGCCGGTTTGTTCTGAGGCAGGAACTGTCTGCTCGACCTGAATTGACGCACATCGGCCTGTATCTCCGCTTCAGTGCGTCGGTTATCGCGGGTGGCAAGTCGGGAGAAGGTGTCGCTGAGGGAAGTCGGCATAATGATCTCTCCAACGTCCTACGTGACAATATCGCGGCTGATCTTCCGACGACCATGCAGGACGCGGATGATCTCGACGCATTCGTCGGTGACGCGATATAGGGTCAGATATTGGCCGGCGACCAGATGCCGTATGTTCGGCGCGATGTCGTCACGTGCAATCCCGGAATAAGGGTGCTGGGCTAGTTGTTGCCAGCGGGCCTCGATGGCATCGAGCACGCGGTCGGCGGCGTTCGGATTGTCGGCGGCGATCTCGGCCCAGATGGTGATCAAGTCTTCGTCGGCGCGATTGGTGCGGATAATCGGCAGCACAATCAAGCGTCACGCCGCGAAGCGTCAAACCGGCGGCGAGCTTCCGCTTTCACATCGTCCATCGAGGCGCGTGAACTCAGTCCGCTATCGATGCCCTCCTGCACCAGCTCGCGCAGCTCTTCGACGGTGTAGCCGAGCAGATCGCGCCGCTCTTTCCATTCGCGCACTGCGTCGCGGATCGCCTCACTGGTTGAGGCATACTCGCCAGCGTCTACGGCGCTACGAACGAAGCCCGCCATCTCAGGAGTGAGTGCGATGGTTATTTTCTCGACATTTGCCATAGGAAAACCCGTTCCTGACTTGTTCTTATGGTATGCATTTAGCGTACCACGAGCAAGCAAAAAGATATAGCTGGGAGGACAAAGTGTTGGTTTCGGGACCGGTAACTTGCTGGGGTGCACACGAATTGTTAGTGCCGGCTGGGCCATCTCGGTTGCCTCGATGAAGGAGGTGACGATGGCAGTGGAATGGACGATCACGGTCGAGGGCAGAAATCAGTTCGGTGACATTTGCCGAAGGGAGGTGGGCATGGACAAGAGCTGGGAGCGTCTGTTTGATGGTGACCTAGGCTTGTCGATCGAGGACGGCAAGAAGATTATGGAAGCGCTGCAGACCGCCGTGGTGAGCCATGAGGCGGAGACCTATTCCCTTTGGTCTTGCCCGGACTGCCATACGTTCTGGGCTGTAGCAGTCCAAATGTTCGTCAGCTGCCTCGGCAGGCTGGGGATCATCACCCCGAGTGCCGCTCATTGATTCTAGACTGGAACACGGTCGGAACATTCGACACTTTGACGATATCTCGAGGGGTGCTAGGGTCGTGCCTTCCTTCGCGAGTTACAAGATTGGAGGACCGCAATGTTATTTTGCCAGCCCTTTTACCAACCAGATTTCAAAATAATGGCCGAAGCGGTGAGAGCATGGTGTGCTCATAATGGTGTCAAGCCGGACAACGTTCGCGAAGCGCATGAAGTATACGCCGTGGCAATTAGACTGTATTGCGAAGGGCATCGAGACCTTGAAAAGTTGTCCGCCGGCTTGATCGCGGAGTTGGACATGAGGACTACCCCTCTCGTTTCCTCCACGGTCCACTAAAGTCCGTTCAAATGCATGGACGATGCCGATCCGCGCATCGCAACGCCTATCGCGAACGCCTGGCCGATAGTTCGCGGGCGCGTGAATACGCCCGAGCCCATGGCCGTGTTCGTGATGGTCATTCGCCATAGTCGGTCGTACTTCCGGTTTGGACGACCCTACAACCAGTAACCCCCAGAGGTGCAAGAGAGAAAGCTGCTCGGCTGGAATGCCCGACTGACGCCCGGCCGGACCCCATTTGAGAGGACAGCCATTGTCATCCCCATATGGTGTCGAACAGCAGCTTGGCATTCAGCGCGAGGATAATAGCCGCAATCGCCCATGCCAGCGTGGACAGCCAGAACGGGATGACGAAGACACCCATCTTCTTCCGGTCGGATACGAACCGCACCAACGGAATAACCGCGAACGGAAGCTGCATCGAGAGCACGACCTGGCTGAGCACGAGTAACTTCGCAGTCCCACTCTCGCCGTAGAATGCAGTGACGACCACGACAGGAACAATCGCGATGCCACGCGTCAACAGTCGACGAGCCCAGTTCGGAATCCGCAGTCGAAGAAACCCTTCCATGACAATCTGGCCAGCCAGTGTCGCGGTGACGGTCGAGTTCAATCCCGATGCAAGAAGCGCGATCGCGAACAGGATCGAGGCGATACCAAGCCCCAGTAGAGGTGACAGCAGCTCGAACGCCTGTCCGATCTCCGCGACATCCTGGTGGCCGGTGTCATGGAATGCCGCCGCAGCGACGATCAGGATGGCGGCATTGATAAAAAGGGCAAGCATCAGCGCAATGGTGCTGTCTGTCGTTGCCCATTTTATCGCGTCCCGCCGACCTGCCTCCGTCCGCTTGAATGCGCGGGTCTGCACGATAGAGGAATGCAAATACAGATTATGCGGCATCACCGTCGCACCGATAATCCCGATAGCAATATAAAGCATGGCAGGGTTGGTCACGATTTCGGACGACGGCAGAAAACCGTGCAAGACCGCCGCGACTGGCGGCGCTGCAGCCGCAATCTGAATCGTGAAGCAAACCGCGATAACGATTAGCAGTGCGACAACGAACGCCTCAAGGTAGCGAAATCCGCGGTTCATGAGCAGCAGAAGTAAGAACGCGTCGAGCGCGGTGATCAGCGCGCCACCGATCAGCGGAATACCGAACAAGAGCTGTAATGCGATAGCAGTGCCGATCACCTCTGCAAGGTCGCAGGCGATAATCGCAAGCTCGCATGCCAGCCACAGCGTGAGGTTCACAGGCCTCGAAAAACTGTCGCGACAGGCCTGAGCCAAATCGCGGCCAGTCGCAATTCCCAAGCGGGCAGCCAGAGCCTGGAGAAGGATCGCCATGGCGTTCGACAGAAGGATGACGACCAACAGCGTATAGCCGAACTGAGCGCCGCCAGCCAGATCGGTCGCCCAGTTGCCGGGATCCATATAGCCGACCGAGACCATGTAGCCTGGCCCCATAAAGGCCAGCAGTCGCCTTATCCAAGTGCCCCCATGCGGCACGGGGATCGAAGCGTGGACTTCGGGCAGGCTTGGCCTGTGGTCGTCCTCCGGTTTGGCAAAGGCCCAATTTGATGATGCTGGCCTACTGTCTCTTGTTACCGAATCCATTGGGTCCCTGCGATTACGCCCATCGAGAAATGCAAAATGGCCCAGGCCGCAAGAATATGCAATATGCTATATTGTATTGACGTTGCTTTTTTGTGGTTTGGAAATTAACAAGCGCCAGTGCGTGCTCCTGAAGGCCGCTGGATGTATGAACGCCCGAAGCATATGATGAGTGCGTCGTGTTGGACGAATGAAGGGGGTGTCGATTTGCCAGCGGTTCGCAGTTTGATTTCCAGGCGGGATGCGCTGCCGGATGCGGATGTCCACTCGGAGGGCTTCCGACAGGCGCGTCGCGCCCGGCAAAGTGCCTTGGTAGAGGACTACGTCGAGCTGATCGCTGATTTGATCGAAGACGGCCAAGAGGCCCGCCAGGTCGATATCGCCGCCCGGTTGGGCGTCTCTCAGCCGACTGTCGCCAAGATGCTGATGCGGTTGTCGTCGGAAGGCCTGGTGTACCGCAAGCCTTATCGGGGTGTGTTTCTAACCGAGGCGGGCCAGAAAGTGGCGCAAGAGAGCCGCGAACGACACCAGATCGTTGAAGCGTTCCTCGTTTCCATCGGCGTCAGTATCGAAATCGCGCGGATCGACGCCGAGGGCATCGAACACTACGTCAGCGACGAAACCTTGAATGCGTTCAAAGCAGCCATGAGTGCAAAACGAAAATGAGGATTCATCTCCGACGTGGAACAGCAAGGGCACGGTTCGATGTCAGGGTTCTCGTCTTTCGACGCGGCTGATGCGCAGCAGCAGGTCGACGCTCATCAGCCCGTAGCCTTCGGTCGTTTTCCTCGGTGAACTTCGCCAGCCCAGCGGCAAGACCGTCGTTGCCTGGCGATACGCGACGATTAAGGCGTTCGAGTCCTGGTCAGCAATTCATTTGAGATTGAGTGGCCGCCCCGCTCCAGCGTCATCCGGACGTTTCCGGAGGTCGATCGCGCCCGGTGGTTTCTTATCTCCGATGCAAAAAGCAAGGTTCTCAAAGACCAGCGGCCGTTTTTGTCAGCGCTTTTGAAGCTTCTCGCTTGATGCCAAATCAGTAAGCGAGAGCAAATGCCTGCGAATACGTCGACCATTTTCCAAGCGCCGTTGGAATTTCGCGTTCGAGCTATATGTCACTGAAATACGCGCCACCGGCATCGCTTACTGGATCACTCAGGCATCAACGTATATGGGAGCATGACTATGCAGGACATATCGGCCGCTACGCCAGAGAAGACAGTTCCCGTCCCACGGGATCCGCATCTGCGGGATCTCGCCGACTGTATCCGGTTTCTTTCGATGGATGCGGTGCAAATGGCAAAGAGCGGCCATCCGGGCATGCCGATGGGCATGGCGGATATCGCCACCGTCTTATTTTCCGAATTCATGAAGTTCGATGCGGGAGATCCACATTGGTTCGATCGCGACCGCTTTTTGATCTCGAACGGGCACGGCTCCATGCTGCTTTACAGCCTGCTGTATCTCACCGGGTACAAGGACATGACGATCGACGAGATCAAGCGGTTCCGTCAGATCGACAGCCGGACTGCTGGCCATCCCGAGTACCACCACGCCACCGGTATAGAGACCACCACGGGTCCCTTGGGGCAGGGCTTGGCGAACTCTGTCGGTTTTGCGCTGGCCGAGCGGATCATGAATGCAAAGTTCGGCGACGATCTTGTCGATCATTTTACCTACGTCTTCATGGGGGACGGTTGCCTTATGGAGGGTATCAGTCATGAGGCAATCTCGCTTGCCGGCCATCTGAAACTCGGCCGGCTCATCGCCTTCTTCGACAACAACTCCATTTCCATCGACGGTGCCACAAGCCTGGCGGTATCCGACGACCAGGCCGCGCGCTTTCGCGCCTCGAACTGGCACGTTCAAGAGATCGACGGTCACGACACCGACGCCATCCGCGCTGCGATCATCGAGGCTCAAAAGGTCACGGACAGGCCATCCATGATTTCTTGCCGCACGATCATCGGTTTTGGCTTTCCAACAAGAGCCGGAACGCAAAAGGCTCACAGCGACGCGCCTGGGGATGAAGAGATAGCCGGAGCTCGTCGAATTCTCAATTGGACAGCCGGTCCATTCGAGATACCGGTTCCCCTGTTGACGAACTGGCGTGAGACCGGAGCAAAGGGCCGCAAGGCTCGAATGGCCTGGGTGGATCGGGTGAAGGCCACTCAGGAAGATCATCGCCTCGATTTTGAACGACGGATGCGCGGCGAACTCCCTGCCAATTGGCGCGAGGCTGTCGCGGCGGCCAAGAAAGAACTCCTGGGAAGCGACAAGGACATCGCCACCCGTCAGGCCAGCGGCGTGGTCCTCAATCACCTGTTCGATGCCATCCCGGAAATGCTGGGCGGCTCGGCGGATCTGACGCCATCAAATAACACCAAGGCGAAAAACCAGGTGGAGATCACTCCCGGAATCTATTCCGGGTCTTACGTACATTATGGCGTTCGCGAACATGGTATGGCAGCAACGATGAACGGAATAGCCTTGCATGGGGGACTGATCCCCTACGGTGGCACGTTCATGACTTTCTCCGACTACTGCCGGCCATCGATCCGGCTGGCGGCGATGATGGAAATCCGAACCGTCTTTGTAATGACCCATGACTCCATCGGTCTGGGTGAAGATGGGCCGACCCACCAGCCTATCGAGCATTTGAGTGCGTTGCGGGCCATCCCGCAGCTTGCCGTCTATCGACCCGGCGATCCGATCGAGACGGCCGAATGCTGGGAAGCCATCTTGGATGCCCCGCGCCGCGCAGCGTTGATTGCTCTTTCGCGACAGCCCATGCCTTTGCTTCGACGGGAGACGAGTAGTGAGAACCTCTGCGCCAGAGGCGGCTACGTGCTGCAGGAGGCCGAGGCCGGCCCACGTCGCCTGACGATCATGGCCACCGGTTCAGAGCTGCAGCTTGCCGTGGAGGCGCGCAAAGTCCTGCAAGCTGAGGGTATTCCCACCGCCGTCGTATCGATGCCCTGTCGATTGCTCTTCGAGGAGCAGGACGCGGCCTACAGGCGTCACGTCCTGGGAGACGGCCGGGCGCGGGTCGCAGTCGAGGCGGCGGTCCAGGATTCATGGGATCGCTATCTCGGCCTCGAGGGGCGCTTTGTCGGCATGCATCGGTTCGGCGCTTCGGGAAAGATCGAAGATGTCTACAAGAAGTTCGACATCACAGCCGACGCGGTCGTCCGAGCCGGGCGAGAGTCTGTCCAAGCGATGGCGTCAGGTTAAGAGTGTCCGCCGCTGCGAGCGCGGCTTGAGCCTTGAGCCCATGGGGGCCGGCAAGTTGTTGCGGCCACCATCCTTTGACGCTGACCCAACTCAGCGCTTCAGCGGTGTTTTTGCCAAGGAGGAAAAACCAGATGGACCAACCGGGGAAACCAACTCAGGAGCAGAAGAAGGCTTATGACGCGGGTGCGCGAGCGTTCAAGGCCGAGGGCGACGAGGCAAAGAACCCTCATGCCGAGGGGAGCAATGCTGCCAAATATTGGGGATGCGGATTTCTCGATGCGCAGAAGGCCTCGCGCCAAGGGGGATGAAACCATTCCGCCCCAGAATTCTTGGAAGGGAGCACTCCCCACGCGTCAGGATCTTCAAACTTTGTGCCGCTGAAGTTTCGAGTTTTCAACCGTATCCGCTGAAGGCATGCGTAGTCGGCCCTGATCTCGGCCCTTGCGTATCCGCATCCCGACCATCGCATGATAACGGCAGTCAACGATGGTAGTGGCTGGTGTCATCGTGCACTTTCGCCGTTTCGCGAGCTCCGCACGATTTCAAAGGCTGTGCAAAAATCGCGGTCCGACGGAACTTCCTGTTCGATCGTTTGTTGAGCCTACAGCGTAATTGCAAGGATCGCCGAGATGGAAGACACCCTTACGCGGGCGCATGCTGCGGTGGAAGACCCGCTGACAAAGAAGCTTGCCGACGAATATCTGCATCTGGGAGGAAAGCGACTGCTGGTCATGGACGACAACGATCTGACCACCCGAAGCTGGGAACCGGACGCGCCGGAGGCCGATGCATTCTGGAAGCAGAACATTCAGTCTCTTCCCGACAAGCGACGAACGGAAGTACTTTCCTACCTTCCTTCGATAAATGCGACGTGATGATTTGATCGCACTTCGCCGGACTGACAGTGCAAGGCTGGATCAAAGCTTCGCGCCTATCCACTCGTTCGAATTGGCCCATTGTCGGATTTTCTGACGGCGTCATCAGCCTCTCCAGGACGTGTTCGGCGAATGTAACGATATCGCCCGTCAGGCCGCGGTCGACAAAAACTTTGCTGAGGACGCCGTGTTCTGTGAACCGCACGGCATTATTTGTGGGCGCAACGAGATCGCTCGCATTGCCAGCGTGATCCGAGCCACCCATCCGGACTTCCAGTATTTTGTAATCGTCGGACCGGAAGAGCTGCTTGGTACAGCTGGACGAATCCAGTGGGTGTCCGGTAGGTCCGGTGTGCCTCCGGAGTACGCCGGCACGGACGTGATTGTCGCAAGAGACGGCGTGATCGCGGAGGTCCACCTCTTCTTCGATGCGCTTCCCGGCGACAATCACTGATGGGTCAAAATCATGTTCCCCGCCATGGTGTCTTTCCACAAGGCAAGAATGCCATGGCAAGGAACAGAATCCCGCTCAGATACTGGTATCGACGGGTGTCTCTCATAGGAACTTCGAAACGTCTGCCGCGTTCGCCTCCATCGAGGAGGAGTTTCCATGTCTGTCCCGTTCGAACCTGCTGTGCCCCCGGCATCTCCACCGCCACTCGACACCCCGCCGTCCGATCCTGACCGCCGTCCCAGGGAAGAACCGCTGCCCGATCCGGAACCTGACGAAGGTGCCGCGCCCACGCAACCAACGGCCTCGCATCGCCCCACATGGGGTCTGCTATGCCATGGGGTTCGCCTCCAGACGTGGGGGGAACGGCATTGAACGACGACAGCTGGAGGACCGACCTGCGTCTGAAACTTGAGGATTTCGTCGACACGTTCGTCGTCGGCGGCGCGAACCAGAGCGACGTCTACGACGCTATCGTCAGCGAAATCAGCACATTCCGGGCTGCCTACGCACGCGATCCGGACCCAGCCGACCACGCGACGACTTGCGCAATCGAAGAGCCGTCCAACGACTGGCCCGCCGCCCAGGTGTAATCGCGCTCCAAGCGGTAAGGGCCGCTTCTGGCCGTCCGATGCGGATCTTGCTCGACGGCGCAAAAAGCCTCTGGCCGCTCGGTCGATGAGACGATCGCTGCCAAACCGACGGCGGAATGGGAATCGGTTTTTGGTCAGTTCGTTATATCGCCCACCCTGTTGACGCGGCTAGTCTACCAAGGCGTGTAGCCGAGACCGCTGAGGTGCCGTTTGGGAAAGCAACAGACATATTCAAGCGACGTCGCCTTCACACCGTCCGTGAAGGAGATTCAGGCCCGAAAGGGGTCGCGCCAGTCCTATTCGCGCGTCGAACAGCGTGGCGGATGGATGACCACGATTACGCCGGACCTGAAGGAGTTCATCGAAAGTCAGATCAGCATCTTCATGGCGACGGCCAACAAGGAGTGCCAGCCCTACATGCAGCATCGCGGAGGACCACCCGGCTTCCTGCGCGTGCTCGACGAAAAGACGCTGGGATTTGTCGATTTCTCCGGCAACCGGCAGTTCATTTCGCAAGGCAATCTGCTCGACAACGACAAAGCGCAGTTGTTCCTCATCGACTATGGCAGTCGCCAGCGTGTGAAGATCTGGGGAACGGCACGGGTCGTCGAGAACGATGCTGCGCTGGTCGCGCGGCTGATGCCCAAGGATTACAATGCCAAGCCCGAACAGACGATCGTTTTCCACGTCGATGCATGGGACGCCAATTGCCCTCAGCATATCCCGCTAAGATTCGAGGCTCCAGAGGTAGCGAAGATGCTCGAGCTCCGGGACGCCCGCATCAGGGAGTTGGAAGCGGAACTTTGGTCACTGAGAGAGACATAGCAGATCAAGAAACGCTTGGCGGCTCGCCCAGAAAGCTAGCCATCAATCTAGAAAAGGAGCTTTTCAACGTCGCGTCCACCGCTGCCGCCGTTCACTCTGGTAGCCGCAATTGAGAAGGTCAGGCTTGCCGAAGATGGCTGGAACAGCCGAGACAAAGTCAAGGTTTCGACCTCGATTCGCCCGTCGCGATCGCAACGAGAAAAACCATGTTCGACCGTGCTTCGACCGATCGGATCAAGCTTCTAAGCTATCACTTCCCTTATCCGGGAACAGGTTACGTCAAGAGAGCGGGCATGTCCTATCGATTCGAGCCGATCGCGTAACGAGCCCAAATTCCTTCGAGCCGTGATTTCAGCCAGGAGAACGATATGAGCCGAGAAAACAACATTGCCATCGCCAAGGCGCTGCTGGCGGCGATCGAAGGTGGAGTCGCGCCCGAAGCCATTGCCGAGGGCTTAACCGAGGACATGTCATTTGAGATCGAAGGCGACAGAGGTAGGCTTTCTTGGATCGGAACGCGAGCAGTGCGGTCGGCGGTAGCAAATTTTATCCGTGACAGCAGGACGCTCATTCGGCACTCCCGCTTTGGGGTCGAGGAATGCGCCGTGATTTTGGGACGGCTATCGACGGAAGTATTGGCCACGAAACCGATCATCAATCCCGCGTTTGTCATTGTCCTGACCCCGGCCAGCGCAAAGAACAGGTCGGTTTCAAATAATCGAAGACAGCTTCGAAGTTTCGCCTGCGGCAAGACCGGGCAGCTACGAGAGAAAACACACCGTCGACTGGAGGGTTGACCATGAATTCAGAATACGACGAGACCACCAACCCGGCGCTGACAGGCATCAAGGGGCTGTGTCCTCGGTGCCAGCGTGGCCATCTGTTCACGGGATATCTGAGGCTTGCGACCTCGTGCGAGGTCTGCGGGCTCGACTACTCTTTCGCAGATCCTGCCGATGGCCCCGCGTTCTTTGCCATGAGCATAGCTGCGGTGCCGGCGTTGCTTTTTGCCCTCTGGTTTCAATTCACATTCGAACCACCGCTCTGGATGCACCTGATTATCACGCTTCCGCTTACCGTCGGCGCTTGTGTCGTCTTGTTGCGTCCACTTAAGGGCTGGCTCGTCTGCTCGCAGTATTTCCACAAGGCGGAGGAGGGCCACATCGACCCAGGCTGAAAGGGATTTGCAAGCTCCGCCAGGCCCAAGGCGGGTGACACCGAGCGCGACGGGGTGCCGCTCTGCGACTTGAGCCTGGTTTCCACCGGAGGCTCCGTTGCGCGATCCAGCGTCGTGCAGCCTCCGGCCCCCACCAATGAGGAGTGAGCTATGAGGTCGAAGGACCGGACCCGAATTGAATGCGAGGCGGACGATGCGCAAACTGCCCCAGTAAGACATAGTCGTCAGATGATCGGCTGCCGTGAAACCTGAGACCTTCTTTCACCAACCCATGGACCTGCCGCCTATGATCAGCGCTCCGGTCGTGGCGAGATCAACGATCGCGGATTCATACTCCGGAATGAGTGTCTCGGCTCTCGGCGGCGGTGGGCGAACACCCGAAACGCGGCGCGCTGCCATATAGTCGAATTCGAAGCGCGCCACCCGAAAGCCTATATCGGCGAGGGCCGCAGCCGAACCGTTCATGCCGGCGAAGTTCATTGCGCCGCCGGCCCCGGGGGCCAAGAGCATGGTGGCGCGCCCGTCGTTCGGACCCAAAATCAAGAAGCTCGTCCATATCGAAAGCCATCGCTCGCGGATGGAGAAAACGGCGCGAACGCAGAACATATCGCGCCGATAAACCTTGTTCGGCTATTGTCACTTCCGATTGGCTAGCTGACATCTGAGCAATTGCGAGCTGTTGGAAATGACTGAATGTCAAATAGCGATGGACGCGAAATCCAGGCCCGTCCAGCGACTTATTCCGACCGCAATGGACGCAACCGTGCTCGACGCCAGTTGTTCGGAGTCTCGCCTACCATCCGGACAAACAGCCTAGTAAAGTGTGACTGATCGGCGAACCCGCAGCTTAACGCAAGTTCGCTAAGTGGCTCGCTGGTGGAAAGCATCAGGTCTTGGGCCCGCAGTATCCGCTGGCGCATGATATATGCGTGAGGCGTGTCGCCGAAAGAGGTCTTGAACGCCCGCCGAAACTGGCTGCAGCTTAGATTTGCGCGTTCGGCAAGTATCGATAGGGGTATGCTTCTTTCGACGTTTTCGCGGATGTGGCGGGTCACCGTGCGAGCTTGCCATGGAGCAAGCCCGCCGACATAAGGTGACGAAAGGCTCTGCGAATAAGAACGTCTCGCACTCTCGATGTGAATGAACTCGATCGCGAGGTCGACGCACGTTTCAGCCGCGTTTTCCTCGAGATCCCAGCCGGCGACGATCGTTTTGAGCAAAGACTTGAGGAGGTCTGGTGCGATATCGTGGCCGAACCCGCGAGAGCCAGGGCCCGCTTTGACATAGATTGGGGCGGGCAGAGAACTGGGCGTGGCCGAAAGCATGATCTATCCTCCAGGCATCAGTCGATTATTTCTGGCCGATCATAGGAGCATGGGGCGCGACGTGGGAACATATACATTGGTACCGACGCTACCATGGTCCATGTCGACGGCCATTGTTGGGAGCGCCAACTCACGCTTCGGAAACCGCCCGATTGTTCAAACCACGCCACTATGATGCAATCGGCTAAACCGCGGCCGCCATACCCTCCGTAGCGCTGCTCCTGTTCTGGGAGCAAATCCCACCAATGGAGAAGGCAATGCGAAACTCGGACTTTAGTGACATACCCGAATATAGAGCGGCCACCGGCTTCCCGATTGCAGTCATACTGCTTTCGATCTTCGGCATCACCGGCTATCTCGTCGCCGGCGGCGTACTGACCGAAAGCTCACATCCGCAGGCACGTGTGTATGTACCCTTGGCCGCGGCGGCCGTTCCAGAAAAACAGTGAGATGAACTTCGCACTGACGCAAGTATGGCTACGGCGAAGCCTTGTTGACATAGCGATGGCATCCGCGCCGATATCTCTCAGCGCGGATGTTTTGTCAACGGATGATGCGGAGACGGTGCCATCAGCGACACCGCGATCAAGCCGACGATTGCCGCATAGAAAGTAGTCCAGAAACCGTCGATGTAAGCTTGAACGTTAGCTTGCTGTTGAACCGCATTTCCCAGCGCGGCTAGGCCGCGTCTTGCCGTATCCAGATGCATCGTACTGTCGGTGACATGCAATCCGATCAGGTAGGAATGCAGCTGTTCGCGCTGCCTGATCCACGTCGCCATTACGGTCGCCGCAATCTCCGGACCGATCAGCCGCAGAACCTGGACATAGGCCGTGAGAGTTGTCGCGCGGGCCGGGTTTGCATTGCTGAACAGCGTCGTGACAGCCGCCAAGAACGTCACCTCTTCCGCGATCGTCTGCAGTAAGACGATGACCTCGAACTCGGGCAGCGACCAAAGGCTGCTCAGGGACGTTCCAAGCCACGAGGACAGTGCAAAGCAGGTGAAACCAACAATCAGCGCGACACGCGGTCCAACTGTTCTCACAAGCACGACCGCGCCAATCGTCGCACACACGAGAAGCAGGATCGCATGAGGCGCGGAAAAGTTGCCGATCTGCTCCGGTCGAAGATGCGCGACGGAGATCAAGAAGTTCGGCGCGAGCAGCGAACTTGAAAGGCTCGCAACCATGAACGAAAAAATTGCGAGGAAGCCTAGGGCAACGTTTCGTGTGAATATGGAAATATGTGCCCAGGGTTCCTTGACATGATGCTCGTGCAGCAAGAACACGACGATCAGGAACGCTGTCGCGATCAGCATCGAGACGATGAAACCCGACCGAAACCAATCGAGCCGGTTCCCCTGGTCCAACGCGACGAACAGCATCGTCAGTGCGACGCCCAGGATCGCCATTCCGCCCCAGTCGGCGCGTCCAAGCAGGCCTTTGTCGGTCTTTGCCGATTTAGCGCCAAACCAGACGAGTGCGCCGATGGCAGGGGCAATCAGCGCGTCCTGCCAATACAGCCATTGCCATCCTATCGTCTGGGGATAGCTGCCAGCCGTGTAGAGGCCCAGGTTCTGCGCGAAAGGGATTCGCACCACATAGAAGGCCAGCGCCACGATCCAGTATCTGCGGTCGAGATTTCGAAAGGCTGTCATCAGGGTGGCTCCGACGAAGACGCCCAGCAGCGCCGCGCGGACGGCATGTAGCGCGAGCAGGAGCTCGAAGGTCTGGAACAACGGAATGATGATCGACAGGGCCGTATAGACGATGGTCGGAACGATGAGGACCCGTTTGACGCCAAAGACCGCAACCAGCCAGGCGATACAGGGAGCCACAAGCACCTGCGGGGCTGTCGCGAAGGTGGCAAGCCAAGAACCTTCATCGAAGCTCAGCCCGAAGGCTCCGCGCAGATCGGGCAGCCCGACGCTTGTGGTACGCAGGTCGAGCGCGGTGAGGATCGCCGCCATGAGCACTGCGACGGCGACCAATGCCGGTCGTGAACGGTCGATTTCAAACGAAAGGGTGTCAGTCATGACATTTTCCTCCGATCCTTACTTCCGCGTGGTGATGCGGGTGACGACCGACATGCCGGGGCGGAGGCGTTCGAAGTCTGGCTGGAATGGATCCAGTTCGACACGGACGCTCAGGCGCTGTGCGACTTTTGTGAAATTTCCAGAAGCGTTGTCGGCGGGCAAAAGCGCGAAGGTCGAGCCACTCGCAGGGGCTATTCGCGCAACCGTTCCTTTGAAATTGCGTCCAGGAAAGGTATCGACGGAGATGTCGACCGGTTCGCCTTCGTGAACGTTGGCGAGTTGGTTTTCCTTATAGTTCGCCAGGACGAAGACGTCGGGAAGAGGCACGACCGAGATCATGCTTGTTCCAGCGGTGACGAAGGTCCCAAGTTGAACGTTCCGTCTGGCGACGACCCCGTCGAAAGGTGCCTTCACCGCTGTGTAGCTCAGCTCGAGTTCTGAAGCGGCCAGCTCGGCTGTTGATGTGTCGACGTTCGCGCTCAGCGCGTCTCGCTGCTTGGCAATGACGTCGAGCTGCGCTCGCTGGGCGGCAACGGTCGCTTCGTTCATCTTGGAATTTGCCAGCGCGCGTTCGTGGGCCGCTGTTGCCTTTTCAAGGTTCTGGAGCGAACTTGCGCCGGCGTCGTTTGCCAGTCTGGCTTGCCGGTCCAACTCCTTCTTTGTCTGGATCTCGTCTGCGGTGGATGCTTGCAGTTGTGCAACGGCAACGTCGATCTGGGCAAGTTGAAACGCGCGCTGGCTGGCGTTGTTCTCCAACTGGGCTTGAGCTGCTTCGAGCTTCGCCTTGGCGGAGCGTGCCGCCACTTCGTAGGGCGCGCGATCGATCGTGAACAATAGATCTCCCGCTTTGATTTTGGTGTAGTCATCGACGGAAACCGCTTCGACGGTGCCGCTCACACGCGCGCTGATGATGGATACGTCCGCGAACACCGCTGCATCGTCGGTGGTTTGGACGGATTTGCTGGCAATCCACCAATCCCAATTCGATGCGGCCCCAACCACTGCCAGTACGGCAATCACGATCGCTATCGCGGGAACCACTATCGGATTTTTAGCCACGGGGCTGACCCCGCCTTGGTGGGGCGCCGGTGTCAGGGCGGTCACATTCGTAAGGTCATGGGCCTTTGCGGTCGGATGTTTCGGTTTAAGCCAGGCCATTTCTTGTCCGTTCAGGGGACCACAGGTCCGCGTTGGAGGTCACTTCTAAGGCGTGCGCTCTGCTTCCCGGCAACCATCCCGATGCCGCAAAGGACATCGAGGACCCGGACAAGACGATCGCAAGCCTAATGTAAACGTGACGTATCGTTTCGTCAACGTGAAGGCTTGACAGGGCTGCCATGCAAGTCGCGCATGCACGATCTAAACCGCCACTCTCATCGCCCGATCATGTGCAAACAGATTTGCAAGCCTAAACGCTTGATTGAGACTGCGCGTTGCTCGAAGACCGATCGTCGTTTCTCGCCTAAGCAAGAAGCGCCCGCAGGCGGCCAGCGTGAGCCTGGCTCGACGACCTCGTGATTGGTCAAAGGCGTTGGTTGAGATCAATTGCGCTTAGGCATCGGCTCGTGTCTGCCGAGGGAAATTCAAGCTTTCAGCGGCCTATGATTTGCCGCGATCTGAGCCATGACGGAGGCAATGGGCCCCTCGTCATCAAGCTCGCATGTCAGAAGTCGCAACCAGCTGTAGCCAACCCACAGCGAGACCCTGTCATCGACATCGTCGAAGGCGATCTCGCCCCGATTTGCGGCAGTCGATAGGATTCGTCTGACGTCTGCGGTACGCTCAGGAAGAAATCTGTCGCGAAGGACTTCCAGGGATTCCTTGGTTCCCTGCGCTTCGGCGATAAGCCCTCGCAACGCGGAACCGGCCGAATTCGAGCGCCAGTACCGCCACAGGCCAGTTGTATAGCCGACCAGATCCTCAAGCAGCGATCCAGTGTCGGGAACCGTCACGGAAGCCGTTCGTTCGATCGTATAGATCGCGACAAACAAGTCCGCCTTCGTCGGATACCAGCGATAGATCGTCGTCTTTCCCGCACCGGCCCGGCGGGCCACCTCATCGATGGAAAAGCCCGCATATCCCTTTTCGCCAATCAATTCTATAGCGGCCGAAAGGACTGCGGCCTCGGCCTCCGGGCTGCGGCGAGATCCGATCGACGTTCGTCTTTTCAACGGGAGGGGCTTCGGCTCTTTTGTCATTCGACAGGCGTAGCGCAGAGACCATCCTGGAGCAACACGGAAACGATAGGCTTACCTGTCGACATAAATGTCGGTCATCAGCTCGCTTGGATCGGGCTGCGCGGCCGATGTCGCGAACTTTGCGTCTTCAGCGACAATAATCTTTACCGCCGCGTCGATCGCCTTGAGTGACAGAAGCTGGCAATCAGTCCGGACCCGTCGAGTTGACCCACCCGTTCCTCGAACCTGCGGATCAGCAGCATCATCCGGCCGTACTCCAGCAGATCGGTGCGCCCATCGTCGGACTGCACCAATGCTGCCCGTCTCGTCGGCTTGGTCGAGGGATTCTACGACATTGATGCCGGCTCCTTGAAAGCCCGGTCCCGGCGAACCCTCGTGCGTATCATGTCCGCGGAGTCCTGGTCTATTGTCGCAAGGTATCGGTGAGCGCGGTGATCGACGGACACACCTTGCCGACACCATTGTACAATAGACTTCGCGCAAAACGGGTCGTTCTATTGGCGGAATGGCACCGGGGAGCTTGGATTGGTTTCCGGGCAATCGCTTCAGGGAACGGTTATGGCGCGTCTTCTTTCGGTCAATGTCGGTTTGCCCAGCGACGTCCTCTGGCAGGGTAGGACCGTCAATACGGCCATCTGGAAGACGCCGGTCGCAGGACCGCGCATGGCGCGACGGCTGAATATCGATGGCGATGGGCAAGCCGATCTGGCGGGACACGGCGGCGAGCGGCGGGCCGTGTTCGTCTACCAGATGGATTCCTATCATTACTGGCAGAAGCACCTGTGCCGCGACGACTTCGTTTGTGGCCAGTTCGGAGAGAATTTCACGATCGACGGATTGCCTGACACGGAGGTCTGCATTGGCGACCGATACCGGATCGGCAGTGCGCTGTTTGAGGTGACGCAGCCGCGGGTGACTTGTTACCGGCTGGGTATTCGAATGAACGAGCCGGAAATGGCTGCGTTGGTGGTCAAGCATGGAAGACCCGGCTTTTACTTCCGTGTCATCGAGGAAGGCGAAGTACAGGCCGGGGACGAGGTCACCAAAATTGCGTCCGGGGCGGAGGCCATGAGCGTATTCGAGATCAACGCGCTGCTCTACTGGCCTGGCCATCCCCGCGACAAGCTGGAGCGCGCATTGCGCATCCCGGCGCTTGGTTCCGGCTGGCACGCCTCCTTCGAGGCGCTGTTGAAGCAGGCAGGCAAGGGCGTCGCGGCAACCGGGAACGCCGGTCTTGCCCCTCCGTCCGGCCCGCCGCTCGCGTGGCAGGGTTTTCGCCCGTTTCGCGTGACAAGCAAGGTGTGCGAGAGCCGAACCGTTGTATCTGTGATGCTTGAGCCCGCAGATGGACAACCGATTGCCGCCACGCTCGCCGGACAATTTATGGTGTTGCGGCTCGGCTCGGCTCCAGGTCCTGCATTGATGCGAAGCTATTCATTGTCAGGTCGGCCAGGCGAAAGGCACTACCGCGTCAGCGTCAAACGGGAGCCGCATGGCGCAGCCAGTCGGTACATCGAAGAGACGCTAGAGGTTGGCGACATCGTCGAAGCGAGCGCAGCACGCGGCAGCTTTACGATTCGACCTGGAGACACACCCGTCGTCCTGCTAAGCGCCGGGATCGGCGTGACACCGGTACTTGCTATGCTTCACGCGCTGGCGGCGGCAGCTCTGACCAGGGAAGTCTGGTGGCTATACGGCACCCGGAATGGTCGCGAACATCCCTTCGCAGGGGAGGCGCGCGACTTGCTGAACACGCTTGCTCACCCCCACAGCCACATCCGCTATAGCTCACCAGATCCCGACGATCGCCCGAATGTTGATTTCGATGCTCCCGGTCACCTGGACATGCAGGCGCTCAAAGCGCTCGGTCTGCCAACCGATGCTGATTTCTATATCTGCGGGCCGCCGCGCTTCATGACCGATCTGACCACAGGCCTTGCGGCATCAGGCATTGCATCGGATCAAATCCACACCGAGACGTTCGGTTCGGGCTCATCCATCACGCCCGGCATCGCCGCCGCGCCGCGCCGCCCTGCGCGCCCGCCGGACGGGCCTTCTCACTCCGGCGCGTTGGTTTCGTTCGCACGCACTGGGCTAAGTGTGCGCTGGGAGCCGGCCTTCGATAGTCTGCTTGAGTTGGCCGAGGCTTGCGACGTGCCCGTGCGATGGTCGTGCCGAACGGGTGTCTGTCACACCTGCGAAACCGGGCTTGTAGCGGGTAGCATTGGCTACCGCCCTGATCCGGTCGATGCACCGGCAGATGGCAATGTGCTGATCTGCTGCTCGCATCCCAAGGGCGACATCGTGATTGACCTTTAACGAGATGAGTGAGGAGTTCAAATGCGATCCGACATTGTTCCGGGAGCGATATTTCCCGACTATGAACTTAGCGACCACACCGCAAGGCACAGGAAACTCTCCGAGCTGCAGGGAGACGACCCGATGGTGCTGGTCTTGGGCCGAGGCGGCTTCTGTCCAAAGGATCGCAGGCAAGCCGAAGGCTTGTTGCAACTCCACCGCGAGATGGAGGTCGGCTATTGCCGACTGGTGACGATCACCACCGACACCATTGCGCAGACGAACGAATATCGCAGTGGTGTGGGTGCCCACTGGCCGTTTCTCTCCGATCCGCGACGCCTGATCCAGAAGGATCTGGACATCGCCGAATATACCGACGCTGTGCACGATCCAATGATCCCCCATGTGATCGTGGTCGAACCTGGCCTCGTCATTTACAAGATCTACAACGGGTACTGGTTCTTCGGCCGACCCACCGTCGAAGATCTGCGCCAGGATCTGCGCGCGGTTGGCATGAGGTGTCGGCGCGACTGGGATATAACCAAACCCGAACTGCAGGCCGCGTGGGAGCAGGGTCGCAAGGATATGTTCTACCCCTATGGCAAGTCCTATGTCGAAACCATTCGCGCTCAGGATTGACTGACATGGATCGCGTTTTCCCGGACGATCTTCCCCTCTACCCTGAGGATCTGGCAATATGCCAGCGTGTCTATGATGCTCTGCGGCAAGAATGCGGAATCGAGCACGATCCGGCCATGTGCGACCTTCTCGCCTGGCACGCAATCACATATTACAGGAGAGGCGTGAAGGACGAAGCACAGCTCCGCCACCTTGCCAAGTCGACGATGGATCAGGCCCAACGACAAATCCTCTCGACGGGCGCCGGCCGCTTATCCGATTGATTTATATTATCAACGAACAACAAACGCCGCAGGCCTACTCCGCGGCGAGGAAACGTGGAGCGGAGCGCGCAGTCCGAGGGGCCGTCGGGACTCCGGCTACCGACACCTGCGCACCCGCCAATGTGTACCCGTTGGCCTTGCAAGAACATTGCTCGAAAAGCGCAAGTTTGGCGGGAAGCGGCTGAAGGCAACGTTGTCCACATGCACTTGCGGCCACCCAGTTGCGCGGCAGCGCGACCCGCTGGTAGTGGCAAGCGAGTTGACCATGACGGTCACCCATCAGGCGATCACAGAAACATTGATCAATGGCAGCTCCAACGAAGCTCCCTCGTTTTTGCGGGCGGCAGGACAATTTGTCGTTGAACCCTATGCCGACATCCGATGATACCGCTTTCGATACTCCGCCGGTGTCACGCCGACCTGACGCGTGAAGGCTCTTCTGAGTGTATCGGCATCGGTGAATCCACATTCGACCGCCACCTGCTTCGGGGCTACGTGAGCTTCTTCCAACAGCCTTCTTGCAACGCGAATTCGCGCTGCCTCCACCCAAGCCGCTGGTGTAACCCCCACCTCCTCTCGAAACAGCCGAGCGAAATGGCGAGGGCTCACCTCCATGCGCTTTGCCAAACCGGCGACACTATGATTGACGGCCGGGTTGGCGGCGACCCATCGCTGGATTTCTTGCAGAGCTGACCGCCCGACCGGAGCGGCCTCGCCTTTGCGACTGAACTGCATCTGCCCGCCCGGTCGCTTGAAAAACATGACGAGCTGGCTCGCGACTTTTCGCGCCACGTCCCGGCCGAGATCCTCCTCGACCAAAGCCAGCGCCATATCCAGGCCTGCCGTGACACCCGCAGCCGTGCGCAGGCGGCCATCGCAAATGTGCATTGCATCCGCTTCGACCGTGACTGAGGGATATCTTTGCGCCAATCTTTCGGCAACTGCCCAATGGGTGGTGACGCGATGTCCGTCGAGCAGCCCCGCGGCCGCCAGAAAAAATGCCCCGCTACAGACCGATCCGAAACGACGCATCTCAGGAGTGACCTGACGCAGCCAGTCTACGACCGACTGGTCACTTTCGACGTCGGCCATATTGGGGCAGCCCGCGACAAGTAGTGTGTCGATCGTGAGCTCTATCCGGTCGGCGATGACGTAATCGGCAACGAGCTTTACCCCCGAGGAGCTGCGAATATGCCCGTGCGTGGTTGCGACGACGACAGGTCGATAGACATGCGAACCGGACTGAACGTTTGCCTCGGCAAAGACATCTAGCGGCCCAGACACGTCGAGCAGTTGGACACCCGGCATTGCGAGGATCGCGATGGTTTTGAGACTGGGCTGCATGACTGATGTCCGAATTGGAAGGGTTAAGGCAGTATTCGTCGTAACACGGCAAATACTGACGCGCAATTCGGCAGTAGGATCGGGGTACAGAAACCACAAGGAGACGCTTCAATGGCGATGATATTGAGCGATGTCGGCATCCCGGACAGCAAGCTTGCTCGCGAAGTCACAGAACTGGTGCGGGACACGGCCTCCCCCTTGCTCTTCCACCATTCAAGCCGGGTCTATTATTTCGGGGCGCTTGCTGGAAAGCATCGCGGCCTGAAATTCGACCCCGAACTGCTCTACACGGGAGCCATGTTCCACGACATGGGGCTCACGCCCCAGCACAGCAGCGCCAATGAGCGTTTCGAAGTGGACGGTGCGAACGCAGCGCGCGATTTCCTGCTGACGCATGGAATCGCGCAAAGCGATATTGATACGGTCTGGACGGCGATCGCGCTGCACACGACACCGGGCATTCCTCAGCACATGCACCCGGTCGTCGCCCTCGTGACTGCCGGCGTGGAAATGGACGTTCTCGGGCTCACATATCCCGAATATAGCGACGCAGAGCGCGAAGCGGTCGTGCATGCGAATCCGCGCACGGAGAATTTCAAGGAGGACATAGTCCAAGCGTTCTACGATGGGATCAAACACAAGCCGGGTACGACGTTCGGAAACGTCAAGGCAGACGTGCTTGCAGACAAAGACCCGCATTTCCATCGGGGCAACTTCTGCAGCGTTATCCGAGCGTCCCGTTGGACTGCCTGATAGCAAGATGACGAGCAGGCACCGATTTGCTTCTCACCGTCGCGTCAATGACTGCGTTGCAAGCAGCCGGTGTTCAGACAGGCGATGCGGTCACTTTTTACAAAGCGCGCGGTTTCCGTTCTAGCAAGTCCGATCCGCTGACAATATCGCCTCAGTCGAAGGATAACTCGCCGTGGAGAGCTACCACCGATGAACGAGGATATGATCCACAAGGCCCTTTCGTCGCCGTTCCGCAGGCAGGTGCTCCAGTGGTTAAAGGATCCAAGCACCTCTAGCCCAGGCGGAATTTCCTCGGTCGGTCTCTCCGGCCGGGAGATAGAGACCCTCGGCGGTCTGTCTCAATCGACGACGTCCACTCATTTGAAACTCATGTGCTCTGCGGGGTTGGTAACCGTCAGGCGGCACGGTCAGATCGCGATCTTCTCACGCAACGAGGATACGATCGCGAAGTTTGCCGCAACGATGACTGCGTCTCTTTAGGGCTTCCGATCGGGCTTTGGGCCGTCCTTCGATTGTCAGTCGGCCAGGCTTTGGCGGGGAGCCCCGCCGACTGATTCTAAACCTAGAGAAAAGCGTGGTCGCTAGGGTTGTACCCGGACGCACCTTTATCGACGTCGTCTGGCAGGAGCATGTCATTGTGCGCTCCGCCCGGCCGGATCATTGGAAGACAATTCTCAAGCTGGGCGACCCTGCAGTCGAAGATTACCGGCCCCTTCGCATCAATCATCTCCATGATCGCCCCATCCAGCTCATCAGGCTTTTCGCAACGGATCCCGTGCACGCCGTAGGCATCGGCGAGCTTCATGAAGTCCGGCACCGTTTCGCTGTAGCTGCGCGAACGACGGTATACATCGGAGACATGCTGTAGCTGGCGGACCATTCCCATGTAAGCGTTGTTGAGAATGAAAATCTTGATCGGCGCGTTGTGTTGAACGGCAGCCGACATCTCCTTCATCGTCATCTGGACGGAAGCGTCGCCGGCGATGTCGATGACGAGGCTGTTGGGGTGAGCGATCTGGACGCCAAGGGCTGCAGGCAAACCATAACCCATGGTTCCCGAGCCGCCCGATGTCATCCAACGGTTGGGCTCCTCGATGCCGTAGTGCTGGGCGGCCCACATCTGATGTTGCCCGACCTCGGTCGTGATGAACGTGTCCCGATCCTTGGTGAGCTCGTAGAGGCGCTCGATCGCGTACTGCGGCATAATGACATCGTCGCTCATGGCGTAGGACAAAGAGTTCCGCGCACGCCACGAGGCAATCTTCTCCCACCATTCAACGAGCCTTGTCTTGTCCGTCCATGCCGCCCGTGCGCGCCACTGGCGAACGAGGTCGGCAAGCACTTTGCCCGCGTCTCCCTGAATGGCGATATCGACAGGAACATTCTTGTTGAACGAGGAAGTGTCGACGTCGATATGGATCTTTCGCGAGTGCGGTGAAAAGCGGTCGACGCGCGCGGTGACCCGGTCGTCGAACCGTGCGCCGATGCTGACCATGACGTCACAGTCGTGCATTGCCATGTTCGCCTCGTAGGATCCGTGCAGGCCGGCCATCTTGAGCCAGTTCGGGCCGGATGCCGGATAGGCACCCAGTCCCATGAGCGTCGAGGTTATCGGAAACCCTGTGAGAGCGACGAGTTCCCGAAGTAGTTTTGAGGCTTCCGGTCCGGAATTGATGATGCCGCCGCCCGTATAGATGACGGGTTTTCGCGCGGTCGCCATCAACGCAACCGCGGCTTCGATCTCTTTTGAACCGGGGAAATGCGATCGCTGACGGTTCTCGACCACGCCGACGGCTTCCGGAGCGGTGTAGCTTCCCAAGGCAAATTGAACGTCCTTCGGCAGGTCGATCAGGACAGGACCCGGACGCCCTGACATGGCTATCTTGAAAGCCTTGTGGATGACCGTCGCAAGCTGGCTGACATCGCTGACGAGGAAGTTGTGCTTGGTGCATGAGCGGGTGATGCCGACCGCGTCACATTCCTGAAAGCCGTCGGTGCCGATCAGGTTTGTGGGCACCTGTCCGCACAGGCAGATGATCGGAACCGAATCCATGATGGCGTTCTGCAAGGGAGTGACCGCGTTGGTGACGCCTGGTCCCGATGTGACCAGCATCACGCCGGCTTTGCCCGTCGAGCGGGCGTAGCCTTCGGCGGCGTGGCCTGCGCCCTGTTCATGCCGGACCAGAACATGTGTGATGTCATCTTGCTGGAACAGCTCGTCGTAGATCGGCAGGACGGCTCCGCCAGGAATCCCGAAGATGTGCTCGACGCCGTTGTCCTTGAGCGCCTGTATGATGATCTGCGCCCCGGTGATCCGCGGGCGTGCGTCGTCGTTGGAAGAAGTCATGATTTCTATCCGTTTCAGTGTGATTGTCTGGGATGAAGCCTGACGGAGCGGCCCTGTTTCAGGGCATAAAAAAAGGCCCCGTCAGGAGCCTGTTTACCGCGCATGGGAGCTTTCGCCGGATGGCTACGCCATCCTGCCCATGCGCTCAATCACCACCGTGGATACCATCGAAGTCTTCATGCGATCGCTGATAATCCCAAATTTTTAGATCGTCAATGCTCAAAAGTCGTACCAGGGTTTCGCTTCCTGCATGGATCGGAAGCGCGCTTCCTCCAGCTTGTTTGTGTAACTTTTACGGCGCGAACGCCCTGAGTAGATCGGGCAGCAGCGGTTCCTACCTCATCCAAAGGTATCGCCTACACCATGGTGCAATGGCTTTGATGCCTGCAGCCGTCTACCTTTTTTGCATTCGAGACATCTAAAGACGGGAGGACAGTATGACAGACAGATCGCTTTGCGCTACGCGCCGCGAGCTTCTTGCAGCCGCCGTCATCGGTGGGACCGTGAGCCTCTTGGCTGGAGGAGTAAGGGCAACAGCCCAAGCCGTCCAGATCCGTCCCTTCAAGGTGGAGATCCCGCAGGACCAACTCACCGACCTTCAGCTGCGCATCGCTGCCACTCGCTGGCCGGACAGAGAGCTGGTCAAGGATTCTACGCAAGGGGTCCAGCTCGATACTGCACGGGCTATCGCAAAATATTGGGCGAAGGATTATGACTGGCGCAAATGCGAGGCGAGGCTCAACGCCCTGCCACAATTCACGACCGAGATCGACGGGGTGGATATTCACTTTATCCACGTTCGCTCCAAGGAAAACAACGCTCTGCCGCTGATTGTCACCCATGGCTGGCCCGGCTCGATCCTCGAGCAGATAAAGATCATCGAACCGCTCACCAACCCGACGGCGCACGGGGGATCCGCCTCTGATGCGTTCGACATTGTTATCCCCTCGATGCCCGGCCACGGTTTTTCCAGCAAGCCGACGGTGCTTGGCTGGGACCCGATCCGCATCGCGAAGGCCTGGATCGTGCTGATGGAGCGCCTCGGCTACGACAGATACGTGGCGCAGGGCGGCGACTGGGGCGATGCCGTCACCGAACAGATGGCGCTGCTGACGCCACTTGGGCTGCTCGGTATACACGTCAACATGCCGGCAACCGTTCCCGACGTTGTTGCGAAAGCGCTGCAGGCCGGTGGCCCACCACCTGCCGGTCTTGCAGCCGATGAACTGCAGGCCTACCAGCAGTTGGACACCTTCTACAAGCATGGTCTCGGCTACGCGATCGAGATGGCGAACCGACCGCAGACGCTCTACGGGATCGTGGACTCCCCCGTCGGCCTGGTATCGTGGATGATCGACCACGACGTAAAAAGTTACGAATTGATCGCACGGGTTTTTGCCGGACAGAGCGAGGGCTTGACCCAAGACGACATCCTCGACAACGCCACGCTCTATTGGCTCACCAACACGGGCATATCATCGGCTCGCCTTTACTGGGAGAGCAAGCTTGCCTTCTTCGCCCCGAAAGGCGTGGCGATCCCGGTCGGCGTCAGTGTGTTTCCGGATGAGCTCTACGCCGCACCCAAAAGCTGGGCTGAGAAGGCCTATCCAAAGCTCATCCACTACAACAAGCTGGAAAAGGGCGGCCACTTTGCTGCCTGGGAACAGCCGATAGCGCTCACCTCCGAGATCAGGGATACGTTCAAGACGCTGCGTTGATCGGAGACAGTCGCACCCGCCTCTGCCCGAGCCACTCGCACAGAATCCACGACGGAGCGAAAGAGCCAAACCGGCTGTAACGGGGCCATCTTCAACCCAGAGAATACGCCCGACCGGAAGGGACGGGCAGAATTGAGGAGAAGTACAATGGTCGAGCTGCCCCGCAAGAAAGCATTTGAAACTGGCACGAAGGCTGCGACCGCAAAAATCGCGAAAACCCCGGCCGCACCCACTACCGAGGCAGCGACGGCGGCGGCCACGACGAAGAAGTTACGCAGCTTCGTTAAGCGCGGCATCCTTGTCGCCGCGCTTCTCGCAGGCGTCGCGTTCGGCACGGATTACGGCCATCACTACTGGGTCGTTGGCCGTTTCATCGAATCCACCGACGACGCCTACGCTAAGGCCGACTATACGACGATTGCTCCGAAAGTCTCCGGCTACATCAAGGAAGTCCTGGTCAATGACAATGACACCGTCAAGGCCGGGCAGATGCTCGCCCGCATCGACGATCGGGACTATCAGTCAGCGCTTGCGCAGGCGAGGGCGGATGTGAAGGCGGCCGAGGCCGCCATCACCAATATCGACGCCCAGATCCACCTGCAGGAATCCGTCATCGGTCAGGCGAAGGCCGCAGTAGAGGCCTCGCGGGCCTCCCTGATGTTTGCCCAGTCGGATGCAGAGCGATTTGCGAAATTGATCAACAACGGTGCGGGCACGCAGTCGCGTGCCGAGCAGAGCCAATCCGAGAAAGACCGGGCCAGCGCCGCGGTCGAGCGCGACGAGGCAGGATTGGTCGCTGCCAAGAGCAAGGTTCCGGTTCTGCAGACCGAGCGCGATCAGGCCATCGCCGAACGCGACCGGGCGGTTGCTGCCGCCCATCAGGCGGAGCTCAACCTTTCCTACACCGACATTGTCGCCGCCGTCGATGGCACCGTCGGGGCGCGATCGATCCGCATTGGCCAGTTCGTCACCTCAGGCACACAGCTAATGGCAGTCGTTCCCCTCAATTCGGTCTACGTCGTCGCCAACTTCAAGGAAACGCAGCTCACCAATGTCCGGGCCGGCCAGAAAGTGGAAATAAGGGTCGACAGCTTCCCCGATGCCGCCATCAGGGGCCACGTCGACAGCATCTCGCCGGCAAGCGGGCTGGAATTCTCGCTTTTGCCTCCGGATAACGCAACCGGCAATTTCACCAAGATCGTCCAGCGCGTCCCGGTCAAGATCGTGATCGATGACGAGCCTTTGAGCGGACTGCTGCGTTCCGGCATGTCCGTCGAACCCGAGATCGATACCAAGGCAACTGCAATGTAAAGCCGCTCTATCCCGTCTGGCTTGATAATCCTTCCGTCCTTTCCCGAATTATCATCCGACCTGCGTCATAAGAATGGTTCCGCACAGCCGGAAGGAGAAATGTCATGGCTACGCTCCAGGTCGCAGCAAACACGAACATCGCCGCTCGCGCCGCCATCACCTCAGGCGCGGCGAGGGCTATGACCCCGCTCAGGATGTGGTGCGCCGTCGTCGGCTCCACGCTCGGAGCCTTCATGGCGGTGCTCAACATCCAGATCGTCAATGCATCGCTTGCCGACATTCAGGGTGCGATCGGTGCCGGTAGCGACGATGGCGGCTGGATTTCGACCTCCTATCTGATCGCCGAGATCGTCGTCATACCGCTGAGCGGCTGGCTCGCCCACATCTTTTCGGTTCGCACCTATCTACTGACCAATGCCGTCCTGTTCTTGATCTTCTCAGTCGCCTGCGCCTTCGCCGCCAACCTTCAGCAGATGATCGTGCTCAGAGCCATCCAGGGCTTTTCCGGCGGCGTGCTCATTCCGATGGCCTTCACCATCATCATAACGCTTCTGCCCAAAGCCAAGCAGCCGATCGGGCTTGCGCTGTTCGCGCTCTCGGCGACCTTTGCGCCCGCCATCGGCCCGACCATCGGCGGTTATCTAACTGAGAATTTCGGCTGGCAATATATCTTCTACGTTAACCTCGTGCCCGGCGCCCTGATGGTCGGCATGCTCTGGGGTTCACTCGACCGTAGCCCGATGAACCTCAGCCTGCTTGCCAAGGGAGACTGGCCCGGCATCATCACCATGGCGGTAGGCCTTGCTGCGTTACAGACCGTGCTCGAGGAAGGCAACAAGGACGATTGGTTCGGCTCCCCATTTATCCTCCGCCTGTCGGTCATCGCCGCTGTCTCTCTTTCGCTGTTCCTGATCGTTGAACTGCGAGCCGCCCATCCGCTTTTGAACCTGCGCCTGCTCGTGCGTCGCAACTTCGGCTTCGGCATCCTTGCCAACTTCCTGCTCGGCACCGCACTCTACGGTTCGGTCTTCATCCTGCCGATCTACCTGAGCCGGATACAGGGCTACAATTCCGAGCAGATCGGCATGGTTCTCGCCTGGACCGGCATCCCGCAACTGTTGCTGATCCCGCTCGTGCCGCGGCTGATGCAGCGCTTCGATGTCCGCCTGCTGATCGTCGTCGGCTTTGCGCTCTTTGCCGCCTCCAACTTCATGAACGTCCATATGAGCGGCGATTATGCCAGCGACCAACTCTTCTGGCCCAACATCGTGCGGGCCGTCGGCCAGGCGCTGGTCTTCGCCCCTCTGTCAGCCATCGCCACAGCTGGGATCGAGCAGGAAAATGCAGGTTCGGCATCGGCTCTGTTCAACATGATGCGCAATCTCGGCGGTGCCGTCGGCATCGCGGCACTTCAGACGTTCCTGACCAAACGCGAGCAATTTCACTCGAACATACTGACCAACTCGGTTTCGGTCTTCGATGAGGCCACCCGTGCGCGCGTCGCCAGGCTTGCTGCTTACTTTACGAGCCACGGCATAAGTGACCCGGCGACCGCGACCCATAAGGCGGTTGTCGCGATTGCGCTTGGTCTTCGCAAACAGGCGAACATCATGGCCTTTAGCGATACTTTTTACCTACTCGGGGTCGCCCTGGTCGTCGCGCTGGTCTCCAGCCTGCTCCTCAAGAAACCGGGCAAACTCTCGGGCGGAGGCGCTCACTGAGCGTCCGCGCACGCACTACCCCGTCCGTGGCGAAGCTCTCCGCAAGCCAACTGCATCAGCCAGAGCTCGATGAGATTGGCTGATGCAGTTGCGTTACCCGTCGAAGCATTAGGCCGCCCAATCCGAGATCGAAGCGTTGGGCGGCCTGGCCCAATCGAGGATTTCCAGCCATTTGAAACTATTGTCCTCAGCTGGCCTCGGCACCGTTCGCAGGCACGGTCAAACCGCGATCTACTCACGGAACGAGGACACCATGGCAAGATTTGCCGCGAAGATAGCGGGCAGCCTCTAGTCGTCGGAACCCAGCACACAACGAGCTTCATTGTGACGGTAGTCCGGATTGATACCAACGTATTAGCGACACCTTTGTACAATGGCCTGCTTTCACCTTTTCCCCGATGGTCAGCGGCGGGGAGGGATGCGTCCTTCTCTCCACGGACATTCCACAAGGAGGAAGAGCGATGACTTCAAAGAAAATTCTGATGGTCCTGACGTCGCACGATCAACTGGGCAACACCGGGCGGAAGACCGGCTTCTGGCTGGAAGAGTTTGCAGCACCCTACTACGTGTTCACGGATGCGGGTGCGCACGTTACCGTCGCCTCTCCCAAAGGCGGTCAGCCCCCGATCGATCCGAAGAGCGACGAGCCGGGAAGCCAGACGCCGCCCATGACCCGCTTTAAAGGGGATAAGGCCGCCCAGGCGGTGCTCGCAAGCACAGTCAAGCTTTCTGATGTCAAGGCGGCCGATTTCGACACTGTCTTCTATTCCGGGGGACATGGTCCGATGTGGGATCTGGCAGAGGATAAGACGTCAATTTCGCTCATCGAAGAATTCTACAATTCAGGTAAGCCCGTTGCCGCGGTCTGTCATGCCCCAGGCGTGTTTCGACACGTCCAATACAAAGGTGAACCCTTGGTCAAGGGCAAGCGGGTGACCGGTTTCACCAATACAGAAGAGGAGGCAGTCCATCTGACAAAGGTGGTTCCGTTCCTCGTGGAGGACGAGCTGCGCCGCCTTGGTGGCAAGTTTGAAAAAGTCGGGGACTGGCAGAGTTTCGCCATAACTGACGGTCGCCTCATCACCGGGCAGAACCCAGCGTCTTCGACCGCCGGCGCTCAAGAGCTGCTGAAGCAACTCTAGACAGAGTGCGTCCGACGAAACGACTGCCAATCTTGGATGAGCCATGTGACCAATATTCAAATGCAGACGAATTCCGCCCCAGAGACTTCGCGATCGGACCGGTCGAAATGAAGTTTGAGCTGGTTGTCATTCCGGTGTCCGACGCCGATCGCACCAAGCGCTTCTAAAGCGACCTGGGCTGAAGGCTGGACATCGACTTTGTATCGGGGAACGACCACCGGGTGATCCAGTTCACACCAGGCTCAGCATCCTATGGCTCTTTGAAGGATTGCTTCTTGACCCCGAATAGAGCCGGCAGGCGTTCGCCGGCCTGCTTTCAGATATTGACGCCGGCCGCATAGCGCCGGGTTCCAGCGCCCTGTCGATCATGACCGGCGGCTCTCCGGGCCTGTTTGCTTGTCCGGATTTAATTGCAGTTGCCGTCATCTGAAACCAGAAGACCCGCATCCAGAATTTTATTTGGTCGATAGTTGACCGTCACGTTGCCTCTGATCTTTTGCGGCGGAATTCTGCCACGGGCAATCCGCCCCAGCCCCAGTCTGCAAGGTCGACCTCCTGGATAACCACGAAGGTCGCATCCAGCGGCTTCTTCAGTACATCCCGTAACAATTCGCTGACGCCCTTTATCAGCGCGGCTTTTTCCTCATTCGAAACGGAATTTCGGTCGGACGTCGTGCCCTCTCGGGTCACCTGGATAGTTACGATCGGCATCTGAATTCCTTTCCCTTTGCCATGGCGGCGTTAATCTGCCCGGCATCAGTCAATCAGAGTGTCGTGCAATCGGCCACCGATCCAAAGGTATTGGTGACACCATCGTCCAATAGCATCGTCAGCGCATCGGTAGTTCTCTGTATCCAATGGAGCCTTCTTCAAAAGGTATCCCGCAGAGGAGACAAACTATGGACAGCCACAAGAAGACAATTGTCATTACGGGAGCTTCGCAAGGCATTGGAGAAGGGCTCGTGAACACGTTCCTGGAGCGCGGCTATGACGTTGTCGCCACGTCTCGGCAGATCAGCGCGCGTTTCCCCCAAGGTGCCTCGGACAGGGTCGCCCTGGTTGACGGCGATATCGGCGATGCCGCAACGGCCAAACGTGTAGTCGAGGTAGCGCTCGAACGTTTTGGGTCAATCAACGCCCTGGTCAACAACGCCGGTATCTTCTTCAGCAAGCCGTTTCTGGAATACACCCTTGACGACTTTCGAAAGCTCTCCTTAACGAACCTGGAGGGTTTTCTTCATCTGACCCAACTGGCTGTCAAGCAGATGCTGGCGCAGAAGTCCGGCGGCAGCATCGTCAGCATCGGCGCGTCGACGGCCGACCACCCAATGGCGGGCGTCAACGCCTCCGTACCGATGATCACGAAGGGCGGCATACACGCCGTCTCCAAAAGCCTTGCGATGGAGTACGCCCGAGACGGAATCCGCTTCAACGTCGTGGCTCCTGGCATCGTCGACACGCCGATGCATCACGGTGGACCTATGGAATTTTTGAAGAAGCTTTCGCCAATGGGCGCGATTTCGGACGTCAAGGAGATTGTCGACGCCGTGGTTTTCCTCATCGAAGCACCGCATGTGACAGGGGAGGTGGTCCACGTCGATGGCGGCGCACATGCGGGAAAATGGTAAGCGATGCTTCTGCACCGATTTTCCACCACGACAAAACAGACAACGATCGAGGCTGACATGAACAAGAAATCCATTGCCGCATTTGCCGTTGAGTGCGCTGTTTCCGCCCCGCGTCTGAGGCGAGCAGCTGGGATGGCGGCAGTCCTGTCCGCGCTGATCTCAGTGCCTGCTTTTGCGGGGCAGACAACGACGTCGGCCTCTGCAAATGCAACCTCACAAGACCAATCGCCGAACGTACCCGCCACGAAGCGCGAGATACGCGTGGAGCACAGGACACCGCAATACTGGCGCGTGACGTTCGACAATCCACCGTTCAATATCTTTGGCCCGGAAACCATTCCCCAACTCAACGAGGTGATCACCGCCATCGAGACTGACCCAAATGTCAGGGTGGTGGTGTTCGACAGCGCGGTTCCGGGGTTTTTCCTCACGCATTATGACTTCGTTGCGCCGCTGTCGGCATCTACGGAACTGGCTTCCGGACGGACAGGCCTTCACCCGCTGCCGGACATGCTCGTGCGTCTGAGCCGAGCACCGGTGGTGTCGATCAGTCTCATTCGCGGCAGAGCGACGGGGGTCGGAAGCGAACTTGCGCTCGCAAGCGACATGCGCTTTGCCAGCCGGGAAAAGGCGATCCTGTCGCAATGGGAGGTCGGCGCTGCACTTGTGCCCGGCGGCGGACCGATGGCCCGCCTTCCGAGGTTAATGGGTCGCGGAAGGGCGCTGGAGGTCCTTCTTGGCTCGGACGATATCGATGGTGATCTGGCAGACAAATACGGATACGTGAACCGTTCGCTTCCCGACGACGAACTGGACGGTTTCGTCGAGGCGCTCGCGAGCCGCGTTTCGAAGTTCGACAAGCAGGCGATTGCAGACACCAAACGGCTTGTCGACTTCGCGAGCCTGCCGTCTGACCCGGAAATCGGGGCAGGCTGGGATGCGTTCATCACCTCTGTCCAGAGGCCGCAAGCACAGGCGAATATCTCGAAGTTGATGCAGATGGGCCTTCAGACCGACAATGAAATTGAGAGCAAGCTGGGCCACTATACCGCGACGCTCGCCGGTCAATAGAGCCGCGCCCGGATAACGGCGAGACGCACTCGCATTTTGGTGGGAGTTGGAAATGGACGATAAAACCAAACGGGCGGCGCTGGATCGCCATTGGGCGGCTTCCGACGCGAACGACTTCGATGTCGAGCACGAGATCTACCACGAGGACGCGGTGCTCGAATATCCGCAGTCGGGCGAGCGAATTCTTGGTCGGCGGAACATCCAGGAGAGTAGGTTTGTCCAACCAAACAAGAAGCGGTTTAAAGTCCGGAGGATCATCGGCAGCGACGATCTCTGGATCACCGAGTTCACGCTGACCTACGACGGCATACCGTCCTACGCGGTGAGCATAATGGAATTTAACGACGGGCTCGTGGCACACGAAACCCAATATTTTGCAGATCGATTCGAACCCGCAGCGTCGCGTGCGCATCTAGTCGAATGATGAACCGTGGAACGAAATCCGCATCTTCGAAACTCTTCTCGACTATTGTAAAGCCGGCAAGGGCAATCGCTTGGCGTCTTTTCGTCCTCATCATTTTCGATGAGGCGGTTGTTCTTTGCAGCCTCGGTGGATAATCGCGTGTGGCCCTATGGTCTGCTTCTCGCATTTCGGATTTTCGATCGACTGGGTATGGTTTGCGTTTCGCAAGCCGCGACTTCTGCGCTAGGTCGCTGAGACGGCTCTGCTGGCCACCCGGTCGTGATAAGGTCGGGATGGGGGGAAACGGAGATGGCCTGGGCTGCAAATGTCTCCGAGACGATTGCCTATGACGTGAGCGACAAAATCCAATTGCCGTCGTTTTCGTGGCCGGCCGATTTCAGGCGGCCGGTGGAGAGGCCCAGTGGGCCGGCAGAGCCGACGAGGGGTCTCAGAACCGCGACCCCCGTCCGGTATCGAGCAAGAGACGTCGACAGGACGGTTACGAGCCTCGCAGCCCACCTTTATCCGGTATTTTAGATCCTAGGAGGAGGGTGGATAGCGACCAGCACTGTGGCAACTGCCACCAGCTATCACTTCGACATTGTTGGGTTCGTCTTTCAATCCGTGAGGCCCTATGACGGTATCACTATGGTCGACAAGCCTTGTTGTCGAATGCATGAGGCTGTTCCCGAATCCCCCCACGTTCCTGGGATGAGCGGGTAGTTCTTGAATTTGCACAAGAAGAACATATGTGTGTACAAATACGTCAATATGAGAAAACTTACGTTTATGTCCAAGAGCTCCACGTCGCTTGAAGTACTAACAGACGCAACGCTGATTGCGCTGGAAACACTTGGCTCTCATCTGCGCACCGCCCGCGAGCGTAGAGGAGACAGCCTGAAGACCATGGCCGCGAGGATGGGGACTTCGATCCCTACGCTGCGCAGGATGGAGGCGGGCGATGCAAAGGTGTCGATAGGTGTTTACGCGGCGGCGCTTTGGATCTTTGGGAAGTCCGAGCAGCTAGCTGAAATTCTCAAGCCTGGCGAAGACGAGTACGCCACAATGCTCGACGTGAACCGGGCGAGCCGAAAGAGAGGGTAGCATGGGCGACTTCCGAGGAAATTTTCTTGCAGTCTGGTATCTCGAAAACCCGCTCGAGCCGCGCCTCGTTGGGCGGGTGAAGCTCGAGGCGAGCAATCGGAGGTGCCTTCTTGAACTGGATGACGAGTGGAGGCGTTCGGGATTTCCCCTCTCTCCGGACCTCACCCATGACAAGAAGGTGCATGCTCCCTTGAAGGACATGGTGGCTCCTGGCGCAATCGAAGACGCCATGCCCGATCGCTGGGGTGAGCGCATGATCAGGGTCGTCTCACGCCCGTCGCGCATGAGCCCCCTCGACACGCTCTGGTATGCGGGCGACCACCGTTTCGGTGCGCTTGGGATGTCTTCCAGCTTTGACGAGTATAGTCCCGTCGACGAACAGCCACTCATGAGTGTGGATTCCCTTCAGAAAGCGGAGGCGTTGATTGCGCGCGTCCTCGAGCGTGAACCTCTTAGCGAACGAGAAAGGCAGCTCATTGCCAGCGCCGGCAGTATGGGCGGCGCCCACCCCAAGATGGTGATAGACGATGACGGGGAGGAGTGGATCGCCAAGTTTCCGCGTGGCAGCAACGTGGATCAACTCCTTGTCGAGCATGCCTGCATGGAGCTGGCCCGTCGAGCCGGACTATACGTCGCGTCGTCACGGGTCATCCCCGGCGGTATCGATCATATTCTGATGATCCGTCGTTTTGACCGTATTGATGATCGGCGCGTCCACGCTGTTTCAGCACGCACGATGCTGGCTTCCGAGGCCGACGACAGCTATGCCACCATCGCAGCGATCATCCGACGGCATGGAGTCCCCGACTGCATCCAGTCGATGCAGCGAGAACTGTTCCGCAGAATGGCGTTCAACATCATGATCGACAACACCGACGACCACACGAAGAACCATGCCTTTCTTCACAACGAGGAAGGATGGCTGCTGTCGCCGGCTTTCGACATTCCGACACAAATGAACGGTCTTGGACAACAGGCGATCCAGATCTCTTCGAACCCCAGGCTTCTAAACGACTTCAGCATCGTACACGCCCTGGCGGCGGCACCTCGCTTCGGCATGTCAAAAGAGGATGCTTGGCACGAATGGAACCAAGTGGCCGGATGGATCGCACGATGGCGGGATGTCTTTTCAGAATGCGGTGTCGCAGGGGTCGACATCGACTATCTTGGCGACATCTTGGATTCGCCGCCGATGCTCGAGCATCGGCGGGAGGCCATAGAACCGTCTGATGTCGATAGACCTGATGCGCCCGACGACAGATGTCGCCCCTAAGCTAGCGCGCTCGCGAGGGCTGAACTTGGTGGCAGTTGCCTCATTGCGCTTTTATCTGGTGAACTCCGCTAATGAACCGCTTCAAGATCATGTCCAACCTTCGCAGCCATGTTGACCAAATCGGGTAAGGTGCGGGCACTCATCTTTCTCATCACTTGTCCACGATGGGCCTTCACCGTAACCTCGCTTATGTTCAACCTGTAGGCGACCTGCTTGTTCAACAATCCCTCGACGACGAACCCCATGACTTGGCGCTCACGAGGTGACAGCGAGCGATATCGGCTTTCGAGGCGGCTAATTTTGCTCGACGCGCCGATGGCGGTACGGATTTGTTCAATAAGGCCGGTCATGTCTGAAAGCTTCGGTATGAAGGTAACATGAAACTTTGTCCCTTCTATCGTCATGACTGGATCGCCAGGTCCTGTTAGAAGAATTAAGGGCCAACGGACTGCGCTAAGGCAGATAAGGCGTGTCAATGCCGACGCTGTTAAGTCCGGTAAGCTCGCATCAAAAACGGCGCAGCTGCAATTCGCAGTGCGATTAGATGCGAAGAACTCGTTGGCGGATTGGCAGATGCTTGCTCGCCATCCCTGTGTGAAAACCCTACTGTCCAAAACACTATTCATCGTATTGTCATTGCTGACCACGAACACGACCGGTGCGTCGAGCGGGGGGGCTGCCACTGTGCGCGGAGATCCAAGGAGTAAATTGCCATTGTACATGTCATTCTCCATCGTTCTTTCAGCGGGAATTTCTAAGGTGCAAACGCTCAAGGAAATAGAATATGGTTGCGGCAACTCGGTTGGCCGCGGCATATTGCTGGGGTAGCATTAGCGCATCGTGGTCATCTAATCGACTTAAGTGGCCTGCAAGAATCTGAAAAAACCTGAAGAAATGCCGCCGAGCGAACAAATAATGTTTTCAGTTTCGCTCGCATTCTTGGAATTCGGTGCCACCAATTGCCTGGCAGCAAAAGAGATTAGATCGCTTTGGGACAGATCGAGCAAAGCCTCTGCGAGTACTGCGGTTGGGAGTTAGACCTCGCGACGCGAGAGCTACGCGCACTGGGAGCACCAGTTCCGATTGGTGGCCGTGCCTTCGATATATTGGCAGCGCTCGTGATCTCCCCCGGCGAAATCGTCTCTAAGGACGACCTGATGAAGCGTGTCTGGCCGGGGATCGCCGTCGAGGAAAACACTATTCAAGTCCACATATCGGCCATTCGGAAGGCTCTCGGCAAGGACCGCAACTTGCTGAGGACCATCTCGGGCCGCGGATACCGACTGCTTGGCAATTGGACGTTCCGTCGCGCCATCAACGCTTCCTCAGCTCCGATGCGACTGGGGCCAGCGGAGCGTCCGTATCTTACAAATATTCCTGCCTCGACCTCCGATCTCATTGGCCGCGAAACTGCGATTGCGCAGGTTCTAACGCTCATGTCGGCCTACAGGGTTGTGACGTTGACAGGCCCAGGCGGAATCGGAAAAACCGTACTGGCATCCGAAATTGCCCGCCATCTGCTACAGACCTTCGAGCCAGATGCAATCTTCGTCGAACTTGTGTCGCTCTCGGATCCAGGCCGTGTCTCCACGGCGCTCACGCAAGCTCTCGATCTGCATCTTCAAGGGGACGAGATTTCCGCCGAACTGGTCGCACGAGCAATTGGTGGCAGGAAAATGTTGTTGGTGATCGACAACTGCGAACACCTCATTGATGCCGCCGCCGCACTTGTGGAGGCGATCGTTCGCGCCTGCCCGAACGTGTCGGTGCTTGCGACAAGCCGAGAACTTCTTCGCATCGAAGGGGAATACGCTTACCGCGTCCCGCCGCTTGAGGTGCCAATCAGCGGGCGAACGGATAACGCCTTGGAACACAGCGCAGTCCAACTTTTTGTCGCGCGGACCAGAGCTTTACAGTGGGATTTCACGCCAGACGCAGAAAAACTGTCGGCCATCGCCGGTATATGTCGACATCTTGATGGGATTCCGCTGGCCATTGAGTTCGCGGCCGCTCGCGCTGCGACCTTAGGCATAGAGCAGATCGCCGGCCGGTTGGATGATCGTTTCGTGCTCCTAACGGGCGGACGCCGAACGGCGTTGCCTCGACACCAGACGCTGCGCGCGGCTCTGGATTGGAGCTATCAATTGTTGCCGCAAACCGAACGTCAGCTTCTCTGTAACCTGGCAACCTTCCCTGCCGGCTTCACCTTGGAAGCGGCAATGGCAGTCAGCGGTGAGACAGAGGCGGAAGCGGCGCTCGAAATTTCCAATCTTGTCTCGAAATCGCTGGTGACCTTCGAGGGGTCCGAAGCTTCTCCACGCTGGCGTCTTCTCGAAACAGTGCGAGTATATGCGCTCGAAAAACTCGGGGTTCGCGATGATTTCAGGCGGACGATGCGCAGATTTACTAAATTTTTCCTCAGGTTCTTTCACCCGTTCTCAGAAGAGCGGCATCTTCAGGCCTCAATAGATGATATCGGCCGTTTTCGGCGAGAGATCGATAACCTACGCGCCGCTCTAAGCTGGGCTCTCTCTCAGCAAGGTGACTGTGTTCTGGGAACGAGACTGGCTGCGGCCGCAAGTGACTTCTGGACCGCCATATCGCTCGTTTCGGAAGCCGGCGATTGGGCTAAACGCGCACTCGATTGCATTGGCGAAGAAAGGGGAACCCGTACGGAGATGGTATTGCGATGCGCCTTGGGGTTCGCGCTGATCTATACCCAAGGCATGAGCCATCGTGGCAAGGAGGTGCTTATGGGTGCCTTGGCGCTGGCAAAAACGTTCGATGACTTTGATTATCGCGAGCGAGTGACTTGCGCATTATGGCTGTTCTCCGCGCGATCTATGGAGCTGAAAGATGCGATGGAGTTCGCCCGTGAATATGAGCTTGTTGTTAAGGAAGGCGACGTTCATGCACGGGCGACGGCCGCATGGCTGGTGGGGATTCCTCAGACCTATCTGGCCGAGCACAAAGAGGCTGCAGAGCGGCTTGAATGGGCGGCGAAACACCTCCCCTTCGAAGGTCGTCGCAAAGATATGCTTAGACTGGGTGCCGACATTCGCACCTCGTCCATGGCTCACAATACCGTCAACCTGATTTCACGGGGCCTATTGGACTCTGCAGTTAGAACGGCGGAGGATTCCATTCGCGAAGCGCGGGAAACAAAGCAACCCTTTGTACTGTGTGTCGCGCTAGCATGGGCGGCCGGGTTCGTGTCATTGAGCCTTGAGGATTTGCATCGAGCAAAAGAGTGGGGCGAGGAACTGCTAGAACATGCATTTAAGCATGGTCTGCGCCCTTTCCATGCCGTCGGCTTGTGCGTCAAGGGAAGTTTGGCGTCCAGACTGGGCGAACCGGCCGAAGGAGTTGAAGCGCTTCAATGCGGACTCGGCGAGATGCGCGAAGCGGCGTATCTCCTCTTCTATCCCTTTTTCCTTTGCGAACTTGCCTCGGCAATGCAGTCCATGGGCCGCTTCAGCGAAGGCCTGAATGAAGTTGGCAACGCTTTCCGTTTCTCGGAGCAGAAGGGCTACCGCTGGATGATGCCGGAGTTACTGAGAAAGAAGGGGGAGATCCTTAAGGATCAAGGATTAAGTCAACCCTTGCTCGTCGAGACCTTATTTCGGCAGGCAATGCGACAGGCGTCCGCACAAGACGCGATTTATTGGCAGATCGCCGCTGGGATAAGCCTCGTTGACTCGCTTGATAGTGATGGTGCGAGGGAAAGTGCCCGCACAACCCTCTTGTCGATATACGAGCGCTTCTGCGAAGGGTTGACCAGCAAAAAATTATTGCGCGCCAAAATCATAATCGATGGGGGCGTCTAAGCGAGGCGTAGCCGATATCGCTTCCGTCGCGGCTCTTCATCTCGGATCATTACGTCGGACCCTCAAGGCAAAGGGGGCGGAAGTTCTGTAACATGCGACGACGACGGCGATATTCTTAGGCGAGAGGGTGAGTTTCGCCGAAGCGAATACCCGAATATACAACCTCCGGTCCGACGAAGATGCGGGGACGGAAAAAAGGCGTGTCGAGCTTGCGCAAACCTAGATTCCGGATCCCAACATCGTTCAAGAGTTACTGGCCAAATATCCGTTGCCAGATCAGGCTAGGAGCTTATCAAGAATACGTTGCAGGTCGCCGCGATCGGACTGAGTGAGCGGGGCAAACAGTTCGGCCCGTACCTGTTCTGTGATGACGTTGGCCTCGGAAAGTTTGCGCTCGCCCGCCGATGTCAGGTGGTGCTCGATACGGCGTCCCTCGCCGGACTGGCGTTTGATCAGCCCGCGCGCTTCGAGCCGATTTGCGAGCGTTCCAAAGGACTGATCACTCTGGAAGGTCGCCAGTGCCAAGTCGTGTGCCGATGCGCCCGGGGCGCGATCGATGGCGCGCAGCGCGTCCCACTGTACAATCGACGTATCGATCACTGCCAAGGCGGCGTCGGCGGCGCGATGTTGGCGATGTTGCGCGCGCTTGACGGCGCGCCCAAGGGTCTCGAGATTCGTGCTCATCGGCTGACTCTAACGGGAGCTGCTTGACATATCAATATGCTGATATAACTATACGCATATAAGTATGTTGATATAGGTGGCCGAGATGATCGACAATGAGGTGATGGTGCGGGGCTGCGAGTTGCACTTTGCCGAAGGTGGGACGGGCAAGCCGGTGCTGGTGCTTCACGGTGGCGGTGGGACTGCAACGGTCGCCGAGATCGCACAGCATTTCGAGGCAGCACACCATGTCATCATGCCGACCCATCCGGGCTGGAATGGAACCGCCCGTCCGGCGTGGCTCGACAGCGTTGACGAGTTGGCGCTGTTCTACCTGCGGTTCCTGGCGCAACGGGGGATGCGCGACGTGCTGGTGATCGGCTCGTCGCTCGGCGGCTGGCTCGCGGCGCAGATGGCGTCGCGTGACATCGGTGGGCTGGTCGGAGGGATCGTCCTGATCGACGCCGTGGGGGTGGCGTTCCCCGAATATCCGATGGCGGACTTCTTCAGCCTAACCCCGCGCGGGATCGCCGAGCACGCCTATCACGACCCGAACCGGTTCTTCGTCGATCCTTCAACCTTGCCGCCTGAGCGTGTCGCGCTGCAACGCGGCAATATCGCTACGCTCAAAGCTCTGGCGGCCGATCCCTACATGCACGATCCGAAGTTGCTCGGGCGGCTGCACCAGGTTCAAATCCCGGCGCTGGTGATCTGGGGCGAAAGTGACCGCATTGCGACCCCGGCCTATGGCGCGGCCTATGCGAAGGCGCTTGGCAATGCCCGGTTCCAACTTGTGCCAAAGGCTGGGCACCTACCGCAGCTCGAGCAACCGCAGGCGACGCTCGCGCTCATCGATGGGTTCGCCGCACCCGACGCAATGGATAGGATCTAGGGCAGGGGATCCGAGGCCGATAAGTTTACGGTGCCCTCCGGCGTTCCTATCGCCGGCGACTGCGCATCCTTCTCCTATCGGGGCGAACGAATCCGCATCGAATCCGTGCCGCATGCCATCGGCGAGGCCGAACATGTCGCTGGCAACATTCTCGGCGCCGGGCGGTCCTATCGTCCCCGGCCCTGGTTCTGGTCGGATCAATATTCAACCAAATTGCAGATTGCCGGTTTCAACCGCGGCTATGACCGCGCGGCCATTTCCCACGGCACTGCCGAACGCAGTATGCGGTTTCCTATTTTCAGGAAGAACGGCTGTTCGCGGTGGGCTGCCTCAATGACGCACGCAGCTTCATGCTCGCAAAACGCCAGCTTGGCCTTTGAAACTGCGCTCAAGGTGCAATCATTGCCGCAATGGCGAAGCGTGGGCCCGCAAAGGCGTTGGCTGACATTAGCGGCTGTCTGACCGACCCATTTACCGGCCTGGACGGGCGCAAGTTCCACCGTCTGAAGTCGCCAGAGATGTCTTGCCCGTGCCGCGCCTCAGAAAAACGCCTGGATGCCGGTCTGCGCGCGGCCGAGAACGAGCGCATGAACGTCATGCGTGCCTTCATAGGTGTTGACCGTTTCCAGGTTCTGCGCGTGGCGCATGACATGGTATTCGATCTGTATGCCGTTACCGCCGTGCATGTCGCGGGCCTGGCGAGCGATATCAAGCGCCTTGCCGCAGTTGTTGCGTTTGACGATCGAGATCATTTCCGGTGCGAATCTGTGCTCGTCCATCAGACGTCCGACGCGCAAGCTCCCCTGTAGGCCGAGGGCGATTTCCGTCTGCATGTCGGCAAGCTTCTTCTGGAAGAGCTGCGTGCTGGCCAGCGGCTTGCCGAACTGGATGCGGTCAAGGCCATATTGACGGGCGCGCAACCAGCAATCCTCGGCGGCGCCGAGCACACCCCAAGAAATGCCGTAGCGGGCGCGGTTCAAGCAGCCGAAAGGGCCGGCAAGGCCAGAGACGCCGGGCAGTAGCGCATCTTCACCGACCTCAACACCGTCCAGCACGATCTCGCCGGTGATCGAGGCACGCAGCGACAGTTTACCGCCGATCTTTGGTGCCGACAGACCCTTCATGCCCTTTTCGAGAATGAAGCCGCGGATCTTGCCGTCATGTGCTTCCGACTTCGCCCAGACGACGAAGACATCGGCGATCGGCGCATTGGAGATCCACGTCTTGGAACCGCGCAGGCGATAACCGCCATCGATTTTTTCGGCGCGGGTCTTCATGCCGCCGGGATCGGAACCGGCATCCGGCTCGGTCAGGCCGAAGCAGCCGATGAGCTCGCCCGACACGAGGCCCGGCAGGTATTTGTCACGCTGCGCCTCGCAACCATAGGCATAGATCGGGTACATCACGAGCGAGGACTGGACGCTCATCATCGAGCGGTAGCCGGAATCGACGCGCTCGACTTCGCGCGCAACGAGACCATAGGCGACATAGTTGGCGTTGGCCGCGCCGTACTTTTCCGGCAGCGTCACGCCAAGCAGGCCGGCCTTGCCCATGAGCCGAAAGAGCTCGGGATCGGTGTGTTCATTGAGATAGGCTTCCTGGACGCGCGGCAGCAGTTCGGCCTCAGCGAATGCCGCGGCGGAGTCGCGGATCATCCGTTCTTCGTCGGAAAGCTGGTCGTCAAGCAGGAACGGGTCGTTCCAGGCAAAAGTGCTGGTTTTGGAAGCGCTGCTGGCATGGTTGGCGGACACGGACTTTCCCTCAAAAAGAGTGCGAAATGGCTTGCCTATGTCCATAGCGATTGCCGTTTGTTGAGAAAAACCCTATCTAGACCTAACTTCATGCATAAAATGCATAGGCTGAGATGCGCCCACGCCGTTTTCTTCCTTCGATAAGTCTCCTGTCGGCCTTCGAAGCCGTCTTGCGAACAGGCTCAACCGCTGCTGCAGCGCGCGAACTCGATCTGACGCAGAGTACTGTGAGCCGTCTGGTCCAGCATCTGGAACAACAATTGGGCCGGCCGCTGTTCGAGCGCCACAAGCAAAAACTCATTCCGACGGAGGCCGCACAGGCATATGGCCGAGATGTCAGCCGCGCGCTCGACCTCATCCAGCGAGGCAGCATGGAATTTACCGCTAATCCGGGAGGCGGTTCTCTGTCGCTTGCGATCCTGCCAGCTTTCGGCACGCGATGGCTAGCGCCACGGCTCGGCGATTTCCTCGTCGAGCACCCCGGCGTCACCATCAATCTGGCAACCCGCCTGAAGCGATTTAATTTTGCCGCCGAGAGCTTTGATGCCGCGATCCATTTCGGGACCGACGACTGGCGCGACGCTGGCCATTTGAAGTTGTTCGAAGAGCAGTTGACGGCATGTATTTCGCCAACGCTCCTGACCCGGCATCCGGTTGACAGCGCCCGTGATTTGGCCGGATTGCCGCTATTGCAGTTGGAAACAAGACCCGATGCCTGGAGAGCCTGGTTTACCGCGCAAAGCATCGAACCGCCGAGAATAGCAGGCATGTTGTTCGACCAATTTTCGACGATGACGCAGGCGGCTATTGTCGGGCTCGGAGTGGCCCTTCTTCCCGACTATCTCGCCGAGATTGAATTCAACGAGGGGCGGCTTGTGCCACTTCTCAAAAGATCGGTCCGGGGATCCGGCTCTTACTGGTTGGTGTGGCCGCAATCGCGCGCCAACTATCCGCCGCTCAGCGCATTTCGCACCTGGCTCGCTGCAGAGGTCTCACAAGAGGAGATCGGAGCGCATCCTCATTAGATGAATTGGCATGTAGGCGCGCGCAGTCATATGCGTGCCGCGCCCGGTTCGGCTGCCTTCGACTGGGACTTTGAGTGCTTCCTCAACGCCTTCTTCTTTAGGGCAATGATCTCCAGGAGCCGTTCCTGAACCGGGTCCGCAACCATCTTGCCGTCCCAATGCCTGGTCTGCTGTCTGATCAACTGTTGGACGAGGGGCATCATCTTCGGATCGGCCGTGTCGTCGTCGATGTTTGCAAAGTCGGCATCCTCGTCACGGTGCTTCCTCACAACTCAATCACTGAGTGCCTCGACGCAATCCAAGGGCCCATATCAACCGGCACCGGCGGTCACTATACCCTCCTAACTGTACTCTCCGTGAATTATCAAATAATACATAGAGTATACAATTTTGTTGACTCCTGATTTGGCGCATGGCAATTTCAATGCCAAGGCAGATTGAGGTCGTGCCGCTGATCCAAATTCAAGTGTTGGAGATTTTTCAGTGAAGAGCGGCAAGAACAGTTTGTACGACGACCTCAAGCGACAGATCCTGACGATGGAGCTCGAGCCGGACGAAGACCTGGACGAAGTCACATTGAGCGAGCGCTACGGCCTTTCACGCACGCCGGTCAGAGACGTCTTCCGCCGTCTGGCAGGTGACGGATACATCGAGATCCGGGAAAATCGTGGCGCGCGGGTCAGCCCGATGAACCATTCGACGCTGCGGCATTTCTTCCAGGTCGCGCCCATGATCTACGCGGCGATCGGACGTCTCGCGGTGCAGAATTTCAAGCCGAAGCAGTTGGTGGACTTAAAGCAGACCCAGACGCTGTTTCGCACGGCAAGCGAGGCCACCGATCCGGTGACGATGGTGCTTGAGAACAACCGTTTCCACGAAATCATGGGAGAGATGTCCGGGAACGTCTATCTCCAGCCAAGTCTGAACCGTCTCCTCATCGACCATGCCCGTATCGCCGGTACCCAGTTTCGCCCGCGGACCGAGGAAATGTGGGCTCGCATGAGACTGTCAGTCGACCAGCACGATGGGTTCATCGCCGCCATCGAGGCCCATGATGAGGATGCCGTTGTGGATCTCGTGTTCGAGCACTGGGAACTCTCGCGAGACAGAATGGAAATGTACATCACCCCCAAAGGTTTGAAAGCTGACGCGCTCGTCGACGGACCTGTCGCCGTGTCGATGGAGAAATCATCGTGAAATTCCAAGGTATCTATCCCCCGGCTGTCACGCCCTATGCTCCGGACGGCTCCATCGACAAGAAAGCCTATGCCGAAGTCCTCGAATCCCTGATCGAGGCCAAGGTTCACGGTGTCGTCGTCGGTGGCTCCACTGGCGAATACTACGCCCAGACCGCGCAAGAGCGCTTCGATCTCGCAGCCCATGCGAAGGATGTCCTGAAAGGGCGGATACCACTGATCATCGGCACCGGTGCGACACGAACCGAGGATTCGATCGAATACGCCAAGGCTGCCAAGTCGATCGGCGCAGACGCAATTCTCGTGTCCTCGCCCCCCTATGCGATACCGACCGAGCGTGAGAACGCGGTTCATGCGCTGGCGATAGACCGCGCAGCCAACCTGCCGATCATGCTTTACAACTATCCCGCCCGCATGGGCGTCTCGATGGGTGAGGAATACTTTTCCCGCGTGGGCAAGTCCAAGAACGTCGTCGCCATCAAAGAAGCCTCGGGCGACATGGCACGCGTCCACATGCTGGCACGTGAGTTCCCCCACATCGGCCTTTCCTGCGGCTGGGACGACCAGGCCCTCGAGTTCTTCGCCTGGGGTGCCCAAAGCTGGGTCTGTGCCGGCGCAAACTTCCTGCCTAAGGAGCACATCGCTCTCTACGAGGCCTGTGTCGTCGAGAAGAACTTCGACAAAGGCCGCAAGATCATGTCGGCGATGCTTCCCTTCATGAACTTGCTCGACGGCGGCAAGTTCGTCCAGTCGATCAAGTTCGGATGCGAGCTCAGCGGTCTGAAGGTCGGCAACGTACGGGCACCTCTCCGCCCTCTGACCTCGGAAGAAAAACGCGCTTTGCAGACGGTCGTAACCAACCTCAAGCGCACCATCGCTCAGATTATCTTGGGAGCCAACCATGCATGAAGTCCTGACTGCGGGTGAATATGCAGCGATCGCCGGCTCGATCACGCTTCCGGAAAACGCCTTCATCAACGGGGCCTTCCGACCGGCCGCATCCGGAAAGACGTTCGACACGATCAACCCAGCGACGGGCAAGGTACTGGCTGCGATCGCTGCCTGCGACTGCACCGACGTCGACTTCGCGGTCAGCAAGGCCAAGGAGGCTTTCGACGACGGCCGCTGGCGTTCGCTCTCGCCGAACGAACGCAAGACGGTTCTTCTGAAGTTCGCCAAACTGCTTGAAGAAAACAGCCACGAACTGGCCGTTCTCGAAAGCCTCGACAGCGGCAAGCCCGTCCGGGAATGCCAGACGATCGACGTTCCGGACACGATTCACACGATCCGCTGGCATGCGGAACTCATCGACAAGATCTATGACAACACGGCTCCCACCGGCGCGAATTCGTTGGCGCTCGTCGTCCGCGAGCCGATTGGCGTCGTCGGCTGCGTGCTGCCCTGGAATTTCCCGCTACTGATGCTCGCCTGGAAAATCGGCCCTGCTCTTGCCGCAGGCTGCTCGGTCATCGTCAAGCCAGCAGAGCAGACGTCGCTGACCACTCTGCGCGTCGGCGAACTTGCCCACGAGGCTGGTGTGCCGGCCGGCGTCCTCAACATCGTCACCGGCACCGGCAAGGACGTCGGCGAGCCGATCGGCATGCACAAGGATGTCGCCATGGTGAGCTTTACCGGTTCGACGCTGACAGGGCGACGGTTCCTGCGATACGCCGCCGACAGCAATCTGAAGCGCATCGTCCTCGAATGCGGCGGCAAGAACCCTGCCGTCGTCATGAATGACGCAGAAGATCTTGATCTCGTGGCAGAACAGGTCGTCTCAGGTGCCTTCTGGAATATGGGCGAAAACTGTTCGGCGACGTCGAGACTGATCGTACATGCTTCCGTCAAGGACGAGCTTCTGACCCGTATCGGTGCGTATCTTCGCGACTGGAAGATGGGCGATCCCCTCGATCCGGAAAACCGCGTTGGCTCGCTGGTCAGCCCGGAACACTTCGACAAGGTGAAGTCCTATCTCGATCAGGCCATCACGGAAAAACTGTCGGTCGTTTACGGCGGACGGACGGACAAGTCGATCTTCGTCGAGCCGACCGTGATCGACGGCGTTACGGCCGAAAGTCGCCTCTTCCAGGAGGAAATCTTCGGACCGATCCTGTCGGTGACGACGTTCTCCGACATCTCGCAAGCGATCGCTCTGGCAAACGACACGCCCTACGGACTGGCTGCCTCGGTCTACACCGGAAGCCTGCGCAACGCGATCAGGCTTTCCCGCGAGATCCGGGCCGGTGTGGTGACGGTGAATTGCTTCGGTGAAGGCGATGCGACGACCCCGTTCGGCGGCTTTAAGGAATCGGGCTTCGGTGGTCGCGACAAGTCAATCTTTGCCCACGACCAGTATACCGAGCTTAAGACCATCTGGATCGACGTTTCCGAACGTTCGATTGACGAGGCGATCAGATGATTGCCAAGGCCGTCAAACGTCTGCCGGTGGAAAACGGCATCTCGGGCTGGGAGGCGATCAGTCAACGTTCGTTTCCGGTCCGAAGCCTGGAAGGCAACGTGACGGCGGACTGGCTTATCATCGGCGCGGGATTCGCGGGGCTTTCCGCGGCACGGCGTCTGCTTGAACTTCGCCCAAACGACAAGATTGTCATTCTGGAGGCGAGCGAAGCGGGCAAGGGCACCGCTGGCCGAAATTCGGGCTTCATGATTGATGTTCCGCACAATCTCTCCTCGAGTGAATATTCGAGTGGCGGTGCGGACGCCACCCGATTGGAGATGGCCCAAAACCGCGCAGCACTCGCTTTTGCCACGCGCGTGGCGGACGAATACCGAATGTCGCGCCAGACGTTCGATCCTTCAGGCAAGATCAACGCCGCGGCGACGGCGCGCGGCATGAAGCTGAACCTGGCATTCGGTCAGTCACTGAAGGGTGCTGGCGAGAAGCACTCCTTCCTTGACGCGGCTGAGATGCGCGAGATCACCGGATCGGACTACTATCTCGGCGGACTCTATACGCCCGGCGCGGTCCTGATCCAGCCCGCGGACTATATCCGCGAGTTTGCCGCCGGGCTTTTAAGCAAGGTGGATATCTTCGAACGTTCGCCGGTCACCTCGTTGAGACGCGAGAATGGGGTCTGGACGGTTGCTTCCCCGCGCGGGACGGTCACTGCGCCCAAGGTGATATTGGGCGTTAACGGCCATGTGGACGACTTCGGCCATTTCCGCGGCCGTCTGATGCACATCTTCGCCTACGCCTCGATGACCGCGCCGTTTCCGGCAGAAGACTTCGGCCGCAAGGTCTCAGGACAGGACCGATGGGCGCTGCTTCCCGCAGACGCGATGGGCGCGACGGTTCGCAAGATCACGTCCGGCGGACAGTCGCGCATCGCGATCCGGACCAAATACACCTACGAGACGACAATCAGCCTAACGGAACGGCGCATAGCCAAGATGGCCGAAGAGCATCGGAACTCGCTCGATGCACGGTTTCCAGGTCTCAAGGGCATACCGTTCAAACATAGTTGGGCCGGGCGGCTCTGCCTCAGCCTGAACCACGTACCCGCCTTCGGCGAAGTCGAAGAAGGGCTTTACTCCGCCTGCTGCGAAAACGGGCTCGGAACCGTAAAGAGCACCCTGGCTGGCATGATGGCAGCCGAACTGGCGACCGGGACCACCTCCCGGCATCTCGAACAATACATGGATCACCCCAAGCCATCCAGGCTCCCGCCAGAGCCGTTCGCCTGGCTGGGCATCAACTCGGTGATCCGATGGCAGGAATTGCGTGCTGGCCGGGAAGGATGACCCTTCAGCCCACGCGATGGCGGAGACCCCGGCAGAACCGCAGGTCTTCGAAAGAAACGGGAACAGAAAACTAGGAGAGAACCGTGAAGACATTGTGGAAAGCATTATGCGCCGCAGCCATGGTCGGAATGACGATGCTGCCTGCGCACGCCGAAGAGAAGACCATCACGATGGGAACTCTGTCGTGGGAGGACCTGACGCCTATCACCGGGATCACCAAGAAGGTTCTTGAGGATGCAGGGTACACCGTCAAGGTAACCGAGTTCTCCGAGTGGGGAATTGCCTATGCCGCGCTGAGCAAGGGTGACATTCAGGTCCTTGCTTCCCAGACCGACTACGTTGCTCAGGACTATTGGGACAAAAACAAGAGCCGGCTCGAAAAGATCTCGCCTGTTTCTCACGGCCTGTTCCAGGGACTTGCCGTTCCGAAATACGTGCCGATCAACTCAATCGACGAGCTCAACGCTAACGCTGAAAAGTTCGGCGGCAAGATTGTCGGTATCGAGCCGGGTTCTGGTCTGATGCGCGACACGACCAACGTCGTCAAGGCCTATGACCTGAAGCTTCCGCTTGTCGAGGGCAGCACGGCGGCCATGACCGCCGCGTTGAAGTCTGCCGTCGACCGCAAGGAATGGATCGTCGCGACCGTTTGGACACCGTCCTGGATGGCGCAGAAGTACGACGTCAAGTTCCTCACGGATCCAAAGGGCGTCTACCCTCCGCCGCAGGGCTACTACTGGATCGGTCACAAGGGCTTTTCCGCGGACAACCCGCATGCACGTGAAGTGATGGCCAGCGTCTACATCCCGATCGATGACATCACCAACATGAATAGTGCAGTCAAGGACGGCAAGACCATGGATCAAGCCGTGAAGGATTGGACCGACAGCCATGCCGATCTGATCAAGCGCTGGGAAAACATCAAGAAGAGCTAATGGACGAACGGCCGCCCGGGTCCGATCCGGGCGGCCGACTTCAACATCAATCGAGTTGAGAAGCCGGGATCGAACTGGCTCCAGGGGATCGAGATGAGTGTACCCGATATCGCAGATAGTGAAGTGCTGATCGACTGTCAGTCGGTTTGGAAGATCTTCGGCGACAAGGCCAACGCTGCCGTCAAGGCAGTTCTGGACAAGGGACTGACCAAGAAGCAGATCCTTCAGAATTACAACTGCGTCGTGGGCGTCGCCGATGCGAGCATTCAGGTGCGCCGCGGAGAGATCTTCTGCATCATGGGCCTGTCGGGCAGCGGCAAGTCCACGCTCATCCGGCTGCTTAACAGGCTGATCGTCCCCAGTCTCGGCAAGGTGCTGGTAAAGGGTAATGACCTTGCTTGTCTGAGTGCTGCGGAGCTGCGCCGGACACGCGCGCGCCACATCGGAATGGTCTTTCAAAGCGTCGCTCTTCTGCCGCACCGGACGGTCCTTGAGAACGCTGCGTTCGGGCTGGAAGTGCAAGGGATCGGAAAGGTCGAGCGTAACAAGACCGCGACAGACGCGCTTGCAAAGGTAGGTCTTTCAGACTGGCTCACCCGCTATCCTTCAGAACTTTCGGGCGGCATGCAGCAGCGTGTCGGTTTGGCTCGCGCGATCGCCGCCAACCCGGAAATCATTCTCATGGACGAGCCGTTCAGTGCGCTCGATCCATTGATCCGACGTCAACTTCAGGACGAGTTCCGGCAGCTCACCAAGGAACTGGGAAAGTCCGCCGTATTCATCACTCATGATCTGGACGAAGCGATGCGGATTGGCGATCGCATCGCCATCATGAAAGACGGAGTGATCATTCAGGTCGGAACAGCGGAGGAGATCGTCCTCAACCCTGCCGACGATTATGTCGCCGAGTTCGTCGCCGGCATATCTCGCCTCCATCTCATAAAGGCGCATTCCGTCATGGGATCGGTTGCCGAGTATCAGCAAGCCCAGCCCAATTCCGATATCGGTACGCTGCTCACGACAAGCCCGGAAGCAGACATCGATGAATTGATCTCACTGACCCTGCGATCGGATCGCGACGGTATCGCGGTTGTCGATGGTGGCACCGTCGTCGGAGTGGTGACAACCCGCGGCCTCTTGCACGGCGTCAAAGGCACACAGCTTGACGAACCGGCCACGGCATAGTGCGATCTTCAATTGGAGCGTTCCGAAATGGACAGTTCAGGCTTTGCAGATAGTTTTGACCAGGCGACCGATAGTGCGCTCGAGTGGCTTGGCGACAATGCCCAGTTCATATTCGACTTCGTCCGAACGGTATTGGAGAATATCTATGGTGCCGTCCTCTGGGCGCTCGATGTTTCTCCGTTTTACGTCATCGCGATCCTCTTTGCGGTGCTTGGATGGCGGGTGGTGAATGTATGGTTCGGCCTCTTTGCAGGCGTTGCCTTGGTGTTCTGCGCAATTATCGGGCTGTGGCCGGAAACCATGAGCACGCTGGCTCTGGTCATCACGGCCACATTCCTGGCTCTGCTTGTCGCCATTCCAGCCGGTGTCGTCGCCGGGTTTGTTCCCGCCTTGGATCGTGCCGTTGAGCCAGTTCTCGATCTTATCCAGACCTTGCCCCCCTACATCTATCTGCTGCCGGCGATTGCGCTTCTTGGGTACGGGCCGGCGACGGCGCTGGTCGCGACCGTCATCGTTGCCGTTCCGCCGGCTTTCCGTCTCACCTCTCTCGGTATCCGGATGACACCAAACGAGTTCCTGGAGCTGGGTCACGCGACTGGCATTACCGGCCCGCAGATGTTCTTCAAGATCCGCCTGCCCTTTGCAATGCCAAGCATCATGGCCGGCATAAACCAGAGCCTGATGATGGCGTTCGGGATGGTGGTGATCGCCGGCATCGTTGGATCGGGCGGACTTGGCGAGACGATCTACGGCGCGATCCGGACGCTCGATATTGCTAAATCCATCAATGCCGCCATCGCCATCGTCGTCCTGACGATGGTTCTCGATCGACTGGCTCAAGGCGCGGCTAGTGCAAGCTATGGAGCGAAGAAATGAATCCTTCAATTCTCGAATATTCGCCCGGAGCCTTGCTCGCGCCATTCGTCGATTGGCTCAACAAGAACTTTCACCCGCTGTTCCAAACGATCAGCATCGTCATCGAGGCCGTGTTGGATGCCATCGAAAAGGCGCTTCTCTTCTTGCCGCCATATGCCGTCATCGCCGTGGTCGTCTTGCTTGCTTTGGCCGTGGCCGGTTGGCGGGTCGCTATCCTTGCGGCTCTCGCCTTGGGCTTCTGCCTGGCTGCGGGCCTCTGGACACCGTCGATGCAGACAATTGCACTTGTCAGTGTGTCAGTCGCGGTCTCCGTGCTGATCGCATTCCCGCTTGGTGTCGTCGCCTCGCGTCACAAAAGGATCGAGGCGGGAATTCGCCCGATCCTCGATATCATGCAGACGGTACCGCCCTGGGTGTACCTCATCCCGGCCGTCATGGTCTTCAGTCTCGGCCGCGTACCGGCAATTATTGCGACGATCGTCTATGGCGTACCACCAATGCTGAGGCTGACGACGCTGGCCTTCAACCAGGTTCCGAATGATCTGAAGGAGCTGGGCCAGGCGATCGGTGCATCGCCTATGGCAATTCTAGTCAAAATCGAGGTGCCTTCGGCCAAGCCGACGCTCGCCGTGGGTCTCAATCAGTGCATTCTGCTCTCCCTGGCAATGGTTGTTCTGGCCGGCCTGGTTGGAGCGGGTGGCCTTGGGGCTGAGGTGACTAGAGGCCTGACGCGGATGGAGATGGGTCTTGGACTGCGTGCCGGCCTTGCAATCGTTGCAGTCGCCCTTCTTCTTGATCGACTTTCGCGCGGTGCTCTTCAGCGAAAGCGCGCGGCAATCCCTGCCTAGCCGCCAAGAAATCGAGCCATCGACAACGGTAACACCTGCACGGGCGTTTCGTTCACAGACGACTACGGAGAATGAAAATGAGACAGATGGGACGCATCGGCATAATCGGTGGGGGCGGCTGGCTTGGTTCAGCATTGGCCAAGGCCCTGATCAGTTCGGGTGCTGTTCAACCAAATGCGCTGACATGCTCGTACCGGAGCGGAACGGCCGACGCGGCGATTAAATGCCATTGGACAAAGGACAACAATGAATTGGTTGCCCAATCCGATGTCGTCGTTCTTTCGGTACGCCCGTCTGACTGGAAGGCGGTCAAGATCGATGCGGCCGACAAGCTCATTGTTTCTGTGATGGCAGGGGTCACACTCGATCAAATCCACGAGGACACGGGCGCGCACCGGGTGGCAAGGGCACTGCCCAATGCGGCCGCCGAGCTTGGTTTTTCATATACGCCAATCTTTCTGCAATCTGATCGCGCTGGCGACCTGGAAATCGTCCGGACAATCTTTGAAAGTTGCGGACAGGTCGACATCGTCGAACGCGAAGATCACATCGACTACTTCACCGCCATGTCCGGCTCTGGAGAGGCATTTCCGGCACTCCTGGCAGAAGCGATGGTCTCCGACGCGGTATCGCGGGGCATTCCGGTCGAAATGGCCACCCGTGCCGCCCAACAGGTGATCATTGGTGCTGGCAGGCTTCAGGAGCGGCATGGACAGTCTCCAGCCGTAGCCGTCGAAGCGTTCGTGGCCTACAACGGCACCACAGCGGCCGGCATCCTCGCCATGCGCGAGAAAGGCTTCGAAACCGCAGTCCGATCCGGTCTCGAGGCCGCCTATCGAAAGGCGCTGGCGCTGTCACAGGGATGAAAGCCGCCTTTTGAAGAGTGGTGCTACCCAAGCAGCCGTCGGTTAGTCCAACAGGAGCTTCCAATGCGATCAACGAGCAAGAAAGAGGATAACCGTCTTACAATTGGGTTTATCCTGGCGAGATCCTTCACGCTTTCCGCCTTCTCCATGTTCGTCGACACGATCAGGCTTGCCAGCGACGAGTTTGACAGATCGGGGCGCGTCTTCGCCGACTGGCAGGTGCTGGCGAGCACCCAGCATCTGATCACTTCGAGCTGCGGCGTGAAGGTCGCGCCGACTTCGGCTTTGAGTTCGCCCGACCAGTTCGATTACATCGTCGTGGTCGGCGGCTTGCTCAACGTCGAGTCTCCTCTCGACGCTGAGACTCGAGCCTACCTTGTTCATGCAGCAAGGCTCGGGGTCACTTTGATCGGCCTTTGCACCGGCTCCTTTATCCTTGCCGACATCGGGTTGATGCGGAAACACAAAGCCTGCGTCAGCTGGCTTCACTACAAGTCCTACCGCGAGCGATTTCCCGATCATCCGGTCGAGTCCGAGAAGATCTTCAATCTCGAAAAAGACCGCGGGTCCTGCGCTGGCGGCAGCGGCTCGGCGGATATGGCGGCCTATCTGGTGAGATCCCATATCAGCAAGGATGCGGAGCGAAATGCCCTCGAAGTGATGCAGATTCAAAGAGCGCGCGCGGGCACCGATATCCAGCCGCGCCGTCCATTGTCTGAAGCCTATCAGGACCCTCGCCTCTGTTCCGCATTGATCCTTATGGAACAACATATCGACGACGAGCTGACCATCGATAACATTGCAGACGCTGTCGGCATCTCACGTCGCCAGTTGGAGCGACTGTTTTTGGTCGAGACCGGAACGTCGCCCGCGCAAGCCTATACGACGCTGCGGATGAAGAAGGCTCGAACGCTCGTTTTGCAAACAAGAGCTTCCTTCGTTGATATCGCCAACGACGTCGGTTTCAACAACGCCTCACATTTCAGTCGAGCCTTCAGACGGCTCTACGGAATATCGCCTTCGAAAGTCAGGTCGGCGGCTCGATTGCGGGAGACGGAATAATGGACCAGAGAAGTCAGAGCTTGCAGGAATTCGTCGATGCGTGTTTCGCCGCATACCAAGAGTTCGCCCCGCCTGCGCAAGGACATCGATCGATCTCGCAGATCTTCGGCTTGCTGGACCAGGCGCAAAACCAATCCGAACGACCAGGTGGTCGGTTGCCGGTTTGCGCCTACCTTAAAGAGGCACTCGACGTGGAAACGGGGCATTCTTCGCTTGATCATCTCATCGATCGTTTCAGGCCAATCGAACCTCTGCTGGAATGGCGTAGACGTCCCACCTATGACAAGTCGACCGCCAGCGAAAATTTCGTCGACGGGCATGCCAACGCCATGATCCTGGGTCCGGGAGGAATCGAAGATCGATCGGACGTCTGGCTGGGCGTGACCTTGCTAGCCCCGAACGTCCGTTATCCCGATCACAGTCATACGCCTGAAGAGGTCTACCTTGTTCTTTCGGATGGCGAGTTTCTACAGGATGGCCAGGGCTGGTTCACGCCGGGCATTGGGGGGTCGTTCTATAATGTGCCGCATATCAGACATGCTATGCGGTCCGGTGACAAACCACTGTTTGCTTTCTGGGCATTGCGAGTGCTTGCGCCGTCATAACAGACCGGCGCATTGAAACCTGTGCCCTGAGGATGGTCTGTCCCGACCGTCGTTCCGACACTTTCAGGTACGAGCTGGATTTTTGGGCTGAACACGATCGTGTTGGACAACGATGATCCCTTCACCGAGGGTTTCACCGTCGGAGACATCTGGGCATAAATCCCAGACTTGATGCTCGGTCGTTTCCAAGAAGGACGGCCTCCTCGTGGAGGCTCAACACTTAGAGAATGCCAATTTCCCATCGGCGTCAGTAAAGCAATCGAGCTCGTATCGTTCCCGGGATCTGGCGAAGCGCATCAAGGATGTCATCCGCTGTCTGGCCAACGCCCTCGGCTTCAATGACCACGTAACCCGTTTCGCCATACGTCTGCAGGAACTCACCGACGATATTGAGTGCGCGGGACGAAAAAATCGCATTCAGACTGTTTAGCATGCCGGGGCGATTCTCATGAACATGGATGAAACGCGTGCCGTTTGGACGTGGCGGCAGTTGAACCTGGGGAAAATTGACCGCGCCCAGTGTCGAGCCGACGTCGGAATACTCCACAAGCTTTCTGGAGACTTCCCCTCCGATGCGCTCCTGGGCTTCTTCCGTAGACCCGCCAATATGCGGAGTGAGAATGACATTGTCCAAACCCTGCAGCGGCGTTTCGAAACGCTCTTTATTGGATGCCGGTTCTTTCGGGAACACGTCGACAGCCGCGCCTGCGAGATGTCCTTCTTTCAAAACCTTCGCAAGCGCTTCAAGATCCACCACGGTCCCGCGTGAATTGTTGATGAAAAGGGCGCCCTTTTTCATTCTGCGCAGTTCGGCCTCAGTGATCATGTTTTGCGTCGAACGGGTTTCGGGAACATGCATCGTCACGAAATCTGAGATTTCGAGAAGCTCACCGAGCGTAGCCATCGATTCTGAATTGCCGTGGCGAAGCTTGTCTGAAGGATCAAAATAGCGCACGTTCATACCCATGCTTTCCGCAAGAACGCTAAGCTGCGAACCGATGTTGCCGTAGCCCACGATGCCTAGCGTTTTCCCGCGCACCTCTCGACTGCCTTCGGCAGATTTTTCCCATCCGCCTTCATGTGCAGAAGCCGAACGCGGGAAAATCCGCCTGGTCAGCATTATGATCTCACCGATCACAAGCTCGGCGACCGAGCGAGTGTTCGAATAAGGAGCGTTGAATACGGGTATCCCGCGCCGGCGGGCCGCATCCAGGTCGACCTGATTTGTCCCCACAGAAAAACAACCGACGGCCATAAGCTTTTTGGCGGAACGGAAAATTTCCTCTGTCAGATTGGTGCGCGAACGAATTCCGACAATATGCGCCTCGGCTATAAGACTTTTGAGATCCTTGTCATCCAGAGCCTTCGGCAGATGAGTCACGTTGGCGTAGCCGGATGACGAGAAGTAGTCCACAGCGCTCTGGCTAATGCCTTCAAGCAGTAGTACGGAAATCCGATCGCGCCGGAGAGAAAGTTGTCGGGTCATTGAATTGCTTTCGATTCTCGAATTCGATTAAGCCGGGGTCGCTTGTCGGCCATAAAAGCTCACAGATATGGCAAAATACTTAGCGACCATCCAACGGACAGAGCAAGACCAAACTCCACTCCGACGGCGGATATCTAAGGCTCTGTTGCTTTCAAAGGAAGCGATGCACAAAGAGGCGGCGCCTGTCAGGTGCGCGCGAATTCCAGCAGCGGCGCAATATCATGATTGTCTGCTGCGCGTAGGGCTGCGACGTAACGAGCGCGCAGTTCTCCAACATCAGCCAGACTGCCGCCGCCCCAACTGAAACGCTTGCCGCCAAGGCGTTCGATCAGAAGGTCGGCCGCCAAGCGAGCGTGACGGCCATTTCCATTCGGAAACGGGTGTATTGCGACCAGGCGATGGTGGAACCTGACCGCTATCTCGTCGGCTGGAAATGTCTCATGCTCGATCCAGTAGTGAACGTCCCTCAATAGGCTGCCGAACTCCACTCCAACGCGGTATGCCTGAATGCCGATGTTGCGCTCCGTCGTCCGGTAGGTTCCGGCCCATTCCCAGACGTCGCCCAGCATCCGCTTGTGCAGTGTTTGCATGAAGTCTTCGCTGAGCATTCGTTCAATCGACACGCGCCGGCGGCCACGCGCCCAAGCAGCACCCTCGACGATGTTTTCTTGCTCCGCCTCGTTAAGGTCGCGGCGGTGCGTGATCCATGTCTGAAGCAATCCCTCTCGCTCATGCGGCTCAAGGGGTGTGGCGTCCTCAGGCTCCTGAAATAGTTCCGTCATGTCTCGTTCCAGAGGTCGCGCTCGGAGAGTTTGTCGCGAATATATGCCTGGATGCGGGATTCGAAGTCCGCCTCATCCGTGCCTTGAGCTTCGAGCCGCATCGTATGCGCAACGCGCTGAAGCTCGCGCGTTGCGATTTTCCTCGCGCGCGCCTCAATGACAGCCTCAAGTGAACTGTTTGGAACGAGGGCGTAGACGAGCGTGCAATCCAGCGCCTCAGCTGCGCGACGTAAGGTATTGAGTTGGATCGTGCCTGCGGCTTCCGACTTCTCGATGGCTTCAACAGTTTGAGGTCGCACGCCAATGCGTGTGCCGAGCTGCGCGCCCGTCATCCCGAGCGCGTCGCGTAGTGCGCGCACCCATCCCTTCGGCGGTGCCCTGAACCGGTCAATCGGTTGCAGCGCTCGAAGTCTTTCATCGAGCCGTAGGCGCCCCCTCTTTCGACTGTCGCTCTTCATCCATCGCTCTCAGACTGTAAGCTGATTGTACATCGACATCTATCAGGATATAGACTGATTATCAATATGCATTGCTCAATCCATAGTATGATTTATGGGTCAAGATATCAGCCTGTAATCTGTGATTCAAGCATCAAAAAACAGGCTGGAGCCTGTGGACCCGCTCTGACCTACTACCACAGCTTGGGCACAGGTTCGACCTGCTGGTCGGGCGAATTGCGATCAACATGACCCCCTCGACAAGGGCGGAGCTATCGACGGCAAATCCGTGAGGGACCATCGTCGATGGTCGGATTGATTGACACATCCTGCCGATTTCTTATGTGAAACCAACAGCAGCCGACGCCAGAACTTCATCAAAAGTGATCAAAGCCAATATTCAATGCCGTTTGACACTCGTTTTCGGTATCAGTGTGGGCAGGTGATGTCATGATGCGGTTCAACGAAAGCGTTACGGCCCAACATTCCTAAGAACACCATCAACCAAGGACGCAGGATGAAATCGCTCAAGTTTGTTTTGTCGATATTCGCAGCATTGTTGATTGTGGCGGGGTTGGTTTGGGCGGCGCAGGGTAGCGGTTACTTTCCCTATCCGGCGAGCAGCTTCATGATCGACGAGACGAATTGGGTTTATCGCGGCGCGATGACGGCGATGGTCGGAGCCGTGCTGTTGTTTCTCGCCCGACGTCTTTGAGGCTCTTCGATCCGGAAGGATTGCCGCTTCCAGACGCCGCGCCTGCGAGCCATCCGAATATGTCTTCGCTCATGGAACCGTTCACAAGCTGCTGCATTGGTAGTTACAGGTGATGGAGTTCGCCTTTTAACCGCCGGCCGGCTGATGTCTCCTACAGCGTATCTTCGAGCACGGAGTGTTCGGCTGCACGCGTGTGAAAACGGAGGACGTCATGGCTTATCGAGATATCGTTGTTTACCTGGACGCCGGTGCAGATTGCCCAGCGCGCCTGCGCACCGCCATCAATGTCGCGACGAAACACCAAGCGCGACTGATCGGCGTGGATATCAGCACAAAAGAAGCCTTGGGAGGCGAAAGTCGCGAGCGCGCGTTGGCGATCGAAGAGGAATTCACAACGGCGGCCCAAGAGGCCGGGCTCGACTTCGACTATCACCCGGCACGGCCGGAAGCGCACACTGCTGAACAGCTCTTTTCCCACTGCGCGGATCTGCTCGTGACGACGCAGCCGCATCCAGATCAACGCCATCTCGCCAATTCGGCAGTCCCTAGAGACATTCTAGTCACCGCCGGCGTTCCGATGCTGGTTCTGCCAACCGGCTGGACAGGCGTCGACCCAATCGGCGAGCAGGTGGTGATTGCCTGGAATTTCAGCCGGGAGGCAACGCGTGCCGTTCACGACGCGATGCCAATCCTTAAGGCCGCAAAGAAGGTGTTTGTCTTCGTATTTGCCAGCAACTACAGCGATCAGAATACTGATGTTCAGGCGATCAAGAACCATCTCGAACGACATGACGTCACGGTCGCTTTAGAAGGATGGCGGGGCAGGGGAGAAACCGATTTCACCAGCGCCTTGTTCGCTGGCCTCGACCGTGAAAACGCCGATCTTATCGTGTGCGGGGCCTACGGCCACTCTCCGCTGTTCGAGGACATGTTCGGTGGGGCAACACAGAAGCTGATAAACAACATTTCCATCCCAGTACTGATGTCGCATTAAAGCCCGGCGGTTTGAGGTAGGAAGCGGTGGATCCGATTGCCCCATCTCCTTCAACGCAATTTTTCGACCGCGGGCGGTCATCGCTCGTCGATCGCTTCTGAGGTTCTCCGGCGCTACGGTGTCGTTCCCGGGCAAGACCGCTACAACTAAGCCCGACCAAGCGACGACTGAAGCAGCGCCAAAGAAAGCCTTCGTCTGGATTTCCCGAAACGTCCTGCTTCTGGCGCTGGCGAGCCTCTTTGCCGACATCTCGACGGAGATGCTCTATCCGATCCTGCCGGTTTTCCTGACCCAGACGCTGGCCGCGAGCGGCAGCGTCGTTGGATTGGTCGACGGCGTCGCTCAGGCGAGCATCGCGCAGGGGTTCTCAGGCTGGCTCTCCGACAGGCTTAGAGCGGCGTCCTGACCATCACCCTTCCAAAGACAGAAATGCCACAGACAAGTGCCAAGCGCACCATGATCAAGAGCTGAGGCCACCGTCATTCCGTCTCAATGAAAATGAAAGACCGATCCGCCGCTTCAAGTAGGGTATCGGCAATGTTACCGTATGACAATCGATCGCCCGCCCGTCGGCTGACCCCCAGGACGATGAGGTCGTAACGGCCTTTGCGAGCATGACGAAGGATCGAAAGCTCGGGCGATGCTCCGTCCTGAACGATCTTCTGCACCTTCACACCGTAGTGGCCTGCAATCTCGTCTATCCTCCTGAACGCCGTCAAGTGCGCGTTGCTGGCATCGCTTACGCGGGGCAGGGAACTCGTCTGCTGCGGATCGCGTATGTAAAGCACTGCGATCGCACAGCCTGTCGCCTTGGCGATTAGAAACCCGAATTCTGCCGCCCTGACAGAGCGTTCCGTCCCGCTGATCGGGACGAGGATGCGCACATTCTTGTCGGCTTCCGGCCGTCTTCCCCTGGAAGACACGATCGCGGTCGTTCCTTTAAACGCGGACGTCATCAAGCAAACACGTTCATCGAAGCCGCCATGCGGATCCGCGGTTGGTTCTACGCCTATGAAGAGTAGGTCGTGCCCCTTCTCCGAGCCGTCTCCCAGTACCTTGGAAAGATCGGCATCCTTGAGCCTCGTGTTTATATGGACATCACCGCCTCCAATTTCCCCGGTATCGGCCGTTGCTGCGATTGTTTGGTCGGCGGTTGACCTTACGCGCTCCGCCGCCGCCTCGGTCCTCGCTTGCATCGATTGAGATTTGGTCGTGTCACCGCGTGTGTGAGATGCCGTGTTGTCATCGCCGACGACATTGAGCACCGTGACAGGCATCTTCCTCACTGCCGCAAAATGCGCGGCGATATGCCCGGCAAAATCGCTGCTTGCAGAAAGATCGATTGCGAGGAGAATCCGTTCAAATTTTGATAGGTAGCTTTTCTCCTCGAACTGCTCCTGTTCGAGGCGGCCACGCTCCTCTTCGCGCATCGGTAACCGTGCCAAGGCCCACCGCAACGTCGGCGGCATCGCCATGGTCGTTACGACCGCCATGGCGACGATGACGGAGAACAGTCGTTGATCGAGGACCCCAACGGACAGGCCGATCGAGGCGACGATGACCTCGGTCGAACCCCGCGCATTCATGCCACACCCGAGAGCGATCGCCTCGGAGTTCGAAAACCCGCCAAATTTGGCGCCGGCGAAGGCACCGCCGAACTTGCCAACGCTCGCGATCAGGATCAGGCCGATTGCCAGAAGAAGTATCTGCGGATCACGCAAGACACTGAGATCGGTTTGTAGGCCGGTCAATCCGAAGAAGACAGGCATGAACAGTGCGGTCGTCAACGCACGCAACTGTACGTCTATTTGCCGCGTGAGGATTGGCGATTGCCCGACCAGGATGCCGGCGACGAAAGCGCCGAGCACGGTGTGCACACCGATCAGATTTGTGATGATCGCCATGCCGCCCATGATCGCGATGATGGCGCTGAGAACCGGAAGGTCGCTGCGAAACCTGTCATTCGTCCATCGGATGATTTCGAAGACGATACGCCGGCCGATCGTGAAGCTGAACGCCATGAAAGCAAGTGTGCCGAAGATGCTTCTCGCAAGCGTCACCAGATCGACCGTGCCATTTTCGGCAAGGCCGAAGGTGACCGCGATAATCACCCATCCCACGGTATCGTCGATGATCGCCGAGGCGACGATCAACTGGCCGATATTGCGGCGCATAAAATCCATTTCCCGCACCACTGAGGCGACGATCTTGACCGACGAGATCGACAGCGCCGTGCCAAGAAAGAGGGACGTGACCAGCCGGGCTTGCGGATCCGGCAGGAGACTGGAAGGAAGGAGTTCTCCCAAAGTAAAACCGAGTGCGAATGGAAGGACAATACCCGCAAGCGAGACGCCGGCGGCGGCGCGTCGCAGCCGAAGAGCAAGACCCAGATCGGTCTCCATGCCCGCCAACAGCAGCAGAAAGAGAACACCGAGCTGTGCCACCGCATCGGTCATGCTCTTTTGTCCGATGGAGGGTGGAAATATCTGCGCCTGCGCATCAGGCCAAAGGGCGCCGAGGACTGATGGCCCAAGGACAATGCCACCGATGATCTGACCCATGATCGATGGCTGCCCGATTCGAACCATCGCTTCGCCGAGCAACCTTCCGATGACGACAAACAGGACAATCTGAACAAGAAACAGAGCCTCGGACGGGGCCGCCACTTTGGGTCCCTCTGCTGCAAAGGCAGCGTTGCAAACCACAAAAATGCCGATCGTCGAAGCGGGCAGAATCCAATTCGGTGCTGTTACCGACCGTCGAAATGCGTACATGACTTTTACGGCGCGCCCCAGATTGTCGGGATCAAACGCTTGAACCGGATCTGCGTTCCCTACCTTATGGCATTCTTGCCGTCCGCCATCGCCGAGGCCTCGTAAGCTTGGAGATTGGTCGGTGAGGGCACCAGCCTCAGGTGCCGTCTCGATGTCGTCAGGCCGATGCGTGCAAGCTCCTTCGCCTTTCAACCACGAAGGCCGAAGATAGCCCCGGCCTCTCATTTGGGTACGCTGTTCTCGAAGCTCACTCCGCGCAGGAGGCGATCGAACGGCTGGAACGTGACGTCAGGAACAATCTTGTCACTACGGCCCCACCATGCCTCGAATGCGCGCATCGCAACTCGCCAACGTCGTTGCGAAACGATGGCCAAACCTCCCGGTTGTGCTCGTGACCGGCTACGCAGAGATGCGTGAGGGTGCCAACTAGGATCTGTTGCGTCTGCCGCGGCAGCCGACGCCGGCGCAGCTCGGTGAGATCGTTGTCAAGGCCGTCATGCCACTTCCGTCGCGTCTTGGCACCCGGCGATAGGGGAACTTCATCAATCGCGGGGTGTTCAGTCCAGAACGTGTTCCCGTAAATTAGGATCCGATGAAAATTGCTACCTATAACGTGAACGGGGTCAACGGCCGTCTCGATGTCCTGCTGCGCTGGCTGGACGAGGCGGGGCCTGACATCGTCTGTCTGCAGGAACTCAAATCTCCCGATGAGCGATTTCCCAAGGAGGCAATTGAACGAGCAGGATATCAAGCCATCTGGCATGGCCAGAAGAGTTGGAACGGTGTGGCGATCCTTTCACGTGGCCGCAAGCTGGTGCAAACACGACGCGGTCTTCCCGGCGATAACAGCGACAGCTATAGCCGATACATCGAAGCGGTTGTCGACGGCGTGTTGGTCGGTTGCCTCTATCTGCCGAATGGCAATCCCGCACCCGGACCCAAGTTCGATTACAAGCTCGATTGGTTTCGACGGTTGTCCGACTACGCCGAAGAGTTGCTGGCGCTCGAAGTGCCTGTGGTTCTGGCCGGTGACTACAACGTTATGCCGACCGAGCTGGACGTCTACAAGCCCGAGCGTTGGGTCGACGACGCCCTGTATCGGCCAGAAGTCCGGGAAGCCTTTCGCGAACTGGTGGAGCAGGGGTGGACTGACGCGCTGCGGGAGCTTTACCCGGACCAGCGGATTTATACGTTCTGGAAGTATCTTCGCAACTCGTTTGCTAGGGATGCCGGTCTGCGTATTGACCATTTCCTCCTCAGTCCTTCGGTCGCCAACGGGCTTATAGGCGGCGGGGTCGACAAGTTCGTCCGAGGGTGGGAGCATACCAGCGACCATGCGCCTGCCTGGATCGAATTTGCGTGATGAACTCATTTTATCCGCGACGCGGGGGACCCGGCGAAAAACCGGAAGGAGAAGATGGCGAGCCCAGCCAACTCGCAAAAGGGAAGTGCAACAGCAACTTTAGGTCAGGGCCTGGGCTTGCCACAAAGCCGCCTGCGTGTTTAGCCGAAGTCAAAGCGCAGGCTCTGGCAACGCAGCGGTGTCACTGCTCCTTTTTCCGGAGCAGCACCGACGGCGAATGATTTGCCGCACTTGTGCGGATCAAGCCGGTTGAGGTTAGCGTCGCTTTCATTTCCATGCGCGACCGATGTTTGCCATCGCCGCCACGGAACAAATTTGTCCCGTCATCTGTTGATGAACGGAGACCGTTCTGTCGCTGGAAACGTAGATGGTCTCGTCATTGAGTCAGCTTTCGTGATCGTTTTAAAGACTGATGGTACACGGAATCGGACCGTTCGTATGGAAGCGCCACCGCTTGAAAGAAAGCTTTCTGCAATTCTGGCAGCCGACGTCGAGGGCTACTCTCGACTGATGAATGTTGACGAGGAGCGATCGTGTCCCGGGAAGTGGTGTAGCTGACGGAAGGTAGCAAAGCCGAGCGCCCGCGCGTTTTTCATAGCGCTGTAGCGGGTGGTCGGGTTTGCGGGCGGCCATCAGTGTTTTCCGCTAGGGTCGGGTTGTTGAAGACCAACCTGACGGAAAGACCACCGATGACCAATGACATGATGGACGTGCGCTCGCTTGTTGAGAAGAGCGCGGATGCAGATTTATTGCGTGAGATGATCGGTTTTGCAGCC